>NZ_CP119409.1:4074320-4376141 GCF_029223885.1 Pararhizobium gei | reverse complement strand
AGTGACACCACGGCTTTCGATGGCCGCTATCCGAAGGCGAAAAGCGGCGACTTCGACGGTAATCCGCAAGTCTTGAGCGAAATGGATGCGCTGATCGCCTACCTCCAGATGCTCGGCACGCTGGTGGACTTCAGGACCTACGACGAGACCGGTGGAGACCGTTAAGGAGAGAGACCATGGACTATCATATCATGCGAACATTCGCCGATAGCTGGGGGCTTCTTGCCATGCTGGCCTTCTTCGTCGCCGCCTCCGCTTTTGCCTTTCGCCCGGGAAGCAAGGAACTCAGCCAGGATGCTGCCCGCATCCCCCTGAAGGACGACTGACATGAGCGAGAAACACATCGACGAAATCTCCGGCGTATCGACCACCGGTCACGAATGGGACGGCATCCGCGAACTTGACAATCCCATGCCGCGCTGGTGGGTCTGGACGTTCTACGCAACCATCGTCTGGGCGCTTGGCTATGCCATCGCCTATCCGGCCTGGCCGCTGCTGACATCCGCCACGCAAGGCGTACTCGGCTATTCGAGCCGGGAGGAGGTCCGCAAGGAGCTTTCGGCTGCCGATGATGCTTTGGGTACCTACAGGGCGGCCATCAGGGACAAGTCGGTCGAGGCCATTCTCGCGGACGATCAGCTCCGCAGCATCGCTGTCGCGGCCGGCGGGGCGTCGTTCAAGGTGAACTGCGTCCAGTGTCACGGTTCCGGCGCTGCGGGCTCGCCGGGCTTTCCAAACCTCAACGATGATGACTGGCTCTGGGGCGGAAAGCCGGATCAGATCCAGCAGACGATCGCCCATGGCATTCGCTTTGCGAAGGACGACCAGACACATGATTCCCTGATGCCGGCCTTCGCCGAGGTGCTCGACAGTGCCCAGATCGCACAGGTGAGTGCCTTCGTCGTCAGCCTCTCGCAACCGGTCAAGAATGGATCTCTCATCGAGCCGGGCAAAACGGTGTTCGCGGAAAACTGCGCTGCCTGCCATGGCGACAATGCCAAGGGCAACAAGGAACTGGGAGCGCCGAACCTGACTGATGCGATTGCCCTCTACGGCGCGGACGAGGCGGCGATCGCAGCGCAGGTTCGTGCACCGCGCATGGGTGCGATGCCGGCCTGGAATGCCCGTCTCGGAGACACCGCCATCAAAGAGCTCGCGGCCTTCGTTCACGCCCTTGGAGGGGGCGAAAAGTAGTTTTCTTGATCTCGATCAAGATCAAACCTCGATACGGCTGGCATGAGTGATCGTGCCGGCCGTTTCCGTTTTGCGCCTGGCGAGAGTTTGACGAAAGGTTGGCGCGTCATGCAGGATCAGGATATAACAAGGCTGGATGCCGTTGCGACCAATTCGGCCGCCAACCGGCAGCCGCTTTACGCGCGCCGGAAGAAAATCTTTCCGAAGCGGGCGTCCGGATCCTTCCGCCGGTTCAAGTGGATCGTCATGGCGATCACGCTGGGTATCTATTATCTGGTGCCGTGGATCCGCTGGGATCGCGGTCCTTTTGCGCCGGATCAGGCCGTCCTGATCGACATGGCCAACCGCCGGTTCTATTTCTTTTTCATCGAAATCTGGCCGCAGGAATTCATCTACGTTGCGGGTCTGCTGGTGATGGCGGGCATCGGCCTGTTTCTCGTGACTTCGACCGTTGGAAGAGCGTGGTGCGGCTATACCTGTCCGCAGACCGTCTGGGTCGATCTCTTCCTGGTCATCGAGCGTTTTTTCGAAGGCGACCGCAATGCGCGCATGAAGCTCGACGCCGCGCCCTGGTCCTTCACCAAACTGCGCATCCGCGTCATCAAGCATCTGTCCTGGCTCGTCGTCGCGGTTCTGACAGGCGGCGCCTGGATCTTCTACTTCGCCGATGCACCGACGCTTGCCGTGGATTTCGTGACCGGGAACGCAGCCTTCATCGCTTACGCCACCGTCGCGGTGCTGACGGCCACGACCTATACGTTCGGCGGGCTGATGCGCGAGCAGGTCTGCACCTATATGTGCCCCTGGCCACGCATCCAGGCCGCGATGCTCGACGAAACCTCGCTCACCGTCACCTATAATGACTGGCGTGGCGAGCCCCGGTCGCGGCATACCAAGAAAGCCGCTGCTGCTGGCGCGAGCGTCGGCGATTGCGTCGATTGCAACGCCTGCGTCGCCGTCTGTCCGATGGGTATCGACATTCGCGACGGCCAGCAGCTCGAATGTATCACCTGCGCGCTCTGTATCGATGCCTGCGACGATGTCATGGGTCGGCTCGGCAAGGAGCGCGGTCTTATCAGCTATTCGACGCTGAACGACTATGATGCCAATATGGCGATTGCGACCCGATCGGGAAGCTGTTCCATCACGCCCGAACGCGTCCGCAAGCCGGATGGGACGTTTTCCGACAAGCTGGCGCATTTCCATATCCGGAAACTGTTGCGGCCGCGCACCTTCATCTATTTCGGGGCGTGGAGTGCCATCGGTGTGTCGATTGCGTTTGCGCTCGCGACACGGGATCGTCTCGAACTCAACGTCCTCCACGATCGCAATCCCCAGTTCGTTCTGTTGTCGGATGGCGCTATTCGAAACGGCTACACCGTCAAGCTGCTCAACATGGTGCCGCAGCCGCGGACCGTTGTTCTGAAACTCGATGAGAGCTTTGAAGGCGCATCGATGACAGTGGCGGGGGATGACACCGCAAATGTTCTTGAAACGGAAGTCGTGCTCGAACCGGACAGGCTGAAGACCATCAAGGTCTTCGTGCGCGCTGATCCGGAGGTGCTGTCTGGTACATCGCGTTCCTTTTCGTTCGTCGCCACGGATCCTGCCACGGGCGAGCGTGCTGATTATACCGCCACCTTCAACGCACCGGAGAAACTGAAGTGAAAACGAACGCGCGCAGCGGAGAGTTCACCGGACGGCACATGCTGATGATCATGCTGGCCTTCTTCGGCGTCATTATTGCCGTCAACCTGGGAATGGCAAGGCTTGCAGGCTCCTCCTTCGGTGGGCTCGTCGTCAAGAACAGCTATGTCGCCAGCCAGGAGTTCAACGAAAAGCTGGAGCAAAGCAGGGAGCAGATCGCTCTCGGATGGACACCGACGTTCCAGGTGGTGAAACGGACAATCCGTTACCGGCTGACCGACAAGGACGGCAGCATCGTTGCGGCGACGGCAGTCTCAGTCCAGTTCCGCCATCCGTCCTATGAAGCTGCCGATTGGAGCGTCCCTCTGAAGCGGGCTGAAGACGGCAGTTTCGAGGCGGTGCAGGCCGCGCGCAACGGAACCTGGATCGTCCAGATCGACAGCGACGTCGGACGCGCCGTACCTTACCGCGACGTGCGCAGGATCACCATCCGCAACGGAGAATTCCGATGACCTGCTGCGCGACCTCGGCCGGACTGGCGGTGGATATTGAATCTGCCAGAAACGCGGGACCATCCTCCGATGAAATCCTGTTTGCAGCCAAGAAGCTGGGAGACGGTACCTACCAGACCGATCTCTCCATTCCCTCGATGCACTGTGCCGCCTGCATGCGCAGCGTTGAAAACGGACTGACCTCGCTTCCGGGCGTGATAGCGGCGCGCGTCAATCTTTCGACCAAGCGCGTCACGGTCAAATGGAAGGGAGACGACGCACCCGCGTTCATCTCCCATCTGGACTCCATGGGCTACCCCGCGCATCTGACGGACGAGTTCGTGTCCGGCAAGGACAAGACTTTGTCCGAACTGCTGCTCGCCGTCGGGATTTCCGGTTTCGCCACGGGCAATATCATGCTGCTCTCGGTGTCGGTCTGGTCCGGGGCCGAGGGCGCGACCCGCGACCTCTTCCATTGGATATCGGCCCTTATCGCCATTCCGGTCATCGTCTTTGCCGGACGCATCTATTTCCGGTCGGCCTGGAACGCCCTGCGCCACGGCCGGATGAACATGGATGTGCCGATCGCCATCGGCGTTTCGCTCGCCTATTCCACGAGCCTCTACGAAACCATCACGCATGGCGAACACGCCTATTTCGATGCTTCTGTCTCGTTGCTGTTCTTCCTGTTGATCGGGCGCACGCTGGATCATGTCATGCGGGACAAGGCCCGCGCAGCCGTCAGCGGTCTCGTCCGGCTTTCGCCTCGAGGCGCGGTTCGTCTTCGGGAGGATGGGAGCCGGGACTATATCGCTCTTGGTGAAATCGAACCGGGCATGAAACTTCTGATTTCGGCTGGGGATCGGATTCCCGTCAATGCAATCGTCATCGACGGCGTGTCCGAACTCGATTGCTCGCTGGCGACGGGCGAGAGCGCAACGCGCCACATTTCCCCGGGGACGGATATTCTGGCGGGCACCCACAATCTTTCCGGTCCTCTGGTGGTTCGTGCCACCGCGGCAGCCAAGGATTCGTTCCTTTCCGAGATGGTCGGATTGATGGAGGCGGCCGAGCAGGGACGCGGGACCTACCGACGTCTGGCGGACCGTGCATCGGCGATGTATTCGCCCGTGGTCCACATTACAGCCCTGGCGACATTCATCGGATGGGTGGTTGCAACCGGTGACTGGCACCACGCCATCACCGTGGCAACCGCGGTTCTCATCATCACCTGCCCCTGCGCCCTTGGCCTTGCGGTTCCCATCGTCCAGGTCGTCGCCGCGCGACGGCTTTTCGAGAACGGGGTCATGATGAAGGATGGCGGCGCGTTGGAGCGGCTTGCCGAAATCGACGCCGTCATTTTCGACAAGACAGGTACCCTGACCACCGGCAGCCCGGTCCTGCAGTCGGTATCCCTGCTGGACGATAGCGAGATGCGCATGGCCGTCGCCTTGGCGCGGGCATCCGGCCATCCCTTTTCCCGTGCTATTGCCAAGGCCTATCCTCATGTTCCAGATACCATCAGGCTCGAACAGGTGACGGAGCATCCGGGGCTGGGCGTCAAGGGCCGTGCCAGCGGAAGCCTGTGGCGGCTTGGCCGTGCCTCCTGGGCAATGACACCATCGGAGCAGACCAGCCACGCCATCGGCACTGTGCTTTCGAAGGACGGAGTGATGCTCGCATCCTTCGATTTTTTCGACGAGCTGAGGAGAGACGCCGTCGAGGCAGTCGCCGCCCTTCGCGGCAAGGACATCCAGCTCGAAATCCTCTCCGGCGATCGGAAATCGGCGGTGGAGAAGGTTGCTTCCCTGCTCTCGATCCCGGCTTTCAGTGCAGGCGTCTTGCCTGCCGACAAGGTAAGCCGCCTGCAGCACCTGAAAACCTCCGGCACACGGGCGCTGATGGTCGGTGACGGCATCAACGATGCGCCGGCGATGATGGCCGCCCATGTCTCCATGGCGCCGGCATCTGCAGCCGACATCGGACGAAGCGCTGCCGACTTCATTTTCCTGCGCGACAGCCTGATGGCGGTGCCGCTGTCGCTGACGGTCGCCCGGCATGCGGAGCGGCTGGTAAAACAGAACTTTACCCTGGCGATCGCCTATAACGTCATTGCGGTTCCGATCGCGATCATGGGCCATGTCACGCCGCTGATTGCCGCGATTGCCATGTCCGGCTCGTCGTTGCTGGTGATCGCCAATGCGATGCGGCTGACAGCGGGAGACGGCTGGCTCAAGCGTCATGCTCCAGGACCGTGGACCACCCGTAAAGTGGCAGCTGCCTGATGGGAACGCTCCTCTATTTGATGCCTGTTGCCCTTATTCTGGGCGGACTTGGGCTTGCAGCCTTCGTCTGGGCGCTCCGTTCGGGTCAATACGAAGACATGGACGGCGCGGCGGAGCGTGTGCTTGTGGACGATTGACCTTGATGCAGATCAAGGCCATCGCCCTGTACCCCGGAAAAACACCATGAAAATCTACCCTTGCTGTGGTTCGCTTGGACGAGGAAGAGCGCGACCTTCATGGGGTGGTCGAACTCTGCCGCGAGATTGATGCGCACCTGTCCGTGATTGTCGCGTTCCTGGCGCCGCCGCCGATGGACGATGCCGGGATTCGAGGTCGGGCGCGTCTGCACGACCTCGAAAATCCGAACAGATCCTTCTTGACGAAAAAACGATACAGATGTACCGTATTAAAGTACAGGCGCTCTGGGGGGAGTCAGCCAAAAATCCGGTTCAGGTGCAACACAGCGCTCGCGCTGCGCAGGAGGAGCTTTGCATGTCCATTACGATCCGTGGGATTGAATTTCAGGACAATCTCGACAACCCCATGGGGATCGAGTTCTACAACCTGTCCCATCGCTTCGGCTATCAATGCCCGAACTGGCCATATTTCAAGGACGTCAGGATCGAGCGGATGCACTACATGGCGAAGTCCGGCGTCCTGTCGCAGACGATCACCACGACGATGCATGTGACGACCCACATCGATGCACCGGCCCATGTGGTGCAGGGGACGCCGTTTATCGACGAGGTGCCGCTACCGCATTTCTTTGGTTCGGGGATCGTCGTGTCCCTCCCCAAGAAAAAGTGGGAACCGATCACTTATGACGATCTGGAAGCTGCCTGCGGTCACACGATCCGAAAGGGCGATGTGCTGATCATCAACACCGGCTGGCACAAGGTTTATGAGGACGGCGATTACTTTGCCTATTGCCCGGGTTTCGTGCCTTCGGCCGCCGACTGGATGATCGAGAAGGGTGTCAAGGTCGTCGGTCACGATACGCAGGCAAACGATCATCCGCTTGCCACGGCCATCGGACCCCAGCGCAACGGGCCGCTTCTGCCGCATTTGGCCGACGAATATAAGGAATGGTCGGGTGGTGTGGATTGGAAGGCGGCATTTCCGGAATGGGAGCCCGTGCACCAGAAGATTTTCAAAGCGGGGATCCTCGGCATCGAGAATGTCGGTGGCGATCTGGACGCCGTCACGGGCAAGCGCTGCACTTTCGCGTTTTTCCCGATCAACTGGGATCGCGGTGACGGCTGCATCATACGGTTGGTCGCCATGATCGACAAGGGCCAGACCTACCGTATCGAAAAGGGCGACGCGTTCTGACGCGTTGCGGCCGGATACGACGACCTGAACGGGGAGAGGACATGTTCACCAAGCGGTTTGAAGAAGCCCAGCCGTATGAAGCGCCCAATCATCATGGTTGCTACGGCTTGAGGCTACAGGGATTTGAAGAAGGAGGGCCCAGCAACCAGTGGGTCGGGCTGTCCCAGTTTCTTCCCGGTGGCGGCGCGGGACCGGATTCCACCCCGTTCGAAAAGGTATACGTGGTGCTGGAGGGCGAAATGACGGTCATCGTGGGTGGGAAAGAAACCCTGCTGAAAGCGTTGGACAGTTGCACTGTGTGGCCGGGCGAAGTTCGTGAGATCGTCAATCGGTCGAACCACACCTGCAAAATGCTTGTCGTGATGCCTTATCCTGCAGGAGCCGCCCAATGATCGCGGAAAATGCAGTTCTTCATCCCCTCAACTTGTTCGACGTCAGCGGCAAGATCGCGATCGTGACCGGCGCATCGGGCGCCTTTGGAGCATTGGCTGCGCGCATACTGGCCGGAGCCGGAGCACGGCTTGCCCTTGTCGCCGGAAACCGGAAAGCGCTCGCTGAAACTGAAGCAGCTTGCCGGGAGGACGGCGTCGATGTTTTGCCGATCAACCGCCGGCCGAGCACGGAGATCGAGTGCGACGCCATCGTCTCCGATACGATTGCGCATTTCGGGCGGATCGACATCCTGGTCGTCGCATCCGGCAAGAACGACGTGGCGAAGATCACCGAGATGGCACCCGAACGGTTCCTCGATGTCATGGACGCAAATGTAACGCAGAGCTGGCTGATCGCCCGGGCTGTCGGCAGGCGCATGCTGGAGCAGGGCGATGGCGGCAAGGTTGTCTTCATGTCGTCGGCACGCGGGCTCCTGGGCCATCCGGCCGGATATTCCGCCTATTGCGCATCCAAGGCCGCCGTCGATGGCATGACCCGCGCTCTGGGTTGCGAGTGGGGTCCGACCGGTATTACCGTCAATGCCATAGCGCCGACGGTGTTTCGCTCACCGTTGACGGCATGGATGTTCGAGGACACCGAAAAAGCGCAGGACGTTCGCAAGGGCTTCCTTGCGCGCGTGCCCAAGGGCCGGCTGGGCGAACCCGGCGATCTCGCAGGCCCGCTGCTTTTCCTCGCTTCCCGCGCGTCCGATTTCTACACCGGCCACACCCTTTATGCCGATGGCGGCTATACGGCGGGATGACGATGGTGCAGGGAAAACAGAACATCGCGATCATCGGTGCGGGTCTGATGGGCCACGGAATCGCGCAGGTTTTTGCTGTAGGTGGTCATGATGTCACGGTCTTTGACGCAAGCCCGTCAGCGCTTGATACGCTGCGTGCGCGAATTGCGACGAACCTGGCCGACCTCGGGCTTGCCGATGGCGCGCAAGATCGTGTCACGGGATGTTCGGAACTGAGCGTTGCGGTGGCCGGCGCCGACATCGTCATCGAGGCTGCGCCTGAAAAACTGGAACTGAAGCGCACGATCTTCGCCGATCTGGTCGCGCTTGCGCCCCGCCATGCGGTCCTTGCATCCAATACATCAGTCATTCCGATTTCCGACATTGCAGCGGGTCTTGAAACGTCCGAAAGAATCGTCGGTACACATTGGTGGAATCCACCCTTCCTGGTGCCGCTGGTCGAGGTCGTCGGCACGGAACGGACGGAACCGCGGATCATCGAACACGTCCTGTCGCTGTTGTCGTCAGTGGGAAAGACGCCCGTTCATATCAGGAAGGATGTGGCGGGTTTCGTCGGAAACCGCCTGCAGCATGCCCTCTGGCGCGAGGCGATCGCGATCGTCGCCGAAGGGATCGCCGATGCGCGGACGGTCGATACGGTTGTAAAATCCAGCTTCGGACGGCGGCTTGCCGTCCTTGGTCCGCTGGAGAATGCCGATCTCGTCGGCACAGACCTGACGCTGGACATCCACAATGTCGTGCTCAAACATCTGAACCGGGAGCCCGGTCCGTCGTCCTACTTGCAGGCGTTGGTCGAAAGCGGAAAGCTCGGAATGAAATCGGGAGAGGGGTTTCGGTCGTGGAGCGAGGAAGAGGCACAGGCGCTGAGGTCGCGCGTGGCCCGATACCTCAAGGCGTTCAAGCCGGTCGATTGAGATTTCGAATTACCGCCGCAATGAACTGTGTCTGAGAGCGAGTCTGGGAGGATAATATGCGCTTCAGGAATTCAGGAGGACCCGGCGTCAGCCGGAGAAATTTCATCCGGACGGCCGGCACGGTGCTTGCCGCACCGGCAATCCTTCGTTGGACGCGGGCCTATGCGCAGACACCGACGATCAAGGTCGGTCATGTCAGTCCGGTCACCGGGCCGCTTGCAGGGTTTGCTGAAGCCAACGACTATATTCTCGAAGGTATCAGAAAGTCTCTGTCCGCCATCGACAACAATGGCAAGAGCTGGACGATAGAGGTCATATCCAAGGACAGCCAGTCCAATCCGAACCGTGCGGCCGAAGTTGCCGCAGACCTCATTCTCAAGGATGAAGTGGACATCATCGTCGCTGCTTCGACACCGGATACCGTCAATCCGGTGTCCGACCAGGCCGAAGTCAACGGTACGCCTTGCATCACGACCGACTGCCCGTGGCAGCCGTATTTCTTCGGGCGAAACGGCAATCCCGAACAGGGTTTCGAAACCACCTATCACTTCTTCTGGGGGCTTGAAGATGTGATCGGCGCGTTCCTGTCTCTCTGGGACAATCCGAATGTCGGAAAGAAGGTCGGCGGCCTGTTTCCCAACGATGCCGACGGAAACGCCTGGGGCGATCCCGAACGTGGCTTCCCCAAGCCACTTTCGGATGCCGGCTACTCGCTCACCGATCCAGGCCGCTATCAGCCGATGTCAGATGATTTCTCGGCGCAGATATCCGCCTTCAAGGCAGCCGGTGCCGAGATCGTCACAGGCAACATGATCCCGCCGGATTTCGCCACGTTCTGGAGTCAGGCGGGGCAGCAGGGTCTGAAACCCAGGATCGTCACCATTGGCAAGGCGCTGCTTTTTCCCTCCGTCATTGCTTCCCTGGGCGAGCGCGGCATTGGCCTGTCCTCGGAAATCTGGTGGTCGCCGAACCATCCGTTTTCGTCCAGCCTGACGGATGAAAGCGCGAGAGACCTGGCGGAAGGCTACGTCAAGGCCACAAACCGGCCGTGGACGCAGCCGATCGGCTTCAAGCACGCATTGTTCGAGGTGGTTGCCGACGTTGTGAAGCGCAGCGCGGATCTCGACGACCCCGCAGCCATTGTTGAAGCGATCAAGGCCACCAGCATGAAGACGATCGTCGGTGCGGTGGACTGGTCCAAGGGGCCGGTGAAAAACGTCACCAAGACCCCTTTGGTCGCTGGCCAGTGGCAGAACGTCAATGGCAAGCCAGACCTGGTGATCACCACCAACAAGACGGCTCCCGACATACCTGTGGGCGGCGAACTCATACTGCTCTGAGGTTGCGCGCCCGGCTGCCCTTCCCGCGGCAGGCCGCTTGAGGACGTTGAATGGCAATCATAACACTCGATACGGTCAGCAAGCGCTACGGCGCCCTTCAGGTCACGGACAAGGTGTCGATATCGGTTGGTCCGGGGGAAGCCCTCGGCATCATCGGTCCCAACGGCGCCGGCAAGACGACACTTTTCAATCTGATTGCCGGGACCGCGAGGGCGGATAGCGGGACGATCCATTTCGATGGAGCGGATGTGACGAACATGCCCGCGCGGCAACGCTGTCATCGGGGGATCGGCCGTTCGTTCCAGATACCGCACCCCTTTGTCGGAATGACGACCTACGAGAACGTTCTGGTCGGCGCGACCTTCGGCGGTTGCCGGTCCGAGAAGGCCGGATCCGCAAAGGCTGTCGAGGTTCTCGAACTGACCGGGTTGGTGAAGAAGGCGAATGTTTTGGCCGGACAACTCACCTTGCTGGAACGCAAACGGCTGGAAATGGCGCGTGCGCTCGCCAGTTCCCCGAAACTTCTGCTCCTCGACGAGATTGCCGGGGGACTGACGGAGCCGGAATGTATCGAGCTCATTGCCGCCATCCGGAGCATACGGGCAGAGGGCGTTTCGATTATCTGGATCGAGCACGTCGTTCATGCGCTTATGGCCGTGGCGGATCGGATCGCGGTGATCGATTTTGGCCGGAAGATCGCCGAAGGCGATCCGGCTGCAACCATGGCCAGCCCGGAGGTGGCCGCCATCTACATGGGGATAGACGGGAAGGCACATCATGGCTGAGGTTCTTCTGTCAACCCATGGCCTGCAGGCCGGATACGGCGACTTCCAGGCACTCTTTGGGGTCGATCTGGTGCTGCATCGCGCAGAGGTGCTGGCCCTCATCGGGGCAAACGGGGCCGGCAAGAGCACGCTCCTGAAGGCGGTGACAGGACTTGTAGCGTGTGAGAGCGGCATGGTGCGTTTCAGGGGCGAGCACGTCGGAGGCCAGAGACCGGACAAGATCGCCAAAGGCGGCATTGCTCTGGTTCCCGAAGGCCGCCGACTGTTCCGGTCCCTGACCGTGGAGGAAAACCTTGTCATTGGCGGCGAAAGGGCCCAGCCGGGAGCGTGGTCGCTGGAGCGCGTCTATGCGCTGTTTCCCATTCTTGCGGAGCGTCGCAAGAACCCCGGAACTGCGCTGTCGGGCGGCCAGCAGCAAATGGTGGCGATAGGACGGGCCCTCATGGCCAATCCCGCTGTCATTCTTTTCGATGAGATTTCGCTCGGCCTTGCTCCCGTAGTGATCAAGGACATCTACGCGGCGCTTCCTGCCATCGTCGAAAGCGGGGTCTCTGCAGTTCTGGTCGAGCAGGACGTCTCGCGCGCCCTGTCCGTTGCAGATCGTTTCGTGTGCATGCAGGAGGGAAAAGTCTCCCTGGCAGGCGATCCCTCTCATTTCAGCAGAGCCGAAATCACGGCTGCCTATTTCGGAACCTGATGGCCATGGACTGGATCAATGCAATCGTGCAGGGAATTTTGCTGGGAGGCCTCTATGCCCTTTTCGCGGCTGGCCTGTCCCTGATCTTCGGCGTGATGCGCCTGGTCAATATCGCGCATGGCGACCTCATCGTGCTGGCTGCCTATATCGCCCTGGTCGTCGTCCAGGCAACGGGGCTGCATCCCTTGGCGTCGGCGCTGCTGGTTGTCCCGATCATGGCCCTGATCGGCTATCTGCTTCAGCGATTTCTGCTTAACCCCACGATCGGCAAGGATCTTCTTTCGCCTTTGCTGGTGACGTTCGGGATATCGGTTCTGCTCCAGAACGGGTTGCTTCTCGGCTTCACGGCCGACAGTCGGCGGTTGCCTGCGGGCGCACTCGAAACGGCCAGTTTCGATCTGGTCTCCGGGCTGACCATCGGTGTTCTTCCGCTTTTGATGTTCGTCACGTCGATCATGGTGATCTTCGCTCTCGACCGGGTGTTTTTTCATACGTCCCTGGGCCGGGCATTCCGAGCGACGTCCGATGATGGCGAGGTGGCACAACTGATGATGATCGACCGCCGTCACATCTTCGGGATGGCCATGGCACTGTCGCTTGGTGTCGTCGCCATTGCCGGCATTTTCCTGGCGATCCGGACCAATTTCGACCCTGCATCCGGTCCAGCCAGACTGATCTTCGGTTTCGAGGCCGTCATCATCGGCGGTCTTGGCAATCTGTGGGGAACGCTTGCGGGCGGCGTGATCCTCGGCGTTGCGCAGGCGATCGGCGCCCAGATTTCTCCGGGATGGCAGATTCTTGCGGGCCACATCGTCTTCTTCATCGTGCTGGCTTTCAAGCCGCGCGGCCTGTTTCCAAGAATGGATTGACGGATATGCGCTTTCGCATCGAACGCTTTACGCCGACCAGCCGTGCGACCGCGATCGTAGCCTGTCTGGTGCTGATTGCCCTGGTCGCGGCCCCCTGGCTGACGGGTCGCGCCAATATCCGCTTGCTGGGAGAGATGTTTTCCTTTCTTGCCCTTGCGAGCCTGTGGAACCTGCTTGCCGGGTATTGCGGGCTCGTTTCTGTTGGCCAACAGGCTTTCGTCGGCTTTGGCGGTTACATGCTTTTCGCGTTGGCGATCTTCCTGGGCATCGACCCCTTGCTGGCGATTCTTCTCGCGGGACTGCTTGGCGCGGTGATCGCCGTTCCCGTCGGTGCGCTGCTTTTCCGGCTCTATGGTGCCTATTTTGCAATCGGAAGCTGGGTATTCGCGGAAGTGCTACGGCTGTCCTTCGCTCAGGTTTCCGCCCTCGGTGGCGGCTCTGGGTCGAGCCTGCCCACTTCGGTCATCGCGGGGATTGCAAGCAGCCGGGAATGGCGTGAGATCCTGATTTATTGGACGGGGCTGGCCCTTGCTGTCGCTGCCTTGGTCTTCGTCGTCGTCTTGCTGCGTTCGAAGATGGGTCTTGCGTTGACCGGCCTGCGCGACAGCGAGGTCGCATCCGAAAGCCTCGGCATCAATCCATGGCTGACCAAGATGATGGTCTATGTCAGCGTTGCGGGGCTGACGACCATGGTCGGCTCGTTCATCTTTCTGCAGAAACTGCGTATCTCTCCGGATGCTGCATTCAGCGTCAACGACTGGACCGCCTTCGTGATCTTCATCGCGGTCATCGGCGGCATCGGAACGATCGAGGGACCGCTGATCGGAACCGTGTTGTTTTTCCTGCTGCGCGAAACATTGGCCGACTTCGGCACGACCTATCTGCTGGTTCTCGGTGCTCTGGCGATCGTGATCATGCTCAAGGCGCCCCGCGGCATCTGGGGAATGGTCAGCGAACGCACCGGCGTTTCGCTTGTCCCAATCCGTCGCCGGGTGGTCTTCGAAGAGCATTCCGTCTCCGCGCCGCACTCATAGTCAGCGACGGATGGCTTCGCGTTCTCTCCACGAAAGGAATTGAAATGCCCGACCTCTCCAAGAAAGTCATCATCACCTGTGCGGTGACGGGCGGCATTCATACCCCGACCATGTCCGATGCGCTGCCATTCACGCCGGACGATATTGCGCGTCAGTCCATTGAAGCCGCCGAGGCTGGAGCCTCGATCCTTCATCTGCATGCGCGTGATCCGAAGGACGGTCGGCCAACGCCGGATCCAGCGGTGTTCATGCAGTTTCTGCCGCGCATCAAACAGGCCACCGATGCGGTCGTGAACATCACCACTGGCGGTGGCCTCAACATGACCGTTGAAGATCGCCTTGCCGCACCACTGGCCGCGAAACCCGAAATGTGCTCGTTGAACATGGGGTCCATGAATTTTGGCATCTACCCGTTGGCCGACCGCTATTCAAACTGGAAGTACGAATGGGAGGAGCCTTATCTGCGCGGTACGGACGATTTCATTTTCCGCAATACCTTCCGCGATATCGAGCGGATTGTGAAAACGCTCGGAGAAGAACATGGCACGAAGTTCGAGCACGAGTGCTACGACGTCGGCCACCTCTACACTCTGGCGCATTTCGTCGATCGTGGTCTGATCAAGGGGCCATTCTTCGTCCAGATGATCTTCGGCATCCTGGGCGGGATCGGTCCCGACCTTGATAATCTCCTGTTCATGAAGCGAACGGCCGACAAGCTGTTCGGCGACGCGTATCGTTGGTCGGTGCTGGCGGCCGGGCGTTTCCAGATGCCGTTTGCTACCCAGTCGGCCCTTCTGGGGGGCTCGGTCCGGGTGGGACTGGAGGATTCCCTCTATATCGGACGCGGAAAGCTGGCGCGTTCCAATGCCGAGCAGGTTGGCAAGATCAAGACAATCCTGCAAGAGCTTGGACATGAGATCGCTACACCAACAGAGGCGCGGCAAATTCTCGGCCTGAAAGGTGGCGATCAGGTGGATTTTTGAGGGCCAGAGGCGACAGAATGCGAGGTTTTGGTCGATGAATGACGCATCAAAAAGCAATGACGACAGCCGCGCCGGCATCCAGGTGATCGCCCGTGCTGCAGCGATCCTGAGAAGCCTGAAGAACGAGAGCGATGGCCTCAGTCTCGGGCAAATCGCCGACCGCGTCGGCTTGCCGCGCTCGACGGTGCAGCGCATCGTGGGCGCGCTTCAGGCAGAGCAGTTCGTCATTGCCGCCAGCCCGGATCGTGGCATTCGCCTTGGTCCGGAGATCGGTGCCCTTGCGGAATCGGCTCGCATCGATGTCCTGGAAATGCTCCGGCCCTATCTGGTCGATCTGGCACGCCGCACGAAGGAGACAGTCGATCTGGCGGTCTTCAGATCGAAACGGCTGGTGTTCGTCGATCAGATACCTGGGACCCACAGATTGCGGACCGTGTCCTTCGTCGGCGAAAGTTTTCCTCTGTGTGACACCGCCAACGGCAAGGCCTGCCTCGCCAAGCTGAGCGACAAACAGGTTCTCGCAAGATTGCTCGAGGAGCAGCCGGCCATCGCGCAGGATCCTGCACGGCTGCAGGCGTACCGCAGCGAGATCGAAGCGATAAGGGAAACCGACATCGCCTTCGACAGGGACCAGCATACGGCCGGCGTATCGGCTGTCGGCGGAGCCTTCTTCGATCATCAGGGTGACCTCTACGCGATCTCCCTGCCGACCCCGAGTTCCCGTTTCCAGGCCCGCGAGAAGCAACTGACCGAGGAACTCTCCCGCACGCTCGCGCAGATCGTCGCACTGGAGATTTTCCGCGGGAACTGAAGGGTGTTTCAGGCAGGGTGGAGCCTGCGGAAAGACCGAGGAGCAAAGCGGACTGGCCCCTGCCCCACGCGCAGTATTAAGCCATTCCTGCTTCGACCGAACGAGCGTCTCGGTGCTGTTTGATCGACCGCCGGCGCCGAGCGCCGGCTTGTCGCCTCAAGCTCATGCGATGTGCCGTGATTGTCGTGGCGGAAGATCCCGCCCTGCCACTTTATATGCTGTCTGCCGTAGGTTTGAGGATTGTGTGGTCGCGGAGGTCTGCATCTGGAACCGCGAGACAAGGTCACGAAGTCTGGCAGCCTCCAAGGCCAAGGACGCGGAAGCTGCGGTGGACTGCTCGACCATTGCCGCATTCTGCTGGGTGGTTTGATCCATCGAGTTTATGGCTGAATTCACTTCAGCCAAGCCTGTTGACTGTTCCTTCGTCGCCGTCGCAATCGCTGCCATGTGGTGATTGATTGCCGTGATCTGCTCAGCAATTTCTTTCAGAGAGGCCCCCGTGTCCAGCACAAGCTTGACGCCTCCATCGACCTCCACGCTCGAGTTTCGGATCAACTCCTTGATCTCTTTGGCAGCCTTGGCGGAGCGCTGGGCAAGTTCGCGCACTTCCTGGGCGACGACAGCAAAGCCCTTGCCGGCGTCACCCGCACGTGCTGCCTCGACACCGGCGTTGAGTGCCAAAAGATTGGTCTGGAAGGCGATCTCGTCGATGACGCCGATAATGCTGGAAATCTGCTGCGACGACGCTTCGATCCGGCGCATCGCGTCTTCGGCGTGCGAGACCACTTCTGCGGACTTGGCAGCGCTTCCGTTCGCCTGTGTCGCCGCAGCGCGCGCTTCCTCCGTTCGCCGGCTGGAACTCGTGACATTGGCCGTGATCTGATCGAGGGCCGCAGCGGTTTCCTCCAACGACGCAGCCTGCTGCTCTGTGCGCTTGGAAAGATCGCTCGCGCCGGAGGAAATCTCGCGTGTGCCGTCGTCAATCGCCGCAATGGCCGTTGAAATTGCGCCCAGGGTTTCGCCCAGCTGCTGCACAGAACTGTTGAAGTCGTGCCGCAGCGCTTCGAATTCAGGTGAAAATGGTTCATCTAGCTGGAACGCGAGGTCACCGCTGGCCAGCCGTTTCAAACCGGCAGCCAAGCCGGATGTGGCTACGCGAAGTCGCTCGGATGCATCCTCGTCCGCCTGTCGTTTGGCGTTGAACCGGTCGGCCTCGGACCGTGTTCTGGCTGCTTCTGCGTCCTGCTCGAGCTTTCGGTTGGCAATGGCCGCCTGCCGGAACACCTCCACCGCGGAACCCATCGTACCAATCTCGTCGCGGCGGCCAATCGCCCGGCAGGCGACATCGACATGGCCATCGGCAAGCAACTGCATGTCGTTAGATAGCGCCAGGATCGGTCGTGTCACGGTTTTGCGGGTAATCCAGTAAAGGCCGATAGAAAAGAGCGTGGCAAGGCCCAGGAGAAATTGCAGAAGCATATGGACAAAAGTCTGCATTTCGGCGCTTTTTTTCGCAGTCATCTCCGATGCAGAGCTGATCTGATCTCCAGCCTCCTCCATCGCGGTTTCAAGTGCAGAAAATTGGGTCATAAAGTCCGGCAAACCCGTCATCGCAGCGCTCTGATTGTTTTCGGCGAGGCCGACCATCTTTGTCGCACTTTCGATATATGTCAGGAGCGGCGCTTCCACCTTTGCCAGAATGTCGAGCGTCGATTTGTCTGTTGCCAGCTTTTTGTTGTCCGCGATCATGGTGCGAAACGAATTTTCATGTTCCGCCAGATCGGCTTTCACAGTGTCCAAGGTGATGCCTGCGGCGGGATTTGCAGCAAGCAGGGAAGCAAGAACATCGGCACGAAGGGCATCGTGCATCATATCGGCTTGCATGTGGTTGCGAAGCACTTCCCCCGAGCGGGCGACATCGGCATTGTTTGCCGCAAGCGTCGCGGCCGACCAAATTCCCACGCCGGTAGCGCCGCTCGCCAAGCCAAAAATCGCCAGGCTCGCAATGATTGCCTTTTGCTGAATCGATGCCATGAATCCCCCAAATCGGCCGATTGTTACATTTCTAATATTAAAAATAGACGTATTCGCTTAACAATCCATCAAGGATCAGAGTGTCGCTGCGGAGAGCCTCATTTTATCAAAATCCGAGCTTGAAGCCGACGTCGGAAACGGAGGAGCAGACGTTCCGCAGCTTCAGTCTTGCGTTCACTTTCTGCGATTAACGATGACAAAGATTGCTCGTGCGGTATGCCCCAGTTGGGCGATCGATGCCGTGTCCCGAATCAATCAGGCTTTTGAAGTCATAGCTCGCTGATCTGTCCCAAATCTCAGTCCGTGGATCTCCGCTGTCTTGGAACGAACTGGTTTCTGCTGACGCAATCGGGCGACGCATTATTTGTATGTATATGTATAGACAACGTCCGATAAAGATGGTGCAATAATCAGATGTGAGCAGCAACGCGCGTGGCGGGCCCGATGAAAGTAGCGGCACTCTTCGATCTGACTGGGCGAAAGGCGCTTGTAACGGGCGCGAGCCGCGGTCTCGGACAGGCAATAGCCCAGGCGCTCGCGTCCGCAGGCGCAGATGTTGCAATCACTTCGCGCGATGTCAAAGGTTTGGAGGACACCAGAACCCGCATCTGCGATTCAGGTAAGCGCTGCTTTACCTATGAACTTGATGTCCGCAACGTCGATTCCTGCTCTTCCGTGGTCGATGCTGCGGCGCAAGCCTTGGGCGGGCTGGATATTCTGATCAACAATGCCGGCTATGAAGAAATCCGGCCGGCCCTCGATGTTGACGAGGCGTTGTGGGAGCGGATTGTATCGACCAATCTGAAGGGGGCCTTCTTCTGCGCCCAGGCGGCAGCGAGAAACATGGTCGCGCTTGGAACCGGCGGCGCGATCGTCAATCTTTGCTCGCTGACCTCGTATGTCGGTGTTCCGACAGCAGTCCCCTATGGTTCGTCCAAAGCCGGTCTGATGGGGATGACGCATGCGCTGGCCGCCGAATGGGCGGAGCGGGGCATTCGCGTCAACGCCATCGCGCCCGGCTATTTCCGCACGGCGATGACCGATGTTTTCTATCAGGATGGAGCGTGGCAGCAAGCGATGCTCGCAAAGATTCCGCAGCGCCGCTTCGGTGACATGGAAGACGTGGCGGGGGGCGTCGTCTTCCTTGCAAGCGATGCGTCGCGCTATGTTACGGGGCATTGCATACCGATCGATGGCGGCTACCTTGCCTCGATCTAACATTTTACACGCGGCGGGATCGCCGCCCAGGAATACATGATGACGGCTGCACTCAAAGGATCGCTGATCGAAGCCAAACCGGAAGGGGCTGCTGTCGCTGTTTCCGTCAGGGCGGTGAACATGGTCTATGACGGCGTCCATGCGGTACGGTCGGCGTCATTCGATCTGGAAACGGGCAAGTTCCTGACGATACTGGGTCCTTCCGGATCGGGAAAAACGACGCTGCTGCGACTGATCGCGGGGTTCCAGCGTCCGACAAGCGGCGAGATTTTCATCAACGGTGCCGCCGTCAGCACCGTGCCGCCGCACCGTCGGTCAATCGGCATGGTCTTTCAGAAACTTGCCCTTTTTCCGCATATGACCGCCGCCGAGAATGTCGCTTTTCCATTGAAAATGCGGCGCAGCGATGTGCGGGACATTCCCGCGCGTGTCGAGCGCTATCTGGACATGGTGCGCCTGGGTGGCTACGGCGCGCGCCGGGTACACGAGCTCTCGGGCGGCCAGCAGCAGCGCGTGGCGATTGCCCGCGCGCTGGTGTTCGAGCCGGACCTGCTTCTGCTCGATGAACCGCTGGCTGCCCTCGACCGGAAATTGCGCGAGGAGATGCAACTTGAGTTCCGCCGTATCCAGCGCGAACTTGGCGTGACGACAATCAATGTGACACACGACCAGCGCGAAGCCCTGGTTGTGTCCGATGAGATTATCGTGATGGACGGCGGTGAAATCCAGCAGAAGGCGAAACCTGCCGAGACCTATCGCAAGCCATCGAACGCCTTCGTCGCAAATTTCATCGGCGTGACAAACTTCCTCGATGCGCTGGACGGCGAGCGTCGGGCAATCCGCGCCGAAAAGATCCGCATCGCACCGGACCGCGCCGGGCTTGCCGGTGCCGATACGATCGTCGAAGGGATTGTGATGGATGCCATCTTCGAGGGCGAGAGGGTCGTCTACGAGGTGCAGGTCGCATCGCTGGGTGATAGGCTGCTGCGGGTTTTCGATTATGATCCGGCCGCGCACAGCCAATTGGAAGCGGGGTCCGCCGTTCATCTCGGCTGGGCCGCCGGCGACGTGCTGGAATTCAAACCCTAAGCCGGAAAAACCGGTCAACCAGAGGAGAATGAAATGAGCGAAGACAAACTGAAATCCCTGATGCTGCGACGCCGCCGGTTCCTGCAGGGGGCCGCAACACTTGGCGGCGCTGCGGGCCTGTCGACGCTGGGCCTGTCCAGCGCCTTTGCACAGGAACCGGAAAAGCCAAAGGAAATTATCGTGCGGGCCTGGGGCGGTAGTTGGGTCGATGCGCTGAAGGCCGGCGTCTCTGACAGCTTCACCGCCAAGACGGGCATCGCCGTCCGCCACGATCTGACCGAGGACAACGAAATCCAGCCGAAGGTCTGGGCGGCCGTAGCCCAGGGCCGCGTGCCGCCGATCCACATCAACTGGGATACGACGACCAACGCGACGAAATCGGCCCTGCGCGGGGTCACCGAGGACCTATCGGATCTTTCCAACCTGAAGAACACCACCGATCTTGCCAAGCCGGTCGGCCTCGACGGCTATCCGATCGTCAACACCTACGGTTATGTCTATGTGCTGGCCTATCGTCCGGAAGCCTTTCCGAACGGCGCGCCGACGTCGTGGAAGGATCTGCTCGATCCGAAATACAAGGGGCGCATCGCGCTTTACAACGACGGCATCGGCTTCCACTTTCCGGCACAGGTCGCCGGCGGCGGCAAGCTGGAGGACATCCCGGCCAATATGCAGCCGGCTTGGGATTTCGTTGCCAAGATGAAGGAACAACAGCCGCTGCTCGGCGAAGATCCTGATTTCACCACATGGTTCCAGAAGGGCGAAATCGATGCAGCCTGCACGATCTCGACCAATGCGCGCGAAGCGAAGAAAAACGGTATCGACATCAAGTGGGTCGTGCCGGAAGAAGGTGCCAAGTTCGACACCGACGGTCTCTGGATTCCGAAAGGTTTGCCGGCCAACGAACTCTACTGGGCGAAGGAATATATCAACCACTCGCTCACTGTCGAAGCCCAACAGATCTGGCTTGATGGCCTCGGCCTGCCGGGCGTCGTGCCGGGCGTCAAGCCGCCGGCCGATCTCGTTGACGATGCCTCCTATCCGACCACGGAAGAGGCCTTCAAGCATCTGATCCGCATCTCCTCCAAGATCCAGGTGGAAAATGAGAGCGAGTGGTTCTCGAAGTTCAAGGCGATCATGCAGGGTTGACCCCGTATACATCCATCACCCTGGCCCTCTCCCCGCTTGCGGGGAGAGGGCGGCCGCACCTCTTGGGCGAAGAATGGCCGGACGGGGGCCGTTCCGGCGTACAGATACAATTGCCAGACAAGGACTGACATGCGAGCGGCGAAAACGGCCTATCCCCTGACCTGGCGCCTCATGGATGCGCTGGAAGCCTTCGCGGCCTTTGTCTGGCCGGCGCGTTTCGGTGGCGCCATCCCGTGGCTGATGCTGGTGCCCGCCCTGCTGCTCGTCGGCCTCCTTGTGCTCGGCCTGTGGCAGATCGGCGATGCCAGCCTGCGCACCCTCGATACGACCACCTTCCTGATGTCGGAAACCTATACGCTGGCCAATTACCAGCGCGCCTTCACCGAGAACCTGTTTGCCGTGGTCGCCTGGCGCAGTCTCATGGGATCGCTGATCGTTACGGTCGTCACCCTCGTTCTTGCCTTCCCCTATGCCTATGTGATGGTGCGTACGTCCTCGCCAATCGTCCGCAAATTGCTGCTTATCGCGCTTTTCCTGCCCTTCTTCATCGGCCAGGTCGTGCGGGCCTATGGCTGGCTGATTATTCTGGGCAATCAGGGTATGGTCAATGAGGCGCTCGGCCTGGTCGGTATCGCGCCGCTCCGGCTTCTTTACAATTATTGGGCCGTTCTCTTCGGTCTCGTCCAATATATGCTGCCCTTCGCCGTCCTGATGCTGGCGCCGGCGCTGACGGCCATACCGGAAGAGCTGGAAGCGGCGGCCGGCTCTCTCGGCGCCGACTGGGTCCGTACGTTCCGCCACATCGTGCTGCCGCTGGCAAGGCCGGGGCTGGTCGGGGCTGGCCTCGTAGTGCTGACGCTTTCGCTCACGGATTTCGCCATGCCGGCCATCCTTGGCGGTGGCAGCCAGGATTTCATCGCCAACGCCATTTACGACCAGTTCTTCCGCACGTCGGATCAAGGGTTGGGCTCGACGCTGGCGCTGCTGCTCGTCGCCGTCGGCTCGCTGCTGGTCGGCTTGGTCTTCACCCTTTTCGGTGCCGGTACCCTGGCCATGGGAAGGACGCGCCGATGACCGAACCCGTGAGCAAAACCGTCATTCTCTGGATTTTCGTTGCAGCCGTGCTTGTGCTGTTGTCGGCACCGACGATCGTCATCCTTGGCGCATCCTTTACCTCAGGCAACATCATCACCTTTCCGCCGGAAGGCTTTTCGCTGAAATGGTACGAGAAGATCGCCACGTCGCGCGATCTGTGGGATGCTTTCCTGCGCTCGCTGTATGTCTCGGCGATCGCAACGATCGTTGCGATCCCGGTGGGAACGCTGGCCGGCATCGCGCTTGCCAAATATGCCATCCGCTTCGAGAAGTCGGTCCAGATTTATCTGCTTCTGCCCTTCACCATTCCGCTTATCGGCTCCGGCATCGGCCTGATGCTGGTGTTCGGCGAGGCGCGGATGCTTGGCCAGCTCTGGCCAGTCGGGCTGGCCTGCTGCGTCATCAACCTGCCGTTCATGATCTGGGCGGTGACAGCGAGTGCCGCGAGCCTCGATCCCGATCTCGAACTTGCCGCCGCCAGCTGCGGCGCGCCGCCCCTCTCCACCTTCCTGCACGTGACCCTGCCAGCCGTCATGCCGGGGGTCATCAGCGGGTCGTTGTTGATGTTCATTCTGGCGCTCAACGAATTCCTGGTTAGCCTGCTGTTGACGGATGCGCGCATCGTGACGCTGCCGGTGCAGATCTACAATTCCATCCGCTCCATTATCACGCCGGATCTGGCGGCGATCTCGGTGGTCTTCATCGCCTGCGCGGCGCTGGCGATCGCGCTGCTCGATCGCCTCGTCGGCCTTGAAATCTTCCTTAAATCGAAATGACGCAGAGGCCGGCAGGATGCGCCGGCGAAACGGGAAAACAGCCATGTCAGACGTCTCCTTCCACGATCTTTCCACACTGGACGCCCAAGGCCGCGCAGCCCTTCTGCGCCGGTCGGAAACCGATCTCTCCGGCTTCATCGAAACCGTGAAGCCGATCATCGAGGCGGTTCGCGTCGAGGGTGATGCGGCGCTGGTGCGCTATGCGCGCGAACTGGACAAGGCAGATCTGGACGAGAGCCGGCTGAAGGCGACGGAAGCCGAGTTTGACGCAGCCTTCGGTCTGGTGGAGGACGAGGTCATCGAGGCCATCCGCTTCGGCATCGACAACATCCGCCGCTTCCACGAAGTGCAGAAGCCGGAACCGATGTGGCTGAAGGAAATGCGCCCCGGCGCCTATGCCGGCGACCGTTTCACCCCGATCCGGTCCGTTGCGCTCTACGTTCCCCGTGGCAAGGGTGCATTCCCCTCGGTGACGATGATGACGGCCGTGCCCGCCGTCGTCGCAGGTGTGCCGGAGATCGCCATCGTCACACCACCGGCGCCGGATGGATCCGTGGATGCAGCGACGCTGGTCGCCGCCCGTCTCGCCGGTGTCTCGAATGTCTACAAGGTCGGCGGTGCCCAGGCCGTTGCTGCCGTCGCCTATGGCACGCAAACGATCAAGCCGGCGCTGAAGATCGTTGGTCCGGGAAGCCCCTTCGTCGTGGCGGCCAAGCGGCTGTTGTCCGGCGTCATCGATCCCGGCCTGCCCGCCGGCCCCTCCGAGGCGATTATCTTTGCCGATGATACGGTGAAAGGCGGCCTTGCGGCCCTCGATCTCCTGGTCGAAGCCGAGCATGGTCCGGATTCATCCGCTTATCTCGTGACTCACAGTCGCCGTGTGGCCGAAGAGGCTCTCGCCGCCCTGCCCGATCACTGGGCGCGCATGACAGAACAACGCGTCGCCTTCTCGAAGGCGGTGCTGACCGGCCGCTGTGGCGGCATCGTGCTGACCTCGTCGCTCGAGGAAAGCTATCGCTTCATCAACGACTATGCGCCGGAACATCTGGAAATCCTGTCGACCGATCCCTTTGCCCATCTCGGCCATATCACCGAAGCCGCGGAAATCCTGATGGGGCCGCATACGCCTGTTTCGATCGGCAATTTCGGTCTTGGCCCCAACGCCGTGCTGCCGACAAGCCGTTGGGCGCGCACCTACGGGCCGCTGTCGGTGGCCGACTTCGTCAAACGGTCTTCGATCGGCTATGTCACAGCATCAGCTTATCCGGAGTTCGCCAAACACGCCCGCACGCTTGCCCGCTACGAGGGTTTTTCCTCGCATGAGCATGCGGTTTCCGATGTTCGCAAGGACTATCTATGACGATGAAAGCGGCGAGACTCTATGCTGCAGGCGATATTCGGGTGGAGGACATCGGCGTCCCTGCTCCGCCATCCCCCGGTTGTGTCCGTATCGCCGTGACCGCCGCTGGAATCTGCGGCTCCGATCTTCATAATTTCCGCACCGGACAATGGATCACGCGATCGCCCTCCGTGGCCGGACACGAGTTCGCCGGCGTGGTTATCGAAACGGGCAAAGACGTCCACGACCTTGCGGTCGGCGATCCTGTCGTTGCCGATTCCCGATTCTGGTGTGGCGAATGCCCCGCCTGCAAAAGCGGCCGGCGCAATATCTGCGATCACCTCGGCTTCGTCGGGGAAATCTGCGACGGTGGCTTTGCGGAGCAGGCGGCATTGCCGGCGCGACTGCTGGTCAGGCACGATCCGGCGCTCGACCCCGCCATCGCGGCCATGGCCGAGCCGCTGGCTGTCGCCTTGCATGCGATTCGCCGTCAGGCGGTTCCCGCCGGTGAACCCGTTCTCGTCATCGGGTGCGGGCCGATCGGGGGGCTCGCGGCTCTTCTTCTCTCGCGCCTGCATGACGGCCCGATCCTGGTCTGTGATCGCAACCTGGAACGCGCCGGGCTGGTTGCCCGGGTGACGGGTGCCGTCAAGGTTGCGCTCGATGCAGAAGCCATTCGGGAGGCGCTTTCCGGCCGCCCACTGCGCTATGCGCTTGACGCAACGGGCCATATCGATGTCCTGAGACGAGCCATCGCACTTGTCGACGGTGGCGGTTCCCTGACGCTGGTCGGCATCACCCATGGCCGCATCGATCTCGATCCGAATATCTTCGTTGAACGCGAAATCGCATTGATCGGCTGCCATGCCTTTGCCGGCGAATTGCCGGAAGCGGTCGCCCTGCTGCCCGGACTGGCCGATGCTCTTGCCGCGCTAATCGACCGCGAAATTGCCATCGATGCGGTGCCGGAGGCCTATGAACGGCTTCTCGCCGGCGAGGTGGCCGGCCTTAAAACCATCATTCGATTTGCTCCGAACGGATACCGCTCGTGACCCAACCCTTCGACGGAAAGCCGGCCGCGACGGCGCACCTCACGGACAATGCCAGCCCCCTCTACGAGAAGGTCAAGGACTATGTCATGACCCATATCGGCAGTGGTGCCTGGGACAAGAGCCGCAAGCTGCCGTCCGAGCACGACCTGGTGGCAACCCTCGGTGTATCGCGCATGACGGTTCACAGGGCGCTCCGGGAGCTCACCTCCGCGGGCTACCTGCTGCGCATCCAGGGGGTTGGAACGTTCGTCGCGCCACCCAAGCCTCAATCGACGCTGATCGAGGTTGCCAATATCGCCACCGAGATCGCCGGGCGTGGCGGGGAACACCACGCAGAGGTCATTCTCCTCGAAACCATAAAGCCGGAGATCGAACTCCTGGCAGCCTTTGAAGCCGGCGGGCAGATCCGCGTCGCCCATTCGATCGTTGTCCATTTTGACAACGGCATTCCGGTCCAGGTCGAGGAACGCTTCGTCAATTCCGAGCTGGTGCCGGATTACGATCAGCAGGACTTCGCTGTCATGACCACCTACGATTACCTGCAGCGCTCGACGCCGATGACCGAAGTCGAACATGTCATTTCAGCCATCGGCGCGGATGCTCAAACCGCGCGGATGCTTGAGCTGGACGAAGGTTCTCCTTGCCTCCTTCTCCACCGCCGGACATGGTCGGGCGCGAAAGTCGCGACGGTCAACCGGCTGACCTATTCCGGCAACCGCTATTCCCTCGGCAGCCGCTATGCGCCGTCATCCCTGAAATAACGTCGAAGCGGAAAGCAAAGATGACTGAAAACAACAGCAAGACAGCGGAAATTCGCCGGATGGCGAGGACCGACGAGCCGGCCGCAAACGCGCTTCTGGGCAGTCTGCTTCTGGACCTGTTTTCGTTGAAGGCGGAAGCGATCCGCATCAACCACGATCAATACAGCCTGAATTCCTTAAACGGGTTTTTCGATGCCGATGGCCAGTCGTTTTTCTTCAAATTTCATCAGGAAGATGGAGAAGAGGCGATGTCCGGCGAATATTACCGGGCCGACATCCTCGCGCGCGCCGGACTTCCTGTCGACCAACCGCTCTACATGTCGGTGCTGCCCGGAGAACAGATTCTGATATACCGCCGGCGCAGCGATCCCCGCTTTTCCGATGTGCTGCGGGCGCTGGACCTCAGTCCGGACCCTGCTGCGGAATCGATGGCGGTCGCCGCAGAACAGGAGCTTTCCGCCAAGGTGCTTTCGGTTTATCTCGAAAGCCTTCATGACGTGACGCCGCAGGACGTCGCGGCAGAGCCGATCCATCGGCTGTTTTACGAGAGGCTGGTGGATCCGTATTCCGGGGCGATCCCTGGGGGGCGCTATAAAAGCTTCTATGTTGATCAGCGGTTTGATCTTCCGGGTGCCGATCTTAACTGGGCGGCTTTCTCCAAGGCTCGCGTTGTGATCAATGGCCGGCGATATAGCCACAGTTTTGCTGAGCTCTTCCACCTTGCAAGCGTCTGGCTGAGACCTGATCGGCTTGCCGACGCAGGCGGAGTCGTTGCGCACGGAGATGCGCATAATGCGAATGTCTGGTACACGCAGACGGATGGAGCGGCGCATCTGTCCTACTTTGATCCGGCCTTCGCCGGACAGAATGTGCCGACGCTTCTGGCCGAGGTGAAGACAACCTTCCATAATATTTTCGCACATCCGCTGTGGCTTTACGATCCCGCCGAAGCTGCAGAACGATATTCGGGACGTGCCCGCTACGAGGATGGAACGCTCTTCCTGGAAACCGACTGGACCCTCAGTGCGGTGCGACGCAAACTGCTGGACGTGAAGGCGGACACGATGTGGCGGCCCCTTCTCGGCGCATTGAAGGCACGTGATCTGCTTCCGCAGGATTGGCGTCGCGTTATTCGCCTCGCGCTGTTTCTGTGCCCGACGCTTGTCATGAACATCAGAGCCGGCGCATCGACGCACAATCCGACCTCTTCGCTCATTGCAATCGTCATGGCAGTCATGGTGGGGAGCGAGCCGGAGACGGGAGACGATCTGGTGTCACGGTTTCTGGATCGCATCGATCCCTTCCTCGATGATGTTTCTCAATTATAATCAGCATCCATGAAGGCGGCGCGATAAGGACCTTGATCTGATCCGGCGAAGAGCCGACCCTCCTTCAGAGAACAAACCGGAGTTCCCGCTCCTACGAACCTTGGAGAAGTGACCGCGCCGTTCGCTCGTCCGTAATCAGGCCGCGCAGCTTGTGGCTGTGGAGAACGGCGCGGATGGCCTCGGTCTTCACCGGGCCGCCGGCGATTGCAACGATGCGGTCCTTACCGCCGTCTGAGAAAGAGGCGGCGAGCGTTCTGGCCGTCACCGATGTCTCAAGGATGCGGCCCTTATTGTCGAAGAAGTGTCCGAGCAATTCGCCGACGCCGCCAAGGGCGGCGATTTCCTCCAGTTCGTCCGGTTGCAGCATGCCGGATTTCACCAGATGCGCCTGATTGTCGACGGTGCCGATGCCGACCACCTTGAGGTCGGCGCTGTTGGCAAGATTGAACACCTCGCTGACGCCACGTTGGGAGAGAAGCACTTCGCGGTCTTCCTCTGTGTTGGCGAAGAACGGTACGGGCATGACATAGGCCTGCGTTCCGGTCTTTTCCGCAAGGCGGTGCATGACGTCATAGGGGTTGGCGGCATAGTTGCGTGTCAGTCCGCCGAGCAGCGAGACGAAGCGCGTGCCGCTGGCACTGAGCCGCGGCAGGTGACGGACGGCGGCCGACAGCGTGCGGCCGTGGCCGAGACCGATGACGGGGGTCTCGCCGCGCTCGATCTCCCGCCGCAGGAAGTTCGCGCCGGCATGGCCGAGCGTCGTCAATGCCAGCGGGTCGTCGTCGATATCGGGCGATACTTCGCAATAATCGAGACCGTAGCGGGTGGAAAGCTCGACCTCCAGATTGGCACATTCCGCGATATCGCCGTCGATGCTGACCTTCACCACGCCTTCGGCGACCGCGCGCGCGATCAGCCGGTGTGCCTTCACCGAAGGAATGCCCAACCGTTTGGCAACGGCGGACTGGGTGAACCCGCCGACATAATGCAGCCAGGCGGCGCGGACAGCGAGGGAATCGTCATTGTCGGTCATCGGCGATATCCTGTGCTGCTTCTGCAGCCGGAGGGGTCTTCAGGTTCCGTCTTAGCCTCCGCCGTCCTCCTGTTGCAAGCAAGGGGTGAGGGTCAGCCCAGCTTGAGATCGGATGCGCCGGTATCGATATGCGGCGCCCAGAAGGCTATGCTTTCTGCGATCTGCGGAATGACCTGCCGGTCGTTCGGTTCGCGCTCCTTGAACGAGAGCTCCAGGCAGATCTCGTTGTCGACCGCACCGCCCTCGGCGAAGGCTCTCAACAACGGCTCCGGCTGGACGCGTCCCTTGGCGTTGAACTCGGCGGTAAAAGGCCGGTGGCCGCCCTTGTCCATCAGGCTCTGCTTGATGTGGATGATCGGTGAGACCTTCGGCACGGCGCGCGCCCAGGCATAGGGCTCGAAATCATCCGGATTGCTGGAGGTCACGTCACCGTGGTCGATGTCGGCCATCATCCACATGGGGATCGCCATGTCGGCGGCGGTCAGGCGGTCCTGAAGCTTGATGCATTCGGCAATGGTTTCCCCAAATTCGCGGCCGATGCTCATCGGTTCCCAGAAGACATAGGAGAGGCCCGCACCCTTGGCGTGTTCGGCAACCTCTGCCCAGCAGTCGATGGCGATCCGGATCAGGTCTTCGCGGCGCGCCGGGTCGTCGTAGTCCTTATAGGTGAAGATCGCGAACTGCGTGCCGACGGAGGTTCCGCCGAGATCGCCGATGATGTCGGCGAAGATCTTGAACCAATCGACATAGTAGCGGCGCACATCAACATCCGGATGGCCGAAATGGTTGAGGCGGCCATAGGGGCCGGTCATTCCGGAGGTAACGCGCACCCCGGTGCGCTGAAGCGCCCTGTCCATCTGCCGCGTCAGCCTGTGGATGGTAGCAGCGTTCCAGCTCGGATTGATGAATTCGTGGGTCAGTTGGAGATCACGCAGACGAAGGTGGCGCGCGACGGTGTCGATCAGGTCGTCGGGATCTGCGAAGCGGTTGACCAGCGGATTTGTGTTCAGCGAAAGCGTCAGCGGCATGGGGATCCTCAGGTGGCGGCAAGGCGGGCGGCGTTGAACCAGTCGATGAAGGCCACGCGCTCCGCTTCGGTCAGGTGCAGGTAGTGCTTGGTGCGGCGATGGAGAATGTCCTCGGCCGTCTGCGCCCATTCGCTGGCCACGAGATAGCGCGCTTCCGCTTCATAGAATTGTCCGCCGAAATGCCGGCCAAGCCCTTCGAGGCCAGTCGCGCCGGCAACGACGCTCCTTGTGCGCGTGCCGTAGAGACGGCCGTAATGATGCACCAGCTTGCGCGGCATCCAGGGATAGGCATCGCGCAGGCCATTGGCGAAAGTCTCGTAGTCGGCATTGGGCATGTCGCCGCCGGGAAGCGGGGCCTTTTCCGTCCAGTCGCCACCCATGTTGGGGAAAACATGTTTGAGCCGGTGCATGCCGCGCTCGGCAAGCTCGCGGAAGGTGGTGATCTTGCCGCCGAAGACGTTAAGCAGCGGCGCGCCGTCGGTTTCCTCAAGATCGAAGACATAGTCGCGGGTGACGGCCGACGGGTTGCCCTTGCCGTCGTCAAACAGTGGACGCACACCGGAAAAGGCGTGCAGCACATCTTGCCGGCGCAGCTTTTCCTTGAAGTAACGGTTGACCGCGTTGAGCAGGTAATCGATTTCCGTCTCGTCGGCGGAGACGTCTTCGGCGCGGCCTTCATAAGCGATGTCGGTGGTGCCGATCAGCGCCTTGTCGCCTTCATAGGGGTTGATGAAAATGACGCGCTTGTCGTGGTTCTGCACCAGATAGGCGTTCGCGCCCGCCCAGAATTTCGGAACGATGATGTGGCTGCCCTTGACGAGACGCACATTGCGCGAGGAGTTCGAGCCGGCGACGCGGTTGATCACGTCGGAGACCCAAGGGCCGGCGCAGTTGACGAGGCACTTGGCGCGGAAGGTGCGCGTTTCGCCCGTCGTGCTGCTTTTCGTCGTCACGGTCCACGCGCCGTTTTCGCGGCGGGCGGAGACGGTCGGTGAACGGGTCAACACCAAGGCACCTTTTTCCGCTGCACCCACGGCATTCAGGGTCACGAGGCGGGCATCATCCACCCAGCAGTCGGAATATTCGAAGCCGCGGGTGTACTGGTCGAGGATCGGCGTACCTTCGGGGGCGCGCGCCAGATTGAGCGTGCGCGTGCCGGGAAGTTTCTTACGGCCGCCGAGATGATCGTAAAGGAAGAGGCCAAGCCGCACGAGCCAGGCCGGGCGATCCTGCGGGCTGTGCGGCAGGACGAAGCGCATCGGCCAAATGATGTGCGGAGCGGCATTGAGCAGCACCTCACGCTCGATCAGCGCCTCGCGCACCAGCCGGAATTCGTAATATTCGAGATAGCGCAGGCCGCCGTGCACCAGCTTGCCGGAGCGCGAGGAGGTTCCCTCGGCCAGATCGTCCTTCTCGCTCAGCACGACCGAAAGGCCACGGCCGGCCGCGTCGCGCGCGATGCCGGCACCGTTGATGCCGCCACCGATCACGAAGAGGTCAATAAGCTCGGGCTCGTTCATTTCATTCTCCTTGAATGCGACCTGCGGGGGGTAGCGCAGTCTTCTGCTTCAGCGTGCGGCCAGGATGTCCCAGGCGGGGGCTATCCCGCGGCGGACACCGGAATAGGCGGCAAAGAGGCGCGTCATGCGTTCGATATCTTCGGGGTTCGGCTGTTCGGCCTCGCCAAGATGGGGCGTTACCCAGTCGGCGATGCAGTCGTCCATGGTGCGGTAGGCGCCGATGGCCACGGCAGCCATCATCGATGCGCCGGCCGCTCCGGCCTCCTCGCGCGTGCTGACGCGAACCGGCGCCCCAAGTGCCGCGCCGAGTGTATGGCGAAGCGCCGTCGAACGGGCCGCCCCACCGCTGACGCGCAACTCGGGCGGCAGAGCGCCCATGGCCGAGTAGCAATCGCGCGTCGCCATGCCGAGGCCTTCGACGACGGCGCGCACCAGATCCGGATAGCGGTGGCGGCTGGCCAGGCCGGTGAAGCTGGCGCGGGCCCGCGCGTTGACGAAAGGACCGCGCTCGCCAGCCTCGGAAATATAGGGATGGTAGAGGATATTGCCCGGCTTGCTGGCGGCAAACCACGGGTCGATGCGGCCGATCATGTCGTTGAGGCCGACTGTGACGCCGAAGTCGCCGAGAAGGTCGGCGCCGAGTTGCAGCAGCCAGTCGAGATTAATCGTCGCGCCCATGTTGGTCTGAACCTGGGTGACGATGCCGGGGATCGGCAGCGCGATGACATAACCGGTGCGCTCCGGGTTCAAGACGACCTCGCAAACCTGCTTTGCCAGCAGATGCACGCCGGTGGAGCCGATGGCGGAGCAGGCGGCATTGCGCCCGTCGCTGCGCACGCCGGCACCGAGCGCTGTCATACACATATCGACATAGCCGAGGCTGACAGGCGTGCCGGCTTTCAGGCCCGAAGCCGCGGCGGCCTCCGCCGTCAGAGGATGGACGGTCTCCGTACCCTCGACCACATCAGGCAACAGGGCGCGGCGGTGGGTCAGACCCAGCGCGGCGAGCACATCGCCGTCATAGCGGCGGGTGCGGAAATTGCCGAAGGTGAAGCTGACCTCGGAAGGGTCGGTGGCGCGAACGCCGGTGAGGTTCAGGTAGAGCCAGTCCTTACAGTGCATGGCGGTTTCGGCACCGGCCAGCAATTCCGGGAAATAGCGGTCCATATGGGCGAGTTGCGCGCCCTGCTGGCAGGTATTGAGGCCGGTCCCGGTCGCTTCGAACCGCTCCCGGTCGGCGTCGATGGCGGCAAGCCGTTCGACGGTCGGCGCGGCGCGGGCATCGAGCCAGAGCCAGGCATCGCCGGCCGGCCGGTTTCCGGCGCCCACAAGCCAGGTGCCGTCGCCCTGAGCCGTAACGGCGATGGCGGCGGTGCGGTGGGCGAGGCGCTCGACCTTTTCGGCAAGCCCGCGCAGCGCACGCGCGCAGTCGAGCCATGTCTGATCGAGGGATTGGGTGACGGAACCATCATCCCCGGTCCTGTAGGTATTGCGGACGGAGGCGCTGGCAATCTGGCGGCCGGTCAGCGTGAAGGCGACGGCCTTCATAACGGAAGTGCCGGCGTCGATGCCGATGATGAGGTCTGCCGTTTCAGCCATGACGCGCACCAACGGATGCCGCGACATCTTGCGTCGCTTCGCCTGACCCGAAACAGAGCATTCAATCCTCCCGATCGTCTTTACGAAGCATACGTGGCCTTGCAGGCCATCTGGCCGTGACCAAGTTGACCTCCCAAGGACTTACTACGGAACTCCAAACCTCGGAAGAGAATATAACACAAAGCTATCGCATGTATCGTAAAATTTTTCGGCTAACGAATTTTTTTTCAGATATGATGAGCACGGACAATGCGTGTGGCTAAGCCGTGTTTTCAGTAATCTGCTAATAATTCCGGTGCGGTGTTCATACGGCGCTTTGGTGCTTGCAATGGTCGCACGCGCTAAAATTAATGCGTAATTTCAATAATGCGGATGGCGATACTGGCCACTGTGTGGTCTTCTCTCTTACGGGCGAGGCTATGGTGTTCGGGCGGAATTCGTCCTCAGTCTGTCAGCTAAAATCTGAAGAGACATCATGTTTGAAAGCAATATGGTCGAGAAAGGCAGATTGACAGTCTGCGTTAATTTATCATATAAACTGGAAAATATAACACACATATATCGCAACTGCGAGAAAGTGTGCAGTGCATCGCGGGGCAGGTGAGGAGATCTGGCTCGCGCATCATCGGAGGAGGATATCATGACACGCTTTGTTTGGAAGGCTTCCATGCCCTTCGGTATTGCCACAGACATGCCTCGCAACGTGTTCATATCGCCGGTTCCTTTCTGCTTCCCCCGCTGACGTTTTCATCGTTCAACCGCAAGGCCATTCGACATGACCGACGCCACGCTATCGAAATCGCCCCAGGCCGCGCGCAACTACCGGTGGATCGGCATTGCGGCCGCTGTCGTGCTCGCCGGTGCCATGGTCTTCGACACGACGATCGTGCGTATCGGCTCCGAAAGAGATGTGCAGGTGCAGAAATTCTCACCGGAAGCCTACGGTGCCGAGCAGTTTCCGCTCATCAAACAGAGTGTCGAGACGCGCGCCGTCGATGCTGTCGACCTTTCGACGGCAATCGCCGCCGACAAGAAGGCGGCGGCTGAAAAGTACGGTGTTGCGACCTCGGTCGGCCCGGTCCTCCCGGTCAAGTTCACCGGCGTCGTCGGTGAGCGCAAGGCAAATTATAATGTTGTCGCCATCGAGGGCCTGCCGGCCGAGCTGACGGTGCGGGTCCAGACCGGCCCGGCGCTGAACGGCACGGATCTTCGCGATGCGACGGGCCAAATCGAATTCGGCCAGTTCAAGAACCAGATCGAGTATCAGGACGCCGGTTCGGCCATTAACAATGAGGTAAAAAAAGTCGTGCTCGGCGGGATCGATCCGGCAGGCCTGACCGGCAAGACCGCGACGGTGATCGGCGTCTTCAAGCTGGTCAACCCGAAAAGCTGGATCGTCACCCCTGTAAGGCTCGACGTTCAATGACCGCCGTTCCGGGATCCGAGCAAAGCAGCGAGGTCGTGCTCGCCGCGCGCAACGTGGCGAAGGTCTACGGCAATATTCACGCCCTGAAAGGCGTCAATTTCGACATTCACCGCGGTCAGGTGACGACGCTGTTCGGCGAGAACGGCGCCGGCAAATCGACGCTGATGAAAATTCTCTCCGGCGTGGTGCAGCCCACCTCCGGCGAGATTGTTCTTGATGGAGAACCAATCGTTTTCGCGTCGTCCTCCCAAGCACGCGATCGCGGTATCTCCATCATCCATCAGGAGCTCAGCCTCGCTCCCAACATGAACGTTCGCGACAACATCTTTATGGGTCGCGAGATCATGACGGCGACGGGGGTGGACTTCGCAGAAGAAGAGCGCCAGACGCGCCTCCTGATGGCTGAACTCGAAGAGGACATCGATCCTCTCACCCCTGTCGAGGACCTGCGCCTTGGCCAGCAGCAGATCGTCGAGATCGCGCGCGCGCTTTCGGTCAATTCCCGCATCCTCATCATGGACGAACCGACCTCGGCGCTGAGTGCCACGGAGGTGGACGTTCTCTTCAAGGTCATCCGCGACTTGATGAGCCGCGGCGTGTCCATCGTCTACATCTCGCACCATCTCGAAGAGGCGCTGCAGATCACCAATCACGCGGTCGTGTTGCGCGACGGCGCAATGACCGCCTATGCCGAACGCAAGGACATCGATCTCGAATGGATCGTTCGCCACATGGTCGGCGACAATTTCGACCTCGGCTCGCCACCGACCGGCTACGAGAAGGGCGATGTCGCGCTGTCGATCGAGGGGTTGACGGTGCCGGATCCGGGTGGCGCGGGCTATTCGGTGGTCGATGGGCTTTCGCTTTCGGTGCGCACCGGCGAGATCGTCTGCATCTATGGTCTGATGGGGGCAGGGCGCACGGAACTGCTCGAAGCGGTCGCGGGCCGCCTCAAGCCGACGGCCGGCAAGGTCGTGCTGAAGGGCCGCGACGTCACCGGCCAATCGATTGCGAGCTGCATCCGCAACGGTCTTGTTCTCGTGCCGGAAGACCGGCAGCGCGATGGCCTGGTGCAGACCATGACCGTCGCTCGCAACCTGTCTCTTGCCAATCTGCGCGCCTTCACACGCGGTCTTTTCACCTCCGCCACGCTCGAGGCCGGGCTCGTCGGCGAGGCGATCCGCAAGGTCCATATCAAGACGGATGGCGGCGGCGCGCCGATCGGCTCGCTCTCCGGCGGAAACCAGCAGAAAGTAGTCATCGGCAAGATGCTCGCGACCGATCCGCAGGTCATCCTGCTCGACGAGCCGAGCCGCGGCATCGACATCGGCGCCAAGGCGGAAGTTTTCAAGCTGCTCGCCGAACGCGCCAGACACGGGCTCGCTGTCCTCTACACCACCTCCGAGGTCGGCGAGTGCCTGAGCATCGCCCATCGTATCATCGTCATGCGGCGCGGCCGCATCTCCGCTGAATTCGGTCCCGACGTGACCAAAGAACAAATCATGGCCGCCTCGGGCGAAGCCGTGCATGCCCACTAGGAGCGTCAACGCATGTCAGTCACACCGGCAATCGACACAAAGACGGCGACGCGCGGCGGCAAGCGCAAAAAGAGCTTCGTCGAACTTCTTTTCGAAGGTCGCGCCTTCTTCGCGCTCATCGCCATCGTCGTCGTCTTCTCGCTGATGTCGCCAAACTATCTCACGGTCAGCAACTTCCTGATCATGGCCTCGCATGTGGCGATCTTCGGCCTTTTGGCGATCGGCATGCTGCTGGTCATCCTCGATGGCGGCATCGACCTTTCCGTCGGCTCGACGCTCGGTCTTGCCGGCGTCGTGGCGGGCTTTCTGATGCAGGGTGTGACGCTGCCGCAGTTCGGCGTGATCCTTTATCCGTCCGTCTGGGTCGTGGTGGTCCTGACATGCCTGCTGGGTGCCGTCGTCGGTGCGGTCAACGGCGTCTTGATCGCCTATCTGCGCGTGCCGGCCTTCGTGGCGACCCTCGGCGTGCTCTACGTGGCCCGTGGGATCGCGCTGCTGATGACCAATGGCCTCACCTACAACAATCTCGGCGGCCGTCCCGAACTCGGCAATACCGGTTTTGACTGGCTCGGGTTCAACCGTCTTGCCGGCGTGCCGATCGGCGTGCTGGCACTTCTCGTCTTTGCGGTCGCCTGCCACATCCTTCTGGCCCGCACGGCCTTCGGTCGCTGGCTGTATTCCTCCGGCGGCAACGAGCGCGCCGCGGAGCTTTCTGGCGTGCCGGTCAAGGGGGTGAAGATCGCCGTCTATGTGCTCTCGGGCGTCTGCGCCGCCGTTGCCGGCCTGGTGCTCTCCTCGCAGCTGACATCCGCAGGCCCGACCGCCGGCACCACGTACGAACTGACGGCGATCGCCGCCGTCGTCATCGGCGGCGCCGCGCTGACGGGCGGTCGCGGCACGGTCATCGGAACCATGCTCGGCGCTTTCGTGATCGGCTTCCTTTCGGACGGCCTGGTGATCATCGGCGTCTCCGCCTACTGGCAGACGGTTTTCACCGGCGCCGTGATCGTCACCGCTGTTCTTCTCAACAGCTTCAAATACGGCCGCCGCTGAAAAGCGGCGTCCGGATCGAACTGACCGCAGCCGGGAGGGGCAGACCATGAATTGGCCCGACGGCGGAAAGTATTGCCGATCATCGGCGCAACCGAACTCAACAAAGGGAGTGAGACAATGTTTAAAAAAGGTATGCGTGTACTCTTCGCAGCAACCGCGGTCATGCCGCTGCTGTTCAGCACCGCCTGGGCCGAAGGTCTGGTCACAGTCATCGTCAACGATCCGTCCAACCCGTACTGGTTCACCGAAGGCGAAGTCGCCAAGGCGACGGCCGAAAAGCTCGGCTACTCGGCCAATGTCGGTGCCCACAAGGGTGACACCAACACCGAAAGTAACCTGATCGATACCGCGATCACCAACAAGTCGGTCGCCATCATCCTCGACCCGGCAAACGCTGACGGTTCGGTCGGCGCGGTTAAGAAGGCTGTTGCTGCGGGCATCCCGGTTATTCTCGTTAATGCCGAGATCAACCAGGAAGGCCTTGCCAAGGCGCAGCTCGTTTCGAACAATGCCCAGGGCGCTGCTCTCGGTGCGCAACAATGGGTTGAAGCGGTCGGCGACAAGGGCAAATATGCCGAACTGTTCGGCAACCCGGCCGACAACAACGCCGCGACGCGTTCGAACGGCTATGAAACCGTCCTGACGCAGTATCCGGACCTCGAAAAGTCCGCCAAGGAAGTCGCCGACTGGGATCGCACCAAGGGTCACGCCAAGATGCAGTCCATGCTTCAGGCTCACCCCGACATCATCGGCGTGATCAGCGGCAATGACGAAATGGCGCTGGGTGCGATCGCCGCGCTCAAGGAAGCCGGCAAGCTCGACCAGGTGAAGGTCGGTGGCTTCGACGGTTCGCCGGATGCGGTTGCCGCCATCAAGGCTGGCGAAATGCAGTACACCGTTCTCCAGCCGGTCGCCGTGTTCTCGGCGGAGGCCGTCAAGCAGGCGGATAATGTCATCAAGAACGGCAGCACCGGTGCTGCTACCGAAAAGCAGCTGTTCGATTGCCTCCTGATCACCAAGGACAATATCGACAAGTACACAGCTCCCTTTACTTTGAGTGAGTAGTCGAAGGCGGGAGCGCCCCTTGCGGCGCTCCCGTTTCGAACAGGAACCGCCGCTCTGGCTGCTTGGCATTTCCTTGCCATCCGATACGAGATACGACACCTCCATCCTCGAAGCATGGCAGGGACACAGCGTGAACAAGAAAGTCGACGTCAAGGATTTGCTTTCGGAGGAATTGCCGAGCGACAGCCGACATGCGCGCCAGCTCGTCAGGCGCCAGACGATTGCTGAAACGGTGATCGCCGAAGGCTCGATTCGCATCGAGGATCTGACCGAGCGCTTCGGCATCAGCCTGATGACGGCGCACCGGGATGTCGACGACCTCGTCAGCCGCGGCCTGTTTCGCAAGACGCGCGGCATCGTTTCCGCAGCGCCGACCAGCCTTGTCGAATCCTCCGACGTCTACCGCGCCACCAAGCAGGCCAAGGAAAAGAAGGCGATCGCAAGGGCTGCGATGCAATTCGTCGAGCCGGGACAGGCGATCTTCATGGACGATGCGACGACCGTGCATGAAATGATCCGGTTCCTGCCGGCCAAGGTGCCGCTGACCGTCATCACCAATTCGCTCGTGCTTATCAACGAGCTGAAGGATGTGAGCGATCTCAACCTGATCTGTCTCGGTGGCCAGTTCTACAACTGGTGCAATGCCTTTATGGGGCACATCACCACAAACGAAATTCGCCGCCTGAGAGCGGATACCGTGTTCATGTCGCTTTCGGCGATCGTCGATGGCGAGGTCTATCACCAGTCGCCCGATACCGTGGAGACCAAACGGGCGATGTTTGAAAGCTCGGCCAAGCGCGTTCTTCTGGCGGACCACACCAAATTCGAGCGGCGCGCCTTGCACCATTTCGCGACGCTCCGGGAATTCGACGCTGTGATCGTCGATGAGGATATTCCGATTTCCCACCTGTCGCGGATGCGCTCGAAGGGAATCAACGTGATTGTGGCGGACGGTGAACGGGCAGGCTGAGTTTTCCGCCACTGCGGAGTACCCTCGGATTGCCGGATTCCGTTCCGCCCTTCGCTTAAGACATGGAGATATGGATGCCCTGCATCATGGGTATAGACAGCGGCCTGACGGTGACCAAAGCGGTCATCTTCGACGCGGACGGAACGGTGCTCGCCATCGCCCGCCGGCGCGTCCCGCAGCTTATCCCCGCGCCGCAATATGTCGAGCGCGACATGGACAGCCTGTGGGCCGCAACGGCGGATGCCATTCGCGAGGCGGTCGCCGCCTGCGGCAGGCCGGCTGCCGATATCGTCGCGATCGCCGCCACCGCCCATGGCGACGGTATCTACTTGCTCGATGAGGAGCGGAGGCCGCTTGGTCCCGCGGTGATTTCGCTCGACACGCGCGCCGGGGCGATCGCCGATGCCTGGAACGCGGGTGCGGTCGGTGCACGCGCGCTGGAACTGACCGGGCAGCGACCGCACGCCTCGGCGCCATCAGCGATCCTTCGCTGGATAAGCGAGCACCAGCCGGAGCGCTACGCCCGGATCGCCCACTTCATCGCGGCAAAGGACTGGTTGCGCTTCTGCCTCTGCGGCACGATCGGCACGGACCGCACGGAGGCGAGCACCTCCTTCACCGATGTTGCGACACAGGATTATTCCGATGAGGCCTTCCGCCTCTTCGGGCTGGACCGCCTTGCCGGACGGCAGGCGCCGATGGCGGGGTCGACCGAGATCGTCGGTGGCGTGACGGGCGAGGCCGCTCGTCTGACGGGGCTCGTCGAAGGCACACCGGTCATGGCGGGTCTGCACGATGTCACAGCCTCCGCGCTCGGCATGGGCGGTTATGGCGAAGGCGTGGTCGCGGTCATCGCCGGGACCTATTCGATCAACGCGACGGTGTCGCGAGCGCCAAAGGTCGATGACCGCTGGTTCTGCCGCAGCGGTATCTTGCCAGGAGAATGGAACAACATGTCGATATCGCCGGCCTCGACCGCCAACTACGACTGGTTTATCGATCAGTTCTGCGCTGGCGACGCGCGGCAGGCAGCAGCCTCCGAGAGTATCCACATGATCGTCGCCAAGGAATTCGAAGCCGCGCGTCAGCGCCCTTCGGGCGTGTTCTTCCACCCCTATCTTTTCGGCTCGCCCTTCGGCGGCGCCTCGAGCGCCGGTTTCTATGGCCTCAATGCCTGGCACGACCGGGGTGATCTGCTGCGCGCCGTGCTGGAGGGCATCGCCTTCAACCACCGCGTCCATGTCGATGCGTTGCGCGACGGCTTTGCGCCGAGCTCCACCCGGCTCACGGGTGGCATCTCGCGCAATCCCGCCATGGCCGGCCTCTTCGCAGATATCCTCGGCCTGCCCGTCACGGCGACTCGCACGGAGGAGGCGGCCGCCTGGGGGGCGGCGCTCTGCGCCGGCGCCGGCGCCGGTCTTTTTGCCTCGCACACTGACGATCCGCGCGATCTCGCGTCGATCGAGACCGTTCACCAGCCAGACTTCGACAGGCAGCGCGCCTACGACGAGAAGTATCGGGTCTTCCTCGATCTCGCCGAGGCGATGAAGCCGCTCTGGCCGACGCTCCGGCGTCTTGGCAGCGTGGCGCAGTAACAGGATGCCTATCATGACGGACACGACAGCCGGAACGGTCAAGACCTTCGACGTCATCATCCTTGGCGCGGGGATCAACGGGGCAGGGCTCTTCCGGGATCTCTGCCTTCAAGGCCTGAAATGCCTGATCGTCGACAAGGCCGATTTCGGCTCCGGCACCAGCGCCGCGCCCTCGCGCCTCATCCATGGCGGCATCAAATATCTCGAAACCGGCGAACTGGGTCTCGTCGCGCAATCGACGCTGGAGCGCAATCTCCTGTTGCGAAACGCGCCGCATTGCGTCGAGCCGCTGCCGACTTTCATTCCCTCCTTCTCACTGATGAAGGGCGCCCTTGCGGCGTTCCGGACGCTGCTCGGCTCAACGACGGCGCCGCGAAGCCGGGGTGCGTTGCTCATCAAGATCGGGCTTACGCTCTATGATCTCTACGGCGCGCGCCATCGCGTCATGCCGAAGCATCAGTTCTTCTTTCGCCGCAAGGCGCTGGAGGAAATGCCGGCGATCACGCCGCGCATCGTTGCCGGCGGCATCTACTACGACGCCAAGATCAGCCGGCCGGAACGGCTCGTCTGGGAGCTTGTCAGGGACGGGCTCGATGCCAGCCCGGAGTCCGGGGCCGCGAATTTCACGACGCTGCTGGGCCAGGAGGACGGCGTGCTCCGGCTTCACGATCCGTGCGGGTCGGAGCGGCTGGTTCGCGCTGGGATCGTGGTCAACGGGGCAGGGCCATGGATCGATCACGTCAATGCAACGCTGGGCGTTCCCGGCACGCTGATCGGTGGCACGAAAGGCTCGCATATCCTGCTCAGGCATCCCGAACTGGTCGATAGCTTAAAGGGCCGCATGATTTATTTCGAAGCGGACGACGGTCGCATCTGCCTCGTCTACGACTTCCTCGGTCTTGCGCTCGTCGGCTCGACGGATATCAAGGCGGACAATCCGGAAACGGTGCGCTGCGAGGACGACGAGATCGCCTATTTCCTCGCCAGCCTTCGCTCCCTTCTGCCCGCCTTGCAGTTCGACCGCGACCAGATCGTTTATGCCTATAGCGGCATCCGACCGCTACCGGTGTCGAATGCCAATGAGCCTGGTATGATCAGCCGTGATCACTCGGCACCCGTAGCGGAGCCGGGAGAGGGGCGCCCGTTCCCCGTGATATCGCTGGTCGGCGGCAAGTGGACGACGTTCCGCGGCTTCGCCGAGGAGGTGGCCGACACAATCCTTTCGCGCTTGGGCCGCAGCCGCAAGACCAGCACGCGGATGCTACCGATTGGCGGCGGGCGCAGCTTTCCGGTGGAGGCGGATACCCGTCGGGCCTGGATTGCCGAACGGTCGATGAAAAGCGGGTGGCCTGTCCCGCGTGTGGAGGCGCTTCTTGCCCGCTACGGAACGACCGCCGATTCCGTTCTCGCTCATATCGCTGCAATTGGCGGCGACGCGCTCTTCCTTGATGTCGAAGATTATGGTCACGCTGAGATCGACTGGATTGCACGTCACGAAATGGTCGGGCATCTGGCCGATATAGTGATGCGCCGGACGACACTCGCCATCGAGGGCAAACTGACAGCTGCGGGACTTGCTGAAATAGCGTCTGTTGCAGGCGAAGCGCTCGGTTGGGATGAGAGCAGGCGAGCGGCGGAAATTGCTGCCGTTTCGGCCCAACTGGCCGACGTCAACCGTGCGCGATTCTGAGGACTTGCTTCCGGTACCGATCGGACAGCAAGACTATCGTCTCCAGATGCGACGTGCCATCACCCGCTTTGGCGGGGCTGTGTCGATTGACGGTAGATGTCGAGCACATGCTGCACCGCTGCAACGAGCATTTGCCGCGGGTCCAGCGGCCGGCTAGACCAGCTTTCGAAACGCGGCAAATACTGCCGAAACAAAGGCGCTGGAACGACAACGCCGTTGAGCTCGGTTATCAGGTGCCCCACCGCCTGCTCGGCCTCAGGCCGGTTCCAGTAATATCGGATTCGGTCCGAATAGGAATAATGGCGCTGGACGCGCTGTTGCACCTCGGACCCATGGTAGTGGCCTTTCCAATGGCTGTGATCCGCGAGCATCAGTTGCTCCATGACCCTCATCAGATTGCGCGGCGGATAGTGGGGCAGGAGATCGCTGGCGATCAGGTCGAGGCCGTAGAGCGCTTCGCGGAGCGCAAAGGTCAGTTCAGGCCCGACTTTCAAAATGGCGAAGCCGTCATCGACAAGCTGGCCGAGAGCGGTGGCACCCTGGTAGTCGGTCGAATGCGCCTCGAAAACCAGATCGGACTCGCTTTCCAGAAGTGCGCAAAGCGTCTGTGCCTTGCCTCGATCATAAGCCACGACGTTTTCGTTGCCGAACTCGACGCCGGGCTGCACCACCACGGCGATGACCCGCGAAAGCGCGTCTTCAAGCCCCGCCTCCGCAAAAATCCGCCGGTGTATCTCGATCGTGCGGATAGCCGCCTCCGGTCGCGTCGGATCGAGCGAGGTGATGACATGGTGGGCGCCGCCCGGCGGGGGAACCTCGGTCCCGACGACATAAACCGGCCTTTCGCCGCCCACAGCGTCTGCTGCCCGCTCTGCAGCCCTTGCCAACCGTGCCGCACGTGTCGCCGTCAGCATGTCATCGAGCGCTTCCGGCTCGCCGGCGCAGCCCATCGAGGTGTCGAGATGAAGCTTGCGAAAGCCGGCTTCGACATAGGCCGCGACCATGTCCTCTGCTCTTGCCATGGCCACATCGGCGGGCTCCATACGCCAGGGGTTCGGCCCGAGATGGTCGCCGCCAAGAAGGATGTTTTCGCGTGCAAGACCCTCCTCGGCAGCGATCGATTCGATCAGGTCGACAAAGTCATGCGGGCGCATACCCGTGTAGCCGCCGAACTGGTTGACCTGGTTGCAGGTCGCCTCGATCAGCACCGGCCCACCATGAAGGACAGCGTTGCGGATTGCCGCGCGCAGCACCAGCGGATGGGCGGAGCAGACCGACGAGATGCCGAAGGGGCTGCCTGCGCGCCGCGACCGGGCAAGTTCCGTGAGAACGGAGGTCATGATATGCACCTCGGTGTGGACGCAATGAACGCGTCGAGATCGGCTCTGGTGCCCGCCCCTTCCATGGGACCGCGGACGGTGACGTTGCGGGCTCCAGCGGCACTGGCGTAGAGCAGCGCCTGCTCCGCCGGCATGCCGAGCCTACGGCAGGCGACATAGGCGCCGCCGAAACAATCCCCGGCCCCGGTCGGATCCACCTCCTCGACCACAAAGGCAGGGCAATCGACGCGTTTACCGCCGGGGCCGAAAAACGTCGAGCCCTGCGCGCCGCGCTTCAGCGCGATCTCGTGGGTATTACGGGCAAACAGTGCCTGCACGGCAGCGGCCTCGCCTTCACAACCGGCCGCCACGAACAGCTCCTCGCCGGACGGCAGGATCAGGTCAGCGGTATCGACCAGCCTTTGAAAGCGCTGTTGGGTCAAAGCTTCTCCCAGCAACTCTTTGCGGAGGTTGGGGTCGAAGGAGACAGTACCGCCACGCGAGCGAATTACCTCGATCGCATGATCGATGATGTCCCAGGCGCCCGGAATGGCAAAGGCGGTGCCCATGACATGCAGGTGGCCGGCACGGGCAATCAAGGCACTGGCTTGCGCGTCGAGCATGATCTGGGCGGCTGCGGATTTGGCAATGTTGAAGACGAAGTCGCGCAAGCCGTCGTGGCGGTAGCGCACAAAGGCACTGCCGGTCGGATAGTCGCGGGTCACGGAAATGGCCGATATATCGGCGCCGTCGTTGCGAAGGCGCTCGACATTGATGCGTCCGAAATCGTCGTCGCCGACGCTGGCGATGATTCCGGCGGCCCCTCCCATGCGGGCGCACTGGTCGATAAAGATAGCCGGCGCGCCGCTCGGATAGGGACCGGTCAGCGCGATCGGTTCGAGAAAGCCATCGCCGCGGTGATCAGCCATGATCTCCACAAGGATCTCGCCGATGGTGATCGTCGGCCCAAGCGCGTCAGGGGCAAGTGCATCACCGGCAATTTGCATTGATCTGGTTATCGGCATGAACGCTTTCCCCGAAATGTTCGTGGACACAAGGCGGACGTCCTGTTCCGCAGGTGGGCACTACAAAACTGAATTGGCAGCGGTCCGCTCATGCGGTCTCCTCGGCTGGGCGCGAACTCTCCGCCGACAGATAACGGTGATGCAGGATACAGGCTGCCCCGAACGCCGGGCCGACGGTCTCGTCGTCATTGGTTTCAATGTCGGGGACCGGAAAGCTTGCCTCCTGCATGGAGCGGATATGGTGCGACACGCGCGCCGCCATCAGGGGATAGAGGGCGGCGACCGAGCCGCCGAGCACGATGCGGTCGGCATCGATGACACGACACGCCTGGATCAGTCCAAAGGCCAGCGCCCGCGCCCAGTCCTCGGCAATCGCCACTGCACCGGGCACGCGATCGCGAACATCGGCAAGGAAGGTTGGAAGATTTGGCTCCGGTTGCGTCGAAACGGCCCGGTAGGCCGTCAGGATGCTTTCCAGCCCCAGTACATTTTCCAGGCTGCGGTCAGGCTCGGCCACGCCGTGGACGTGCAAATGACCGATCTCGCCGGCAAGGCCACGCCCGCCGCGAAGCAATGCCCCATCGACGACAATGCCGCCGCCGACCCCGGTCTCCATGACCAGGAAAAGCGTGACGCCCGAATGGGTTCCGCGGTTCCTGTGGCTTGCGCCGATGGCAAAGGCATTGGCGTCGTTTTCGGCAATCACCGGCATGGGCTCCGGCAGCGCATCGCGTATCCGGTCGGCGAGTTGAATGTTTTCCCAGCCCAGCAACGGCGCGATGCGGATCAGTCCATGCCTGTCCATCTGCGCCGGCACCGCCACACCGATGCCCTCGCAGCGCTGCAGATGCTCCGGAGGCAGGGTATCAAAGGCAAGCCGCATGGCGCAGCGCACGGCCTCATCGGCATCGACTGCCCTTCCGTCGAAGGGCTCCGTTCTGCGGGAAAGAATTTGCGACGACAGGTCGATTTCGACGACGGTGATATGTTCGACGCCGATCTCGACGCCGAGGAAAGTGGCAGCCGTCGGCACGAGTTCCAGCAAGATGCCCGGGCGCCCGACATGGGAAGGGGCGGGCTGTACCTGCCCCTCCACGCCCACCGCCTGCACAAGACCATCGGCCGTCAGACCGGCGATGATATGGCCGGACGACGAGCGGTTCAGGCCGAGAATGCGGGCAAGCTCGGCACGGCTCAACCGGCCGAACTGATGCAAGGCCCGCATGGCCGCAAGTTCGTTGCGCTGTCGGGTACCGCGCGCCACGCCCTCAGCCACGCGAACGTCTCCTCTGTCTTTCCCGGCGCAGCACGGTCAGGGCCGCGAATTGGTCGACCGGCGGCGGGCCGCCTCGTCCATCTTGAGATCGATGTAGGCCTTGGCGTGCTCGGCAAGCGGCATGTTGTCCGTCCAGGTGTCGCGCCAGATCGCACAGGCCAGGGAAAGCCCCTCGTCCACCACCGCGCTTGAGAAAGATTCGAAGGTAATGTCGCGCTGATAGTCGATGTCCAGAAGTGCGTCGAAGATCAGATCGAAATTGATCCCCCCATCGCCGAGATAACCGCGATTGCTTTCGCCGATGTGGAAGTAGCCAATCTTGTCTCCGGCAAGCCGAATGGCCGCTGCCGGATTGGCCTCCTCGATATTCATGTGGAAGGTGTCGAGGTGCAGCCGAACATCGTCTGAGCCGGTCTGGCCGATGAAGGCGAGGCCCTGCGCAGTGGTGTTGAGGAGATTGGTTTCGAACCGGTTGACCACTTCAAGGACAAGGTCGACGCCGGCTGTCTTGGCAATGTCGGCGGTCCTCGCGATCGCTCCCACGCTGTTGTCCCAGCCCTTCTGTGTGGGCATGCGCGCGTATTTTGCATGCGCCGAATAGAGAATGCCGCCGAGTTTGCTGCCGCCGATGTCGCGCACGGCAGCAACAGCATCGGCCAGCATCCGTTCGCCGGCTTTGACTGTCTCGGAATCTTCGCTTGACACGTCGTGGCTGAAGGGCAACCCCATGGTGACCGCAATGTCGAGATCGAGCGCTGTCGCCCGCCTTGACAGGGCGTCGAGATCGAACTTCTCCGGCCGCAGATAGGCGAATTCGATCAACCGGTACCCGCAGGCCGCCGATTTCTCCATCGCCTCCTCCAACATCGCCTGGGTCTGGCCGCCTGTCCAAACGAAGGAATGAATGCCGAGCCGTCCCATGATGTCCTCCCAAGACACGATGATTTATTATGTTGCTGTATGCAACAAAATATTCAATTGAAGTCTATGTCAAGGGCATCATGCGCCATCACGCACAGACACTGCTTGCCAACCGCAACAGATTGATTCCTTTCGCACTGCAAAAATTAAATATTGCACCTGCGCTGCATCTTTTTTTGAGATCGGCGACCAAGATCGCGTGGTTGTTGACAGACCTCGCAAATGTACTAATTTGTATTTTCAAGCAACATATGGGCGACGGAAGAAGCTGCTGGTTTGATCGGGCGCAGGCGGCCGGTGATTTGGCCTGGAAGGCGAGCACGGGCAGCCGCTTGCCGAGACGGCGTAATGTTGGGAGGGGAGCCATTCCATGAGACCCGATCTGAAAATCGTTCCGGATTTCGAGATGATTATCTGCGCACCGGCGGAATCGTTTCGCTGGAATATGCACGACTATCCCTATTTCGGCGCGAAATGGCACCACCACCCGGAATATGAGCTTCATCTAACGCGGACGACATCCGGCATGATGATGGTCGGAGACTATATCGGCGAGTTCAAGCCGGGCTGCCTGGTGCTGACGGGTCCGAATGTGCCGCACAACTGGGTAAGCGATATCGAGCCCGGTAAACTGATCCGAAATCGCGACATGCTCATTCAATTCACCGCCGAATGGGCTGACCGCAGCACCGGCCTTTGCCCGGAATTCGCGGGCATAAGGCCGCTTTACGAGGACGCGGTTTATGGCGTCGAGTTTTTCGGCGCCACGGCACTGGCCGGCCAAAGGTTGCTGGCCCAGATCGGCGCGGCGCACGGTGCCGAGCGGGTCCTGCTGTTTATGCAATTGATGGTCGCCCTTGCCCGCAATCCGTCCGAGCGCCGCAAGCTGTCGCGGCTCGCGCACATATCCAGTCATGCCGAACTGCCTTCGGAGCTGGACAGCGCCGTACGCTATGTGATGGAACATTACAGCGACGATATCGATCTGGCTTCCGTCGCGAAATCCTGTGGCCTGGAACCGCAAGCTTTCTCGCGCTTCTTCAAGCGCCAGACCGGCCACACCTTCGCCCGCTACGTGATTCTGGCACGGGTCTATGCGGCTTGCGCGCTGCTGACGCAGACCTATCGGCCGATTACCGACATCTGCTTCGAAGTCGGCTTCAACAACATCGCGAACTTCAACCGTCAGTTCTACAAGATATGCGGCCGCACACCGTCGGACTATCGCCGCAACGCCCACAGGATCGGCACCGAAGCGCGCGCCGATCCGTTTCGTCAAATCCGGGCCTTTTCCGCTGGTCTTGGTGCTGTCGGCGGAAAAGTATAGGTCGCCCGCAAAGCACGCGTGGCTAAGGAATCAGACCGCCACTAAGCTTTACGGACGCACTTGGTAAGCAAGCCGCACAATGCTGCGGACAGCAACATCATGATCGCGAGACGGAATTCGACAGCCGGGAGGAGCCGGCGCATCGGGTTTTAAGGCGCCGGGCTTTGCCAGGCGCGGAGGCGCCTGTCGGCCGTCGGCTGCAGGCACAAGGAACGCTCTAGGAGGAGAGAGTCACATGATCAAAAAAAGTGGAATCGGGCTTGCCGCGCTGACACTCGCGCTGATGACGACCGCCCTGCCGGCGCGCGCCGACTTCTGGTCGGATGCCGGCGCGAAATACAAGGGCGTGGTGCTGCATGGCGTCACCGAAAGCACGCCGCCATCCAACTACATCAAGGACGTGCTGGCCCCGGAATTCGAAAAGAAGACCGGCATCAAGGTCGAGATCGAAACGACCTCCTGGGACCAGATGTACGACAAGGCGATCAAGGACATGGAAGCCAAGACCGGCATCTATGACATGATCTACATCGAGCAGGACATCATCTATGCCTATCTCGCCCGCAACTTCCTCGTCGACATCACCAAGTCGCTGAAGGACGATCCATCGCTGAAGTCGCCGGACTACGATGAGTCGCACTACACGACCTTCGCCAACTACTTCAAGAATGCTGACGGCGACATCTTCGGCACGCCGATGGAAGCCTTCATCAAGGTCTATCTCTACCGCACCGACCTGTTCAATGATCCGAAGATCCAGGAAGCCTTCAAGAAGGAAACCGGCAAGGATTTGAAGCCCGCCGTGACCCATGAAGACTATACCGAGATCGCCGAGTTCTTCACCAAGTATGGCAAGGACAACGGCCTCGATCTCTGGGGAACGACGGCGCAAGCCCATACCGGTCACCCTGCATCATGGTATGAGTTCTTCGAATCGATCGCTCCGACCTTCGGTGTCTTCAACTGGGGTGTCGACGCTTCCAAGAACTACGCTGCGTCGGTTGAAAACGGCGGCACCATGAACAGCGCGGAATCCAAGGCGGCCATGAAATACTGGCTGCACCTGCGCGACATCGCGCCGCCGGAATCCGCCGCAAGCACATGGACCGAGGTGGGGACGACCTTTGCTGCCGGTCGTGTGGCCCAGGGACTGGTCTATGGTGAAAATGCCGCCTGGATCGCCAGCGACGCCGAGAAGTCGAAGGTCGTGGGCAATGTCGGCGTAGCGCTGCCTCCGACGGAGGCAAAGGTCCTTGAGGACGTCAAGGCGGGCAAGGGCTATCTCGGCTACTACGACGGTGGCGCCTTCGGCCTGCCGGTGACATCGAAGAACAAGGAAGCCTCGCTGCTGTTCCTGCAGTTCATTGGCCAGGACTCGGTGCAGCCGGACTGGGCGGTCGCAGCACCGCGCATTACCAATACCGCAACCTATGACGACCCGAAGATCGTTGACATGGACAAGAAGCTCAACGGCTACTATTCCATGCTGAAGAACGACGGCAAGCTGTTCGCTGGTGCACCGCCCTATCCGTTCCACGCCCAGGTGCGCGAAGCGACGGCTCCGATCTTCTACAAGATCCTGCTTGGCGAAATCCCGTCCGACGAAGGTCTCGATCAAATGGCCGCGGCCGCGGAAGCGGAATTGAAGAACCTCGGCTATCGCAAATAAGCCGACGCAAGTCTGCTCCGGGTGGCCAGTAGTACGCCACCCGGATGCACGTTTCTTGCTCCGCCGCATCATCATCGCGCGGATCGACTTCCGGGAGACAGGTTCATGCGTTCAAACACTGTGGGCTGGCTTATGCTTGCCCCGACCATTGCGATACTTGGGATTTTCGGCATAGCGCCCTTCCTCTATGTGCTCTACGTGGCCTTCCATCAATGGAACCCGTTCGGCGCCAGTCCGCTGATGATTTATAACGGCGCCGACAATTTCCGTCGTCTGGTCTTCGATCCGGAGTTCCTGCGCTCGGTCGCCGTCACTGCCAAATTTGCCTTCTTCGCCGTGGTGAGCGAGATCGCCCTTGGCTATCTTCTGGCCCAGCTGTTCATGCGCGAATTTCCCGGCCGCGGTTTTTTCCGTACCATCCATACGCTGCCGCTGATCGTCGCGCCGATTGTCGTCGGTTCCGTCTGGCGGCTAATGACGACGCCATCGATCGGAATCATTCCCTATCTGCTCAAGCAATGGTTCGACTATGACATGAACATCGGCCGCGATGCCGGCACAGCGTTTGCGCTGACGGTGATCATGGACATCTGGCATTGGACACCGTTGGTGACGCTGACCCTGCTCGCCGCCCTCTTGGCGCTGCCCAAAGAACCGTTCGAGCAGGCCCAGATCGATGGCGCAAACCGCTGGCAGATCTTCTGGCATGTCACTTTGCCGATGATCCGCCCGGCAATCCTCGCCACGGTCTTCATCCGCCTGATGGACGCGCTGCGCACCGTCGACGAAGTCTGGATGCTGACATCGGGCGGCCCGGGCGACGCCACCCGCTATGTCGGCCTGCATATCTGGAAGATCGTCTTTCCCAAGACCGACTACGGTTACGGCGCCGCCATCTCGGTGATCGTTCTCTACCTGACGCTGGTGATGTGCTGGATACTCTATGTCTCGCTCGTCGCCCGCCGCGAACGCAAGAGGGTGGCATGATGCGCCAGCAACGTCCCTATATCTACCTGCTGCTCTGGCTGGGCTTGAGCCTCCTGACGCTGTTTCCGATCTACTGGCTGTTCGTCATCTCGGTGAAGCCGGCGGTCGAGCTTTTCACGACGCCGAGCCTCATCCTCGATACGGTCTACTGGAAGAATTACATCAACGTCATCGGCAACGCGACGCTCCGCGGCTACATGATCAATTCGCTGATCATCTCGACCAGCAATGCAGCCCTGGTCACCGTGCTGGCCTTTCTGGCCTGCTATTCGCTGTCGCGCTTCGATCTGGCCGGCAAGGAAAACATCTTCTTCTGGACGATCACCAACCGGATGGCGCCGGCCGCCGTGTTCCTGCTGCCGTTCTACCTCCTGTTCACCCAGGTCTTCACCTTTGGCGACTGGAAGCTCTACGACACCAAGATCGGCATGATCCTGCTCTATTGCACCTTCAACCTGCCGTTTGCCATCTGGACCTTGCGGCCAACCATCGACGGCATCCCCAAGGAGCTCGACGAAGCCGCGACCGTCGACGGTGCCAGCACCTGGCAGGTCATTTCCGAAGTGGTGTTCCCCTTAGCGCGTCCCGGCCTTGCCGTCACGTTCATCCTCACCTGGGTTTTCGCCTGGAACGAATTCCTGCTGGCCGCGACGCTGACAAGCTTCAACGCCCGCACCATCACGACCGGCCTGTCGGAATATGTCACCACGACCGGAACCGAATGGGGCACGATGGCTGCCATTGCCGTCATCACCCTCATCCCGGCCCTGATCATCTTTTCGATGGTTCAGCGCCACATTGTCGCCGGTCTCACCTTCGGCGCGGTCAAGGAGTGAATGATGCACCATGAAATCGATCTCGATGACACGGACGAAACGCCTGCCAAACTTGCCGCCGGAACCAAGGAGCGGGTCGGCTTCCTGCCGATCGTCACCAACTGGTTTGACCGGGTGTTCGTCGGCATCTACCTGTTCGTCGCCCTGGAACTCATCTGGATGCGGTTCCTCGAACAATCGATCCCGCTCACGGTGTGCCATGTCCTGGCGATCGCGCTCGGCGTCCTGATCGTGTGGCGTGGCTGAAAGCCTGCAGCGGATCTTAAAGAAAGATGGAATGAGACCATGAAAGCACTGGTTCTGGAAGAAAGAATGAAGCTCTCGCTCAGGGACTTTCCCATTGAGCGCGAGGAGCACCTGGGGCCTCGCGACGTGCGCATCAAGCTGCACACGGTCGGCATCTGCGGCTCGGACGTTCATTATTACACCCATGGCGGCACCGGCGTCTTTCAGGTGAAGGCGCCGATGATCCTTGGCCACGAAGCATCGGGCACGGTGATCGAGGCCGGCGCTGACGTGACGTCGCTGAAAATCGGCGACCGCGTCTGCATGGAGCCAGGCATTCCCGACCCCAACAGCCGCGCCACCCGGATGGGCCTCTACAACATCGACCCGGCAGTGCGGTTCTGGGCGACGCCACCGATCCACGGAGTATTGCGCCCGACTGTGGTGCATCCCGCCGATTTCACCTTCAAGCTGCCTGACAATGTCTCATTTGCCGAAGCGGCGATGGTCGAGCCGTTGGCCGTCGGCGTGCATGCCGCAACAAAGGCGCAGGTCAAGCCCGGCGATATCGCACTGGTGATCGGCGCTGGCCCGATCGGGCTGGTGACCGCACTCTCGGCGCTGGCCGCCGGTTGTGCCCGCGTCTTCGTCAGCGATGTCGACGACGCCAAGCTCGAAATTGCCGCGAAACTCGGGGCTATCACCCCGATCAACGTCCAGCGTCAGGACCTCGCCAAGACGGTGCTTGCCGGGACCGACGGCTGGGGCGTCGAGATCGTCTTCGAATGCTCCGGTCATCCCTCGGGCGCTGAGGTCGTGTTCGATCCGCTGTCGCCCGGCGGCCGCGTGGTGTTCATCGGCAGCCAAGTCCACCCGATCCATTACGATGTCGGCAAGGCAATGGTGCGCGAGGCCCGGGTCGAGCATGTCTTCCGCTATGCCCATGTCTTTCCGCGCTGCGTCGCCATGCTGTCTTCGGGCGCCATCGACGTCAAGCCGCTCATTACCCGCACATTCGATTTCGATGACAGTGTCGGCGCGTTTGAAACCGCTGCATCCGCGCCCAAGGGCGAAGTGAAGATGCAGATCATCCTGCCGCAATAGAGGAACTGGTATGGCTCAGGTCGCCGTCAAGGACGTCATCAAGAAATACGGAAGTCTCCAGGTCATTCACGGGGTCAGCATCGACATTGCCGACGGTGAATTCGTCGTTCTTGTCGGTCCTTCCGGCTGTGGAAAATCGACGCTGCTCCGCATGATCGCCGGTCTGGAATCGATCTCCGGTGGAACCGTGTCCATCGGCAACAGGGTGGTCAACGACGTTCTGCCAAAGGATCGCGACATTGCCATGGTGTTCCAGAACTATGCGCTCTACCCGCACAAGAATGTCGCCGACAACATGGGCTTCCCACTCAAGCTGAAGGGCGCGCCGAAAAGCGAGATCGAGGCCAAGGTCAAAAAAGCGGCCGACATCCTTGATCTCGGCAAGCTGCTTGATCGGTATCCCAAGCAGCTCTCGGGCGGCCAGCGCCAGCGCGTCGCCATGGGCCGCGCCATCGTCCGCGATCCGCAGGTCTTCCTGTTCGACGAACCGCTGTCCAATCTCGACGCCAAGCTGCGTGTGACCATGCGCGTCGAGATCAAGGAATTGCATCAGCGGCTGAAGACCACGACGATCTACGTTACGCATGACCAGATCGAGGCGATGACCATGGCCGACAAGATCGTCGTCATGCGCGACGGTCTGGTCGAGCAGATCGGTGCACCCCTTGATCTCTATGACCAGCCCGCCAACATCTTCGTCGCCGGCTTCATCGGCTCGCCCTCGATGAATTTCGTGCGCGGCAAACTCGCGACTGTCGAAGGCCAAACGGTCTTCGTCAGCGACGGTGGCACCAGTCTGCCGGTACCGGCCGCGACGCCCCTGCGTGAAGAACCTGTGGTCTACGGTATTCGGCCGGAACATATCGAGCACCATGCCGACGGCCTCGCGGCAACCATTTCCGTGCTCGAGCCCACAGGCTCGGAAACCCAGATCTTCGCCCATATCGGCGGAGATCCACTCAACGCCGTGGTCAAGGACCGGATCTTGCTCAAACCCGGCGAAACCATACCGCTGCGGATCAACCGCGAACGCGTGCATCTCTTCGACAAAAAGAGCGGCAGGCGCATCTGAGCCTCTGGATAGGGAGTAGTGTCATGTTCCTCGAAAAACTCCGGATGGACGGACAGGTCGCGGTGGTCACCGGCGGCGGCCGCGGCATCGGGCTTGCCTGCTGCGAGGCGCTGGCCGAGGCCGGCGCCGAGGTGGTGATCATCGACCGCGAAGAGGCAATTGCCCATTCCGGCCGTCAGGCACTGGCGCAACTGGGCCATCAGGCTGACGTGCACGTGCTCGACGTCACCGATTCCGCCGCCGTCGACAGGGCCGCCTTCGCCATTGCCGAGAAATATGGCCGGATCGACGTGCTGGTGGCCAATGCCGGCATCGCCCGCAGCGGAACGGCGGCCGAGGATACGCCGGACGAACTGTGGCTCAATGTCAACGACGTCAACTACAACGGCGTCTTCTGGTGCAACCGCGCCTTCGGTCGGCAGATGCTGAAAGCCGGACGCGGTGCGATCGTCAATGTCGGTTCAATGTCCGGCTACATCGTCAACCGGCCGCAGATGCAGACCTATTACAATGCCTCCAAGGCGGCCGTGCATCACCTCACCACCTCGCTTGCAGCCGAGTGGGCGGACCGTGGCGTGCGCGTCAACGCGGTCGCGCCGACCTATATCGAGTCGGAAATGACGAGAGTCGTCAATATCGACCCCGGTGTTGTCGATACCTGGCTGCGGGATACGCCGATGGGCCGGGTCGGCCAGCCTCATGAAATCGCCTCCGTCGTGCATTTTCTCGCCTGCGATGCCTCCAGCCTGATGACCGGCACCACGGTCAAGGCGGATGCGGGCTTCACCTGCTGGTAACAAGGAACAAAGCCATGGATTTCACTGGAAAACGCGTCATCGTCACCGGCGCCGGCAAGGGCATCGGCCGGGCGACCGCCTTGATGCTGGCTGCCCGCGGCGCCAAGGTCGTGGCACTCACCCGCACGGCATCCGATCTTGAAAGCCTGCAAAACGAGATCGACTGCGTGGCGATCACCGTCGATCTTGCCGATCCAGTCGCGACAAGGGCTGCGGCCCTCAAGGCATTGCCGGGCGACCTCCTGGTCAACTGCGCCGGCACCACCGAGCTCGAATCCTTCCTCGATGTCTCGGTGGAAAATTTCGACCTGCTCTATGCGGTCAACACTAGGGCGCCAATGATAATCGCCCAGGAATACGCCCGAGACATGGTCAGGTCCGGCCGCAAGGGCGCGATCGTCAATGTATCGAGCGTTGCCGCCTTTGTCGGCATTCCCGATCACGCTGCCTACTGCGCCTCCAAGTCAGGGCTTGACGGCCTGACGCGGGTGATGGCCAAGGAACTGGCACCGCAAGGCATTCGCGTCAACGGTGTGCACCCGACCGTGACGCTGACGCCGATGGCGATCAAAGCCTGGAGTGATCCGCAAAAGGCAGCGGGCATGCTCAACCGCATTCCTGTCGGCCGTTTTGCCGATCCCGACGATGTCGCCGAGGTCATCCTGTTCCTGCTGTCGGACGAGGCCGCGATGGTCAACGGACTTTCGATGCCGGTCGACGGCGGCTACATGGTCGCCTGACCCAGCCTCGACGATCTCTTGCTGCATAAAACCGAGGACCAAGCCATGACGCGCTACGATACCAAACTTGCCCGGATCAAGGCAGGAAATTACCGACGGGGTGATTTCATCATCGCCGATGCCAAGGACGGCGACATGGGGCCGAGCATCCGTTCCTGCGGTCCGAACCTTGCCAAGGACGCGACATTCTCGCGGTATCGCACACGCGCGGAATTCCTTGATCAGGTGCGCGCCGTCATTGCCCAGGACGTGATCGATATCATGCTGGCCTCGGCATCCAACCTCGAGATCCTGAACGAAACCGGCGCTTTTGACGGCAGCAGTGTCAAATCGGCGTTCAGGGCCAATGACACGACCGACATCTGGGTCGGCCGCGGTGCCACCTATGCAAAAGAGCCCTCCCGGCCCTATCGGACGGCCTCGATCGAGGCCTCCCGCCGCCAGAGCGATCTGGGCCTCTATTCGATCACCTTCAACAATGATCTTGACGCGGACTACGAGTCCCAGCTTGCCTTTCTCGATTTCGTCGACGAGGCTGCCGACAACGAGTTCAATTATTTCCTCGAAGTCTTCAATCCCAATGTCGATACCGGCATCGACCCGGACCTGCAGCCTCATTATGTCAATGACTGCATCTGCCGAACGCTGGCCGGCCTTACCCGCGCGCAGCGGCCGCAATTCCTCAAGATCCCGTTCAACGGTCCTCAGGCGCTGGAGGAACTGGCCTCTTACGACCCGGATCTCGTGGTCGGCGTGCTCGGCGGCGGCGCCGGCACGGCGCGCGACACGTTCGAGCTCATCCATCAGGCGGAGAAATACGGCGCGCGCGTCGCGTTATTCGGCCGCAAGATCAATCTCGCGGAAGATCCTCGCGCCATGATCACGCTGATGCGTTCGGTCGCCGATGGCGAGGTTTTGCCGTTGGAGGCCGTAAAGGCCTACCACGGCGCGCTCCAGACATCCGGCCAGCGCCCGCTGCGCAGTATCGAAGACGATGTCCGGATCACCGAAAAGGTACTGATGAGTTGATGCGGGGACGGGTGGAGGAAACGAGATGGCCGGAATGCAAAGGCACGGCTTCATTGCCGGCGGCACCTGGTGCCTGGACCGAAATCGCAAAATAGACGTCTGGCCGCGGGAGGATAGCGTCGGCATCGCCTGGGGGCTTGAAGAACGCGGCGGTGGTCCGGCCTGCAACCTTGCCATCGACATCAAGCGGCTCGACCCGTCCATTCCGGTTGAAACCATCGGTCTGGTTGGCGACGACGCCGCCGGCCGCAAGCTGATCGCGGAAGCGGACCGGGCCGGGATTGAACGCCGGCAGATGCATGTGAGCCGCGAGGCGCCGACCCATGCGACCGAAGCCTTCATCTCGCAGGCGAGTGGCCAGCGGACGCATATCTCCGATCTCGGCGTCTCCAGCCTGTTGTCGCCGGATCATTTCGATTTTTCCGCCACGACGGCGCGCTTCATGCATCTTGGCCTGCCCGGCATCCATCCCACCATGGATGGGCGCTGGAAGGACGATGTCAATGGGTGGGTGACGGTCCTCAAGGCAGCGCGCCAGGCGGGCCTTCGAACCAATCTCGAACTCTGCACCGTGACGCCGGAACGGCTGCGCGGGCTGATCCTGCCGTGTCTGCCTTTTCTCGACACGCTGATCGTCAATGACAGCGAGATCGGCGCGCTGGCGCAAATTCCGACCCTCGCCAATGGACGGACGGATATCGAGGCCTGTGTGGCGGCGGCGACCGGCATCCTCCGTCAGGGCGCCATGCAATTGGTGACCGTGCATTTTCCGGAAGGTGCAATTACCGTCCCACGGGACGGGCAAGCGGTTTACGTCGGCTCCGTCACCGTACCTGCAGAGGTGATCGTCGGTCCGAATGGCGCCGGAGATGCCTTTGCCGCAGGCTTTCTCTACGGTCTGCATGAAAACTGGCCGCTCGAAGACAGCCTGTGGCTGGGGCATGCCGCCGCCGCCTGCTCGCTGCGCACTGCAGGAACCACGGACGGCGTTGCGCGCTGGCGGGACTGCTTGGAGACCGCAGCGCAATGGGGCCGGCGAGGGCCGCCGGAGCGCGCAATCGGCAAAAACAAATCGATCTGACATAAAAGGTGGAACGCATATGGCACAGGAACTGGAAGGCAAGATCGCGGCAGTAACGGGGGCGGCCTCGGGCATCGGCCTTGCGAGTACAAGAGCGATGATGGACGCCGGTGCGCGCGTCGTGCTGGTCGACCGGGACCAGGCGGCTCTGGAGAGGATTTGCGTCGAACTCGGCGAGGACGCGATACCGCTGGTGATCGACCTGCTCGAACCCCGCAGTTGCGCCTCGATGGTGCCGTCGATCCTGGAAATGACCGGCCGGATCGATATTTTTCACGCCAATGCAGGCACCTATATCGGTGGCGACCTCGTCGATGCCGACAGCGCCAATATCGACATGATGCTCAATCTCAACGTCAATGCCGTGATGAAGAACGTCCACGACGTGCTGCCGCATATGATCGAGCGCGGCACGGGCGACATCATCGTCACCAGTTCGGTCGCGGGCCACTTTCCGGTTCCGTGGGAACCGGTCTATTCCGCATCGAAATGGGCGATCACCTGCTTCGTGCAGACCGTTCGCCGGCAGGTCAACAAGAAGGGCGTGCGGGTCGGATCGGTGTCTCCCGGACCGGTGATCAGTGCGCTCCTCGCCGACTGGCCGGAGGAAAACCTGAAGAAGGCCAAGGAATCCGGCAGTCTGATCGAGCCGAAGGAAGTGGCGGACGCCATCCTGTTCATGCTGACCAGGCCGCGCAACGTCACCATCCGCGATATCATCGTGCTGCCGACGAATTTCGATATTTGAGATTGTTAAGGCGTGAGCGGTTGTTCGGGAGTTCGTCCCGACGTGCGCCTCCTGCGGCCGATTTTAAAGGCGGCCTGCCGTACCTTCGCCGTCAGCGAGCCCTGCTATCGCTACAGCGCCAAGCCAAACGAGGAGAACGAGCAGATCGCCGATCTGCTCGTCGGCTTCACGCGGGCAAAGAAGACCCCGCGCTTTCGCCAGCGGTAGCCCATACAGACGCGGTCCAGGGTTTTGTAGGAACCCGCTTTCGGCTACAAGCGCATTCAGCATTGAAGCCTATGACGTTGAGACAGCGGCGTATCGGTGCGAACAGTTCGAGGTGCTTCTCGATGAGGGTTTCTTCCAGGCGCTTTTGGGGCCGATGTGAACGACGCCTGGCCGGCCGCCGAGATCGCGGTCCCGGGCGCAAAAGGGGCGACGGATATCTTCTGTTTCGAGCTTGTCGAGGCTGACAAGATCGCGGCAGGCTCACGAGAATATGAAAGCGGTTCGCCAACCCCTTCGTCGCTGCCGGGGCGCTTTTAGAAGATGTGTTGCGGCTGGATTTTCGGACTATTCCCCGAACCTCGAAGACAATGAAGATGGAATGGCCGGCAGAAGCTCAAGCAGACATAACGGTGGACAGGCAATGTTTAAAAAGATTCTGATAGCCAACCGCGGCGAGATCGCCTGCCGGGTGATCAAGACGGCGAGGAAAATGGGCATTGCGACTGTCGCCGTCTATTCCGATGCGGATGCCGAGGCGCTGCATGTGACCATGGCCGACGAAGCGGTGCACATCGGCCCAGCGCCATCGAACCAGTCCTATATCGTCATCGAGAATATTCTCGACGCCATCCGGCGCACCGGTGCTGATGCGGTGCATCCGGGATACGGCTTTCTGTCCGAGAACGCCACCTTCGCCGAAGCATTGGAAAAAGAAGGCGTCGCGTTCATCGGCCCGCCGGTCGGCGCTATTCAGGCGATGGGCGACAAGATAACATCCAAGAAGCTCGCTCAGGAAGCCGGCGTTTCCACCGTTCCCGGTCATATGGGCCTGATCGCAGACGCCGATGAAGCCGTGGCGATCGCGTCGTCGATCGGCTATCCGGTGATGATCAAGGCGTCGGCTGGCGGCGGCGGCAAGGGCATGCGCATTGCCTGGAACGATATGGAAGCTCGCGAAGGTTTCCAGTCCTCGAAGAACGAGGCGAAGGCGTCCTTCGGCGACGACCGGATCTTCATCGAGAAATTCGTCACCCAGCCGCGCCATATCGAGATCCAGGTGCTGGGCGACCAGCACGGCACGGTGCTGTACCTCGGCGAACGCGAATGCTCGATCCAGCGGCGAAACCAGAAGGTGATCGAGGAGGCCCCTTCGCCGTTCCTCGACGCCGCCACGCGCAAGGCGATGGGCGAGCAGGCCGTGGCGCTATCGAAGGCTGTCGGCTACTTTTCCGCCGGAACGGTGGAGTTCATCGTCGACGGCGACCGCAATTTCTACTTCCTCGAGATGAACACCCGGCTTCAGGTCGAGCATCCGGTCACCGAGCTGATCACCGGCATCGATCTCGTCGAGCAGATGATCCGCGTCGCCTCGGGTGAAAAGCTGTCCTTTGGCCAGGACGACGTGAAACTGAACGGCTGGGCGATCGAAAGCCGGCTTTATGCCGAGGATCCCTACCGCAACTTCCTGCCGTCGATCGGCCGCCTGTCGCGCTATCGTCCACCCGCGGAAGGGGTCACGTCCGACGGCACCATCGTGCGTAACGATACCGGTGTCTTCGAGGGCGGAGAAATCTCGATGTATTACGACCCGATGGTCGCCAAACTCTGCATCTGGGCCCCTGAAAAAGAGGGGACACCTGCGCGACTGGCCGCGATCGATGCGATGAGCGCTGCACTCGATGATTTCGAGGTCGAGGGCATCGGCCATAACCTGCCGTTCCTATCCGCAGTCATGCAGCACGACAGGTTCCGGTCGGGCAATATCACCACTGCCTTCATTGCCGAGGAATTCCCGGATGGTTTCCACGGTGTCGAGCCGGATGCAGCATCGGCGGTCAAGCTTGCAGTCGTCGCCACGCTGGTGCATCAAGCGGTGCAGGCGCGCGCCGTGCAGATTTCCGGTACCATCGGCAATCATCGTCGGGTGATCGGCAAGGACTGGGTCGTCACCCTGGCAGGCCAGGACGTTGCCGTGACGCTCGACGCCTGCGCCGAGGGCACCCTTGTCAAACTGGCGGATGGCACAGTCCTGACCGCTGCCGGCGACTGGACGCCCGGCCAGAGCCATGCCACGTTCCTTGTCGACGGGGCGGTCATGGGCGTGAAAATCTATCTGGTCGGCACCGCCATCCGGCTGCGTTGGCGCGGTATTGACCAGCGCGTCCATGTTCGCTCACCAAGGGTCGCAGATCTTGCCCGTCTGATGCCGAAAAAACGTCCGCCCGACACTTCGAAGTTGCTGCTCTGCCCCATGCCGGGAGTGTTGACATCAATCTCTGTCCTGGAAGGCGAAACCGTCGAAGCGGGACAGGCGCTTGCTACCGTGGAAGCCATGAAGATGGAAAACACGCTGCGCGCCGAACGCCGTGGTACGGTGAAACGTGTTGCGGTCGAGACAGGCGCCAGTCTTGCCGTCGATGAAGTGATCATGGAGTTCGAATGACATGCGGACCCAGCGAGGTTTACGGTGAAAGGAGACCCTTTTATGGCTGGCAAAACGATGTCTGGCAAAACGGTTGATGACTGGCAGACGCTGGCGGAAAAAGAGCTCAAGGCCTCTCCCGACACGCTGACCTGGCGCACGCCGGAGGGCATCGACGTCAAGCCGCTTTATACGGCCGAGGACATCAGAGGCATCGACCACCTCGACAGCCTGCCGGGCTTTGCCCCCTTCGTGCGGGGTCCTCGCGCCACGATGTATGCCGGGCGGCCATGGACGATCCGGCAATATGCGGGCTTTTCGAAGGCCGAAGAGTCCAATGCCTTCTACCGGCGCAATCTCGCGGCGGGACAGAAAGGCCTGTCCGTCGCCTTCGACCTTGCGACCCACCGCGGCTATGACAGCGATCATCCGCGCGTCGAGGGCGATGTCGGCAAGGCGGGCGTGGCGATCGACAGCGTCGAGGACATGAAGATCCTGTTCGATCAGATACCGCTGGACGAAATGTCGGTATCGATGACGATGAACGGCGCGGTCATTCCGATCCTTGCCAGTTTCATCGTCGCAGGCGAAGAGCAGGGCGTTGCGCGTGCAAAACTGTCGGGGACCATCCAGAACGACATTCTCAAGGAGTTCATGGTCCGCAACACCTACATCTATCCGCCAGAACCCTCGATGCGGATCATCGCCGATATCATCGAATACACGGCGAAGGAGATGCCGAAGTTCAATTCGATCTCGATCTCCGGCTATCACATGCAGGAGGCCGGAGCGACACTGGTGCAGGAACTGGCTTTCACGTTGGCCGACGGTCGCGAATATGTGCGCGCGGCGCTTGCCAAGGGACTGAATGTCGATGAATTCGCAGGCCGCCTGTCCTTTTTCTTTGCCATCGGCATGAATTTCTTCATGGAAGCGGCCAAGCTGCGCGCCGCACGCCTGCTCTGGACCCGCATCATGCAGGAATTCGAACCGAAACAGGCGTCCAGCCTGATGCTGCGCACGCATTGCCAGACTTCCGGCGTCTCGCTGCAGGAACAGGATCCCTATAACAACGTGATCCGCACGGCCTATGAGGCGATGTCTGCCGTTCTGGGCGGAACGCAATCGCTCCACACAAATGCGCTGGACGAGGCGATCGCCCTGCCGACCGATTTCTCCGCCCGCATTGCCCGCAACACGCAGCTCATCCTGCAGCACGAGACGGGCGTCACCAAGGTCGTCGATCCGCTGGCGGGCTCCTACTATGTCGAAAGCCTGACCAACGATCTGGCGGTAGAGGCCTGGGCGCTGATCGAGGAGGTTGAGGCCATGGGCGGCATGACCAAGGCGGTCGCGACAGGCATGCCGAAGCGGCGGATCGAGGAAGCCGCGACGCGGCGTCAGGCCGCCGTCGACAAGGGCGACGAGGTGATCGTCGGGGTCAACAAATACCGGCTGAACGACGAGGCGCCGATCGATATCCTGCAGATCGACAACACGGCCGTGCGGCTGGCGCAGGTGAAGCGCCTCGAACAGACCCGGCGCCAGCGTGACCCGAAAACGGTGGAAGACACCCTTGCCCGCCTCGCAGACGTGGCGCGCACCGGCAGCGGCAACCTGCTGGAGGCCGCCGTCGACGCCGCCCGCGCCCGCGCCACTGTCGGCGAGATTTCCGATGCCATGCGCGCCACCTTCGGCGATCACTCAGCCGTGCCCGAGGTCGTGACCGACGTCTATGGCGACGCCTATGCCGACGATCCGGAGTACAACACCCTCGTCGCCCGCCTTTCAGACTTCGCGGGCACGCTGGGGGCGCAGCCGAAGATCATGGTCGCCAAGCTCGGCCAGGACGGTCATGACCGCGGCGCCAAGATCATCGCGTCGGCTTTCGGCGATATCGGTTTCGAGGTACTGGCCGGCCCGCTGTTCCAGACACCCGACGAGGCGGCCGAACTCGCTGTCAGAAGCAAGGTGCATGTCGTGGGCATCTCGTCGCTGGCAGCCGGCCACAAGACGCTGGCCCCGAAACTGATCGAAGCGCTGAAGGCCCGGGGTGCCGGGCACATCATCGTCGTGGTCGGCGGCGTCATTCCGCGTCAGGACTATGACTTTCTCATCAGCCACGGCGTCTCCGCCGTCTTTGGCCCCGGAACCAATGTTCTGGAAGCGGCACGCGCAGTCATCGATCTCATGCAGGGCAACTTGCGCAATCAGTGAGGAGTCGCGGCTCACTCATGCAGCTTCGCAAGGGCCGATATGCAGCGGCAATGCGCTGTTGCCGGCCCATTCGTGCCATGAGCCGACAAAGATCCGCACATCCTTGAAGCCGGCCATCCGAAGGCCGTACAGCGCGGTCGCAGCGCGGGCGCCGCGGTGGCAATAGCTGATGATCGTATGATCCGGCGACAAACCGGCGTCGAGCGCACGGGCGCGGATGTCGGCCGCAGGGCGATAATGGCCATCGACCAGCATGTCTTCGAAATACATGAACTTGGCATCCGGAATACGGCCGGGACGGGCGCAGCAGGGATGGAGGAACGTGCCTTCGAATTCGGTCAGCCGGCGGGCGTCAAAAATATCGGTGGTGGACGGGTCGTGATCGAGAACCTCGGCTGTCGAGGCAACGAGCTCGCGGTGAAAATCGTCCGCCGTCATTGGCGCTTTTGACTGGGTGATGGTGGCAGGCTCGCCTTTGCCCGGGGCCACGGTGCCGCCGGCGGCGATCCAGGCCTGATAGCCGCCGTCGAGGATCAGGCCACCTTCCAGGCCCACGAGTTCGTGGAACCACAGGCCCCGCGGCGAAATCATTCCGGTCTGGTTTTCGAAGAATACGGTGGTCTTCGCAGTATCGATCGACAGGGCCTTGAAGGCCGCCAGCGTGCCTGCCGCCATGCCGGCAATGCCGGCCTCGTCGCTTTCCGGAATGAAGTAATCATAGACATTCAGGCTAACGGCGCCGGGCAGGGTGGAGGCGCGCCAGTCGGCTTCCGGGCGGACATCGACCAGCACAAGGCGGTCCTCGCCAAGGCGGGCCAGCAATTCGGTCGCAGAAATCAGAACAGGCATGGAACCTCCACATTAGAACAGCGGCAACACCGTGCCGATATCGTGTTGCCCGGCCCGTTGCAGCACCCGCTGCGCCAGCGCTATGTCGAACAGGTTCAGGCCGAAACTGGAAAAGTACAGCGAACTGCCGGCCGGCGGACGCCAGCCATCGACCACAAGCCCGGAGAGATCGGCGGCCACCTGCTCGGGCCGAAAGCGGCCGGCACGATACATCTGAAACAGGCTTTTGGCGCTCCTTTCTGCAAAGTCGCCCCAGAGATCGGCGGTGACGACGTCGCAGGCAGCGATTGTCTCGAAGCTGGCTTCGTGGAAGCCGGTCTGAATGATGAGACGATCCGGGCGCACCGCAGATGGCAGCAGGAATGGTTCCGGCGCCGACGTGCAGCAAATGATCACATCCGTTTCCGCGATCGCGGCATTCAGTGTTTCGTGACGGACGAGGGCAGGGCTTTGGTCAAGGGCAGGCGTTGCATCCGGCAATGTCTGCACAAGCCTGTCGAGGCGTGAGGCTGTTCTGTTCCAGAGATGGATGGTGCCGAGCGACGGAAACCGGGCGATCAGCATCGCCAGATGGCTTTCCGCCTGTCGTCCGGCACCCAGAAGTGTGGCGCGGCGCGGCGCGGCAGGCAGGAGGCATTCGATCGCCAGCGCCGAAACGGCAGCCGTGCGAACGGTCGTGAGCAGGCCACTTTCCACCAGACCCAGCGGCCGGCCGTCGCTCAGGCGGTTGACGAACGTGTTGCTGGTGATGCTTGGCAGATCGCCCGATGCGCGCGCGCGGTGCACCGTCCATTTCAGCCCGGCGGCATCGAAGCGGCCGCCGAGCGAAGCCGGCAGGCCATAAGCCTTTTCACGCGGATCCATGCCCATCGGCAGGACGCTTTCCGCGACCATCGCGGCCTCGCCGTTGTGGTAGAGCCTGATGGCGTCACGCACATCGGCAACTGCCAAGGCCCAGTCGCCAGCGCCAGCGGCCAGGGCGTCCGTGCGGGAAAGATAGCGCATCGTCAGCATGTCACCCCATCCCTGCTGGCCGTGCCGACATGGCCCATCCCTTCCAGCCAGAGGGCGATGGACGTCAAAAAACGCTCGAAACCATCAAGCGTCATGAATTCGTCTACACCATGGGCATTGCCGCCGCGCCCGGCGCCACCAAGCAAAAAACTTTCCGCGTGACCGGCAAAAGCATAGGACGGTGCCGCGCCAATTGCCCACGGCCAGATCTGCGGTGGCGCCGAGGTTTTGGCATAGACATCCAAGAGCGTGCCGACGCCGGCGGCGCCCCTGGCGAAACGGTGGCCGCGGTAGCTGTCGGCGACGCTGATCGTCACGCCCTCAATTGCCTTGTCCTTCAGAATGGCCCGGAAACCGGCGATATAGTCGGCGGGGTCGAGCGATGGCGGGCAGCGCAGGTCGAAACCGGCTCGCGCCACCGGCGGGATGATCGCGCTGGAATGTGGCGGCTCGGTCGTCAGGCTCGACAGGTTGAGCGACGCTGTCGTCAGGACGTGGGCGAGCAAAGCGGCGGCATCCGCCTCCAGCGAAAATCGCTCGGTGTTGCGAAAGCGCAGTTCGGCCGCCGGATCGAAATTTTCGGCAAGCGTGGCGACGATCGCCTGTGCCTCGGTGTCGAGTTCGATCTGGCCAAGCCGTCCGGTCGGAGCCTGCCCGAACTGCGAGAGCACCTCGATCAAGCGGCTGGCAGGATTGGCGATCCAGGGGGAGTTGCTCGAATGGATCGGCGATTTCGGGCCACCCCAGGCGCCGGCATCGACGCGGATCTCCCCCTTGGCAATGCCGGAAAAACCCAGATAGACACGCGGTGGGCCACCGCCGTACTCGCAGAAAGACGGAAAGAGCGCTGCCCTGCTTGGGCGTACCGGGCAGTCCGGATCGTGCAGGTAGTCACGCAACGCGCCGCTGCCGCTCTCCTCCTCGCCTTCGACCAGAATCTCGACATTAACTCGCAGCCGCCCGCTATCGGCCAGGTCCTTGAGAACGCAGAGCATGCCCGCCAGCGGCCCCTTGTTGTTTTCGGCGCCACGGGCGACGAAACTTCGGCCGATGGTGTCGAGATCGACGATGCCACCTTCGAAGGGATCGACGGACCAGCCCTCCGGCGAGGCCGGCATCACGTCATACATGTTGTAGAGGATGACAGTGTCTTTGGCGCCGACATCGAGACGCGCGTGGATGACCGGCGCGCGTCCGTGCGACGGGCGGTGGGAAATGATGGTGGCGCCGAGTTCGGTCTGCAGCCAGTCAACGATTGCTCGAACCTGCTCTGCCATCGCGGCATCATCACACCGTATGGAGGGAATGCGGCACCAGGCCTGCGTCAGGGCAAGGGCTTTTTGTACAAGTGCAGAAAGGCCGGCGGTCACAGGCGGATCCGTGGATTGAGCCAGACATAGGCCAGATCGACCAGGAAATTGACCACCACAAATACGGCGGCGGCAAACAGCACGATCGCCTGCACCACCGGGAAATCGCGATTCTGGATCGATTCCACCGCAAGCCGGCCGATGCCTGGCCAGGCAAAGATGATCTCGGTGACCAGTGCGCCGCCGAGCAGAGAGGCGAAATACATGCCCTGAACGGTGATCACCGGGATCAGCGCATTGCGCAACGCATGGTGGACGACGACCCGCCACTGCGACAGACCTTTGGCGCGCGCCGTGCGGATATAGTTTTCCCCCAGGACCTCGATCAGGCTGGCGCGCACCAGCCGCGTGATGGCACTGAGATAATAGGCGCCGAGCGCGATGGAAGGCAGCACCAGCTGTTGCCAGCTGCCGATGCCGCTGCTCGGCAACCAGCGCAGTTTCAGCGAGAAGAAGATGATCAGCAGCAGCGCCAGCCAGAACACTGGTATAGCCTGGCCGAGCAGCGAAATCACCCGAATGGCAAAGTCGATCGCGCTGTTCTTGCGCACGGCGGCGATGGTGCCGAGCAGGAAGCCGAGCAGGGAGCTCCAGACCAATGCGACGCAGGCGAGCAGGGCTGTCGCCGGCAGACGTTCCATCACGAGATCGAGGGCCGGGCGTTGGAAGCGCAGCGAGTTGCCGAGCTCACCCTGCAGCACGCCACCGGCGAAGCGGCCGTACTGAACCCAGACCGGATCGTTAAAGCCCATGGCTTCACGGAAAGCCTCGATCTCGGCGCGAGAGGCGTCCGGCGACATCATCAGCGCGGCCGGGTCGCCGGTCAGGAAGAGCGCGAAAAACACGATCATCGACACGCCGGCCATGACGACCAGACCCTGAAGCGCACGACCGCCGATATAGCTGAGCACTTTCATGATCTTACGAGTTCCTGCTGTCGGCGCGCCGCACCAGCCAGTCGCCCAACAGATTGCAGCCGATGACGAAGGCGCCGATGACAAGGCCGGGATAGAGCACCAGCCAGTTGGCGAGAAGGATGTAGGAACGGCCTTCGCCGATCAGGTTGCCGAGCGTCGGGGTCGGCGGCTGTACGCCAAGGCCAAGAAAGCCGACCGAAGCTTCGAGAATGATCAGTCGCGGCAGATCGAGCGTCAGCAGCACGGTCTGCGGTCCGAGGATGTTGGGCAGCACGTGGCGGAAAATGATGCCGACATGGGACAGGCCGATGGCGCGCGAGGCGTCGATATATTCGAGTTCGCGCACCTCCAGTGTCCGGGCGCGGGCAACCCGGGCAAACACCGCCCAGCCGGTCACACCGAGCACGATCACCAGATTGGTCATGCTGGGACCGATGACGGCGACGATCAGCAGGATAAGCAGAATGAAGGGGATGGCCAGCTGGATATCGACGGCGCGCATGATGACGATATCGACCCAGCCGCCGAAATAGCCGGCAATCATGCCGAGGGTGGTGCCGAGTACGACCGAGATCACCGAGGCCGACAGCACGATGCAAAGCGATATCAGCGTTCCCAGGCCCAGCCGGGCGAGAAGATCGCGTCCGAGCTGGTCTGTACCGAGGGGATAGATGTTATCCGCAACGGTTGTCATTGGCGGTCGGAATGTGGCGGTCAGCAAACCGCGTGTCGCGTCTACCGGCCAGGCCAGCGGCACGACGATACACAGGGCTGCGATGGCGACCAGAAGCGTGATCGCCAGCACGGCGTCGGCATTGTCCTTCACATTCCAGAGCCGGTTCATTGCTTACTTCGTCGTGATGTCGAAGATCGGGATGCGCGCATCGGGACGCCCTTCGAAGGCGATTTTCTTGCTTTTCCCATAGATGCTGTCTTCCTGGTAGAGCGGGATCAGCGGAACCTGCTCTGCCGAGAGCGTCTGGATCTTTTCGAGCACCACCTTGCGGGCAGCCGGATCGACGATGCTGCGGCTTTCGTCGAGCAGTTTGTCGAGTTCGGGGATCGATGCGGTCGAATAGGGCTCGCCGGTCTTCAAGATTGCATAGACTGCGGCATCCGCATCCAGCGTCTGGGTGGAGCCCCAGCCGAGCATGAAAATCGGCCCCTTGCGCGGAACCTGCTGGGTGTAGACCGACCAGTCCAGAACTTCCTGCTCGATCTTGACGCCAATGTCGCCGAACTGCTGGGCGATTGCCTGGGCGACTTCACCGTCCTTCATGTAGCGGGTTGTCGATTGCATCTTGATGGTAAAGCCCTCGGGATAGCCGGCTTCCGCCAGCAGCGCCTTCGCCTTGGCCGGATCGAACTTGGTCACTGGAATGTCGAGATAGCCGAAATCGGCGGGGCCGACCTGAGTGCCCTTCGCGGTGGCCATGCCCTGCAGAATGTTTTTCACGATCGAGGGACGGTCGATCGCCATGTCCAGTGCCTGGCGAACCTTGACGTTGTCGAGCGGCTTCTGGCCCATCACCAGGCCGAGATAGATGGTCAGGCCGCCATTCTTGACAGGCACCAGATCAGCATCCGGGCTGGAGGCGATCATCGGCGCCAGATCGACGGGCACGTTCTCGATCAGATCGACTTCGCCGGTGACCAGCGCGGTCAGGCGGGCCGTGCCATCGGGAATGGCACGCCAGGTGACCTTGTCGACGACCGGAGCACCGCGCCAATAGTCCTTATTGGCTTCAAGGATGACGTGCTGGTCGGGAATGAACTCGACGAATTTGTAGGCACCCGTGCCGACTGGCTTGGTGGCAAACACATCGTTGCCGACTTCGGTGACATATTTCGGCGGCACGATATAGGCCGGATAGCGGCTCATGCGCGTCGGCAACAGCGGATCGGCAGCCGAGGTCTTGATGCGCACGGTGTAGGGATCAACGACGGTGACGCCGGCGATGGTGCGGATGTAGGAAAGTGTCGGCGACTTGGCGGCCGGGTCAAGAACACGATCGATCGTGAATTTGACGGCTTCGGCGTTGAAATCCTCGCCGTTGTGGAATTTCACGCCCTTGCGGATTTTGAATTCCCATGTCGTATCGTCGATCGCGGTCCAGGATTCGGCCAATCCCGGAACCAGCTTCATGTCCTTGTCGCGCATCACCAGCGTGTCGAAGATGTTATCGACGATGGTGGCGCTTTCTCTCAGGAACCCAGGGTCCATTGCGGTGGTGGAGGCTGAACGGGCGACCGTGATATCGGCCGCCGTCGCGGAAAGGGGGGCCCATGGCAGCAATATTGCGGTGGCAAGGGCAAGGGCTGCAAATTTTTTCATGAGGCTCGCACTCTCTCCTGGGTTAAGGGGCTTGTTTGCAGCGCGCGCCGCATCAAGAACACTATGAATGGGTGAATGATATATGATATATTCTCATTGCACAAGATATGTGCGCACCTCGTCACATGGTGAAAAGCCAGGCATTTACTCAATAGGAGGCGATTTTGAGTGTGAATTTGTTTAGTGCTGCTCCGCGCAAGAGTCTGGTGACGCATGTGGAAGATGAATTGCGCGCCGCATTGATCGAGGGCCGTCTGGAGCCGGGGACGCGCCTTGTAACCAAGGATTTGGCCGACTCACTTGGCATGAGCATTACGCCGGTGCGCGAGGCTCTCGTGCGATTTGCCTCCTCGGGCGTGTTGACCGCGGAACCGGCTCAGTCTTTTCGCGTGCCGAGCCTGAGCGCCGCACAATATCTGGAAATCGCTGAAATCCGCAAAGCGGTCGAGGGGCTCGCGGCATCGAAAGCCGCGCTGCAGATCCATGCGGACGACATCGCGCGGATGGAGGCTCTGCTGGCGGAATATCTGGCCGCCAAGAACGCCGCCGATCCGCATCTGGCCCTTCAGAAGAATAAGGAGTTTCGATTCGTCCTCTATGCAGCCGCCAAGATGCCGACGCTGCTGGGTGTGATCGAGACTTTGTGGCTGAAGGCAGGGCCGGGCTTCAATTATCTCTACCCGGAAGAACACAGCGTCATATCGGAACACCATAACTACGAGGACCTGCTGCTCGCCATGCGCAACCGCGCGCCGGAGGCAGCCCGCACGGCGATCGAACATGCGATCGACGATGGTGCGGCACGGGTGATCCAGGCCCTGCAGTCGCGCGATGCCTCGCTGCTGGCGGTGAAGTGATCGCATGAGCAAGTCTGCCCCGAGGAGCTATACAGCCGCCCATTGGGGCATCTACGAAGTCGACGATGATACAGGTTCACCGATCATCAAGGCGCTTCAATCCGATCCAGATCCTTCCGAAATCGGCCTGCATATGGCGGCGCCGTCGCTGCGGAAGGTGCGAATAGCCAGTCCGGCGATCCGCAAGAGCTGGCTGGAAGGCGGACCCGGGACCAATCCCCATCTACGCGGCCGCGAAGCTTTCGTCGAGGTCGAATGGGATGTTGCGCTGGATCTGGTGGCGGCCGATCTCGGCCGGATCGTCAGGAATCATGGCAACGAGGCGATCTTCGGCGGCTCCTATGGTTGGGCCAGCGCCGGCCGCTTCCATCACGCACAAAGCCAGGTTCACCGCTTTCTCAACCTGATCGGCGGTTATGTGAGCCATGTCGATAATTACAGCCTCGGCGCCGGCCGGGTTATCCTGCCACATGTCGTCGCCTCGACCGAAATCCTGCTCGACCAGCACACATCATGGGAGGTTCTGGCAGAGCAAACCAAACTGTTCGTCGCTTTTGGTGGCGTGCCGATCAAGAACGCGCAGATGTCGGCGGGCGGCGCCGGCCGGCATCGGGTGAAGCAGGGCATGCAGGCAATGCAGGCGCGGGGGGCGCGCTTCATCAATATCAGCCCGGTGTCCGACAACATGCCCGTCGAGGCCGAGTGGCTGGCGATCCGGCCGAATACCGACGTGGCTCTGATGCTGGGCATCGCCGAGACGTTGATGTCCGAAAACCTCGCCGATCGGGGCTTTCTCACGAGCCATTGCGTCGGCTTCGACCGGTTCGAGGCCTATGTCACCGGCGCGTCTGACGGTATCGCCAAGACGCCCGCCTGGGCCGCAGAGATTACCGGCGTCGCGGCAGACCGGATCACACTCCTCGCCCGACAGATGGCTGCGGCCCGCACGATGCTGAACATTTCCTGGTCGCTGCAACGCGCCGTGCACGGCGAGCAGCCGTTCTGGATGCTGGTCACGCTGGCCGCCATGCTTGGCCAGATCGGTCTGCCGGGTGGTGGTTTCGGTGTGGGCTACGGCGCCCTGAATTCGGTCGGGCATGCCAATGTGAAGTTCAAGGCCGGCGCCTTTCCGCAAGGCATCAATTCTTGCCCGGCCTTCATCCCCGTGGCCAGGATCGCCGACCTGCTGACCCGACCCGGCGAAACCTTTACCTATAACGGCATCACCCATACCTATCCGGATATCAAGGCAGTCTATTGGGCCGGCGGCAATCCGTTTCATCATCATCAGGACCTCAACCGGCTGCTGAAAGCCTGGGAACGGCCGGAAACGATCATCGTGAACGAGCCCTACTGGACACCGACGGCGAAGCTTGCCGATATCGTGCTGCCGGTGACGACGCCCTTGGAGCGCAACGATATCGGCGCTTCTGGCGGCGAAGATTATATCGTTGCCATGAAGAAGGTGTTTGAGCCGTTTGCCGAGGCACGCGACGATTTTGCGATTTTTTGTGAACTGGGCAGACGGATGGACGTCGATTTCGCTGGTGGCCTGGATGAATCCGGCTGGTTGCGACATATCTACGCCACTACCCGCGAGAATGCAGCGCGCAAGAACGTCGTCATGCCGGATTTCGAGACGTTCTGGGATGAGGGCCTGTTCGACCTGCAGCCAATGGCGAAACCGGTGATCATGCTGGAGAATTTCCGCAGGGATCCGGCAGCATTCCCGGTGCCAACCCCGTCCGGCAAGATTGAAATTTACTCCGAGACGCTGGCGGGCTTCGATCTCGCCGACTGCCCTGCTCATCCGGTTTGGCTGGAGCCGCCGGAATGGCTGGGGAGCAAGACGTGTCCCTCCGGCAGCCTGCACCTGATCTCGGACCAGCCGACCCGCCGTCTGCATAGCCAGCTGGATGCCAGCCCGCACAGTCAAGCTGGAAAGATCAACGGCCGCGAACCGGTCGATATTCACCCGGACGATGCGGCAGCACGGGGTATAGCCAACGGAGATCCGGTCGAGGTTTTCAATGCACGTGGCCGTTGTCTTTCATCGGCTCGCTTGATCGAGGCGGTCATGCCTGGCGTCGTCCGTCTTTCCACGGGAGCATGGTTCGACCCCGATTTTGCGTCAGGATTGGAAAAGCATGGCAACCCGAATGCGGTAACCTTGGATCAAGGGGCCTCTTCCCTTTCACAAGGCTGCAGCGCGCAGACGTGTCTCGTGTCGATAAGCAAGCTGGGAGGCGTGCCCCCCGATGTGACAGCTTTCACAGTTCCGGTGACTGTTCCTTACGGTGATCCGGCTTGACGGGCGATATGACCAATTGATCGTCCGTGAGATTCAAGCGAAAGGACTTCGAATGCGGCCGACGACATCAGGAGCAACGGGCCGGCTCAAACGCTTATCTGGATTGAAGCCGACCCTGACGGTGTTGATGCGGAAAAACGGCCAGCCGGAGCCTGGGATAATCACGCTGGCTGACCGTTCGAGCTGACTTCGCGTGCTATCCGGCGGCAGCGGCAAGGCGCGTGCGGCTTGCAAACCCGATCAGGGTGGCGCCGAGCAGGGCTGACAGTCCGGCAAAGGCGAAGACGCCGGCGGGTCCATGGGTTTCGACGATGAGCCCGCCGAACACGGCGCCGCTCGAAATGGCAATCTGGAAGGTTGTGAGCATCAATGCCCCGGCACTCTCTGCTTCATCGGATGCCGCCTGGGTGACGAAGCTTTGGACGCTGACCGGGAGCGCTCCGAAGGCAAAGCCCCAAAGGGTTGTGGCAACCGTGGCGACGACCGGCGAGGCGCCTGCAAAGCTCAGCGCGAACGCCGTGATGGCAATACCGGCTGCCGCAAGCGTTATCGACAGAGCGGTGTTGCGCTCGGCGACAAAACCGCCGGCGAAATTGCCCAAGAACCCGCCGATGCCGAACGCCAGGAGAATCCCTGAAACGCCTTCAACGCCAAAATGCGGCACGGTCTCGAGGAATGGGCGGATGAACGTGAATCCGGCAAAGTGGCCGGCCACGACGAGAAGAATCGTCAGGAGCCCGAGGCGGATGGCGGGTCGACGCAAGACGGTGACCATCGTGCCCAGGTTGGCCTGACCGGCGGAGGGCATGGCGGGCAAAGTGAAGGCCTGCGTCAGGAGAGCAAGGACGCCAAGGACCGCCGTGATCACAAATGCGAACCTCCAGCCCATTATGTCGCCCACCCAGGCGCCGACAGGCGCTGCGCAGACCGTTGCGGCAGATACGCCGCCCATGATGATGGCCATTGCCCGCGGCATCAGCCGTTCCGGCACGAGCCGCATCGCCAGAGCCAACGACATGGCCCAGAAGCCGCCGAGACCGATCCCGAGCAGGGCACGCGACAGGAGCAGCATCGGCAGCCCGCTGGACAGGGCTGCCAGCAGGCTGGAGAGGATCAGCAGTGCGGTGAGCCCCAGAAGCGTATAGCGCCGGTCGAAACGGCTTGTGCCGACCACGATGGCGGGTCCGGCGATTGCGCCGACGACCGCGGTCATCGTCACCGATTGTCCAGCAGCGCCGATGCTGACACCGAGGTCTTGCGACATCGGTGTCAGCAGGCTCGCGGGTAGAAATTCTGCGGTAACCAGGCCGAACACACCGAGGGAGAGGGAAATCACGCCCGCCCATGCAGGCTTCGTGCGGCCATCGTCGGCGCGAAACCCAAGTGTCTCTTGTTTGCCATTCATGTGCTGTCTCCATACCTATTGACAGAAGGCTAAACGGGAAGCATTGGTGTTTCTATGCTGAAAAAGCCAGAAGACATGACCATTCGTCCAAACTAAGAGCAGCACCCGATGAATGACCCGCTGACCGAGATGCTGAGGGGACTTCGCCTCGACGGCGTGGAATATGGCCGTTGCCAGCCAGCGGCTCCCTGGGCGACGGCATACCCGACACAAATGGAGGCGCAGTTTCATTTCCTGGCTTCCGGTCACGCCTTTCTCCAATCGCCCTCAGGCGAATGGACCGAGATGCACCCCGGCGATGCTGTCCTCTTGCCGCGCGGCGATGCCCATGTTCTGGCAAGTGAGCCGGGTGTGATGCCGACGCCGGTGGAAAGCTTGCCCCGCAAGCGCCTTTGCGATGGTATCGTCGATCTGCAATGTGCCTGCCCCGATACCAGAAACCTCCTGTTCTTTGCAGTCTTGCGATTCAATATCGACAAGCGGCATCCGCTGTTGGAACTGATGCCGGATGTCATGCGCACCAGCGATCTGGCCGCCAGCGAGCCGACACTTCCGCCCCTGCTCGATGCGATGATGCGGGAGGCGGATATGAACCGCGTCGGGGCAGGGGGCATTCTCTCAAGGCTGGCGGACGTCCTGACCGCTACGATTATCCGCACCTGGGTGGAGCACGGCTGCGGCGACTCGACCGGCTGGCTCGCAGCCGTGCGCAACCCTGAAGTCGGCCGTGTTCTGGCAGCTATCCATCTCGATCCGTCGCATGATTGGAGCGTCGACAAGCTCGCCCGTCACATGGGCGCTTCCCGTTCGGGTTTTGCCCAACGCTTCGCTACCGTCGTGGGGGAAACCCCTGCCAGATATGTGGCCAGAATGCGCATGCACCAGGCGCACCAGTGGCTGAGGGAAGGACAGCGCGTCGCCGTGATCGCCGAACGCCTTGGCTACGAGTCGGAAGCATCGTTCAGCCGTGCCTTCAAGCGCATCATCGGCGCATCTCCCAGCCAGTCCCGCGAACATAGATAAATGAATGGAACCGCTTTCGTCGGTCGGCGGGAGCGACGAACTTTCTTCACGATGCCACCGGAAAAGCATGATAGGCCCGGCTGAAGATTTATTAGCCGCAGGTCCGACGGCTTCCGCCCGAAGATTATCAGTGCCGTTCACACGCGCTCAAGTGCAACCGCTATTCCCTGCCCGACACCAACGCACATGGTCGATAACGAATAGCGCCCCTTGCTCGCTGCCAGCTCCAACGCTGCGGTTCCAGCGATACGCGCACCGGACATTCCGAGCGGATGGCCGAGGGCAATCGCTCCGCCATTGCGATTCACGCGAGCGTCATCATCGGCAATGCCCAGTTCCCGCAACACGGCCAGGCCTTGGCTTGCAAAGGCTTCGTTGAGTTCGATGACATCGAACTGCTCTTGCGTCATGCCGAGCCGCGCCATCAGCCTGCGCGATGCCGGGACCGGACCGATGCCCATGACGCGCGGTGCGACGCCGGCCGAAGCCCCCCCGAGAATGCGCGCCATCGGCGTAAGGCCATATGCCTTGATTGCCGCCCCGGACGCGATGACGAGCGCTGCCGCACCGTCGTTTACCCCTGACGCATTGCCGGCAGTGACGGTGCCGCCTTCCTTTCTGAAGGGTGTCGCGAGCTTTGCCAGCGCTTCAACCGTCGTTACGCGTGGATGCTCGTCCTGATGGACAATGACCGGATCGCCCTTGCGCTGAGGGATCGTTACGGGCGTGATCTCTTTCGAAAGCCGGCCGCTTGCCTGCGAGGCTGCGGCCTTTGCCTGTGAGCGCATGGCAAAGGCATCCTGATCCTCACGGCTGATTTTATAGTCTTGCGCAACATTTTCGCCGGTTTCGGGCATGTTGTCGACGCCGTATTGCCTTTTCATCAGCGGATTGACGAACCGCCAACCTATGGTGGTGTCGTAAATCTCGGCATTGCGCGAAAACGCCGTTTCGGCCTTTGGAATGACGAGCGGTGCACGGCTCATGCTTTCGACGCCACCGGCGATCATCAAATCGGCTTCACCGGACTTGATGGCGCGCGCGGCGGCGATCACCGCATCCATGCCTGAGCCGCAGAGACGGTTGATGGTCGTACCGGACACCGAGGCCGGCAGACCGGCCAGCAGCAGCGACATGCGTGCAACATTTCGGTTGTCCTCCCCGGCCTGATTGGCACATCCGAAAATGACATCATCGACAGCCTCCCAGTCGATGATGCTGTTGCGTTCCATCAATGCCTTCAAGGGGATCGCAGCGAGGTCGTCCGGCCGCACTGAGGATAGCGCGCCGCCGAAACGGCCAATCGGGGTGCGGATATAATCGCAGATATAGGCTTCGGTCATGCCGTTTTCCTTACAATGCCGGAACAACGAGGTCAGCGACAACGGCATCGACATGAAGCCGCGCTCCGGTCATTGCCTGCAGTTCATCCATGGTCATGCCCGGCAGTTTCTCTCTCACCAAAAAACGCCCCTCGACAATGTCGATCACGGAATGGCTCGTATAAACGCGGGTAACGCAGGCAACGCCCGTTAGCGGAAAGGTGCACTTGTCGAGCAGTTTCGGCTCGCCGTTCTTGCTGACATGTTCCGTGATGACGCAGACCTGTTTTGCGCCATGCACGAGATCCATGGCGCCGCCGACGGCGGGTACGCCTTTTGAACCCACACGCCAGTTTGCAAGATCACCATTCTGGGCAACCTGGTAGGCACCGAGTATCGCGACGTCGAGATGGCCGCCGCGTACCATGGCGAAACTGTCGGCGTGATGAAAGAAGGATGCGCCCGGCTTCAGCGTCACGGCTTTCTTGCCGGCATTGATCAGGTCCCAGTCCTCTTCACCGGCAGGTGGCGGCTCGCCGAAGTCGAGGATTCCGTTTTCGGTGTGAAAGATGGCCTGCCGGCCCGAAGGCTGGTAACGGGCCACCATTTCGGGAAAACCGATGCCGAGATTGACATAGGCGCCATCCTCGATGTCCTGGGCTGCCCGCCAGGCAATCTGTGCATTGGTAAGCTTGATGTCGTCCCTGGTATCAACGCGAGGGTTTCCGGTGGTGCGTGTATCGATGGTCATGCGTAAACCACTCCGGCTCGAATGAGGTCTTCCTCCTGCTGCGGGTGCGCAACTTCCACGACACGGTTGACGAAAATTCCGGGGGTAACCACCTGCTCGGGATCGATCGTGCCGAGGGGAACGATCCTTGACACCTGGACGATCGTCTTTGCCGCTGCCATGCACATCAGCGGATTGAAATTTCGGGCGGCCTTATTGTAGGTGAGATTGCCGTGCACGTCGCCGATATGGGCCTTGACGATCGCAAAATCAGCTTTCAGCCAACGCTCCTGGACATAGGGACGACCGTCGAATTCGGCGATGACCTTGCCGCCTGCGAGTTCTGTTCCATAGCCCGTCGGCGTATAGAAGGCGGGAATACCCGCGCCGCCGGCGCGGATACGCTCGGCCAGCGTCCCCTGCGGCACGAGCTCCAGCTCGATCTCGCCTGCCAGATACTTGTCGGTAAAGGCGCGGGGATCCGATGATCTCGGAAACGAGCAGATCATTTTCCTGACCATGCCGGCATCAATCATCGCGGCAATGCCGATCCGGCCATTGCCGGCATTGTTGTTGATTACAGTAAGGTCTCTTGGACCCTTGTCGATCAGGGCGTGGATCAATTCGATCGGTGCGCCCGAGCCGCCGAAGCCGCCGATCATGACGGTCGCACCCTCCCCGATCCCTGAGACGGCGTCGGCAACGCTGCCGATTGTCTTGTCCATGCTGCTTTCCCTGATCCTGACGGCCGGAGACTTCGCGTCCCTGATTTACCGGCATAAATCCGTGCACTCTGGACCGCAAGCGATTTGTGCGTTATTTGATATTTGTTCATATATCGCACAAATCGAACTGGGGATTTCTATGCGGGAAACGGATTTCGTCAGTGGATTTGCACGGGGGCTGAAGGTCATCGAGGCTTTTGGAGAGGCGCGGCAGAAGCTGTCGATTGCCGATATCGCCAAGGAAACCGGTCTCGATCGCGCCACGACGCGGCGATGCCTTCTGACCCTGGCGGAGCTCGGCTATGCCGACTATGACGGCAAGTTCTTTTCGCTGACGCCGAAGATCCTGCGGCTCGGTCATGCCTATCTTTCCGCGACACCGCTGCCGCTGCTCATCCAGCCGCATCTCGATCATCTCTGCGAAAAGGCGGGCCAAAGCGCCTCTGCATCGGTGCTCGATGGCGCGGAAATCGTGTACATCGCCCGCGCATCGCAGCGGCGGGTGATGTCGATCAACCTTACTCCCGGCAGCCGATTGCCTGCCTATTGCGCCTCCATGGGCCGCGTGCTGCTCGCTGCCCTTCCCGAAAGCGAGGCACTCTCGATCCTGTCGCGAACCGAATTAATGGCGAATACGCCAAACACGAAGACGGATGCGGGTGCACTGATGGAGGAATTCAACCGGGTCCGAACCCATGGCTATGCGATCATCGATCAGGAACTCGAAATCGGCCTTTGCTCGATTGCCGTGCCGATCGAGAATGACCGAGGCCAGACCGTGGCGGCCATCAATATCGGAGCGCCGGCCGTTCTTGCCCCCGCATCGGATATGGCAAAGCGCTATCTGCCATTGTTGCAAGAGGCGCAGCGTGCCCTGCGGCTGGTCCTGAGATAAAGACACTTGAAAATCCCGCTTTACAGGACACGAAGCCATAGGCGGGAGTAACTTTCGACGTTCGCGGTGCGCAAGGTCCGGCCCTGGCCCCTTGCGCACAAGCAGATCCGGTTGCTGCCGAGATGCTGGTGGCGTCATCCGCTACGCTGGAAGCGTGTCGGCCGGGGCGCGGCGCGCGCGCGGCGAAACATAGCCCTTGCTGCCATCCAGCAGCGTCTTCGTGTAGGGATGTGCGACGGTCCCCTGCAGCAGGTTCTTCCGGGTGGTCACTTCCACGAAGACACCGTCCTGCATGACGGCCACGCGGTCGCAGAGATGGGCGATCACCGCCATGTCATGGCTGACGAGCACGAAGGTCAGGTTTTCGCGATCGCGCAGATCCTTGAGCAGGTTGAGGATTTCGGCCTGCACGGACACGTCGAGCGCCGATGTCGGCTCGTCGAGAAGCAGGATCTGGGGCTTCAGGATCAGCGCCCGGGCAATGGCGACGCGCTGGCGCTGGCCGCCGGAAAGCTGGTGGGGGAAACGGTAGCGGAAATTATGCGGCAGGCCGACATCCTGCAGGATTTGTGCGATCCGTTCTTGTCGCTGGTCCAAGCCATGGATTTCCAGCGGCTCGAGCAAAGTCCGGCCGATCGTATGGCGGGGGTGGATCGAGCCGAAAGGATCCTGAAACACCATCTGCTGCAGCGCGAGCTGCGCTTTCGTCCGTTTCGGTAGCGCGGCTTCGCCATTGATGACGACGGAGCCGCCCCAGTTCCTGTTGCGGCCGGCCAGTGCGCCGAGCACCGTCGACTTGCCGCAGCCGCTTTCGCCCACCAGTCCAAAGGTTTCGCCTTTGGCGACTTCAAAAGACACGTCCTTCACGACCCTGAGCGCGTCATGGCCGTGACCGTAGGAGACGGCCAGATTGTCCACTTTGATCATCGACATCTCAGTCCTCCAGCCATTGCGGGTCGCGCTTGAGCACCTCTAGCCTGTCGCGGGGATGTTCGAGGCTCGGAAGCGCGTTCAAAAGGCCCCGCGTGTAGGGATGGTTGGCATGCTGCAATTTGTCGGCATCGAGCGCTTCGACGATTCGGCCTGCATACATGATCAAGACCCGATCGCAGAAGCTACGCACGAGGTTGAGATCGTGCGAAATGAAAATCAGGCCGATATTGCGCTCGGTCACCAGGTCGTCGAGAATGCTGAGCACCTGCTGGCGCACAGTCACGTCGAGGGCGGAGGTCGGCTCATCGGCGATGATCAGCGACGGCTGCGAAATCAGCATCATCGAGATCATGATGCGCTGGCCCATTCCGCCGGAGACTTCGTGCGGATAGAGCCCGTAGACCCGTTCCGGATCGCGGATGTTGACGCGTTCCAGCATCGCCAGAGTCCGGGTCCGCGCTTCGCGGCGGGAAACATGCTCATGCAGGATGACGGTTTCGGAGATCTGCTCACCGACAGTCATCACGGGATTGAGTGAATATTTCGGATCCTGCAGGATCATCGAGATGCGGCTGCCACGGATATCACGCATCTGCGCCTCGCTCGCCGTCAGCAGATCGACGTCCTCGAACTGCATGCGATCCGCGCCGACGATGGCGCCCTGAGGCTGAAGCCGCATGATCGCCCGACCTGTCGTGCTTTTGCCGGAGCCGGATTCGCCGATGATCCCGACCTTTTCCCGGCCGACCTTGAAGGAGACATTCTTGACAGCGGTGACCGCGCCGGTCAGCGTCGGAAACTGGACAGACATGTTTTCCACGGAGAGAATGGTGTCGCTGATATCAGGCATTGCGTGGATCCATTATGTCGCGCAGACCGTCTCCGAGCAGGTTGAAGGCGAGGCTGACTGTGAGGATTGCAAGTCCCGGAACGGTCGTCAGCCACCAGGCATCCAGGAGATATTGACGTCCTGATGCAGCCATCGCGCCCCATTCCGGCATTGGCGGCTGCGCGCCAAGACCGAGAAAGCCCAGCCCTGCGGCCGTCAGGATGATGCTCGACATGTTGAGGGTCAGGCGAATGATGATCGACGGCGCGCAGAGCGGGACGATGTGGCGCAGAAGGATGCGCGCCATCCCCGCTCCCTGAAGCTCTGCCGCCACGACGAAATCGGCCTGGCGAAATGTCAGCGTCTCGGCGCGTGCCAATCGCGCGATCGGTGGCCAGACCGTGAGCGCGATCGCGATCACCGCATTCTCGATGCCGGGACCAAGGGCCGCCGAAAAGGCCAGCGCCAGCACGAGGCTCGGGAAGGACAGGAAAATATCGGTGATGCGCATCAAAACGATATCGGTCCAGCCACCGAGATAGCCGGACGTTGCACCGATGACGAAGCCGATGGGGCCGACGATCACGGTGACCAGGATGCTGATATAGAGCGTGGTCCGGGCGCCATAGATCAGCCGCGAATAGACGTCGCGGCCGAACTCGTCGGTTCCGAACCAGAAGTCGGACGATGGCGGACGCAGGGCCAGAGCCAGATCCTGGGCAATCGGATCGTGGGTCGACAGCAGCGGCGCCAGCGCGGAGACGATCACCAGCGCCACGACGACGACGAGACCGGCGAGCGCCAGCGGGTTGCTGACCAGGCTGAGCCACAGGACATAGGCCTTGTGAAGACGGGCCTGGCGCGTGGAGGAAAAATCCTCGCTGATCAGCCAGTCGTGCAGTGTGCCGAAATATCGGGTTGTCATTGTATTTACCGCGTGCGTGGATCGAGGAAACGATAGACGATGTCCGACAGCAGGTTGATCGCAATCGATATGAGACCGATCAGCAGGACGCTGCCCAGCACTGCATTCATGTCGGCAAAGAACAAGGCGGAGGTGAGATACTGGCCAAGACCGGGCCAGGCGAATACCGTCTCGATCAGCACCGTACCGTCGAGCAGGCCGCAATAGGCGAGCGCAACGATCGTCAGCAGCTGCACGCGGATATTGCGGAAGGCGTGACGCCAGATGATGGCGCGCTGGTCCAGCCCCTTGGCCTTGGCCGTCAGGATGTACTCCTGCCGCAACTGTTCGAGCATGAAGCTGCGGCTCATGCGGCTGAGATAGGCCATCGCCGCGTAGCCCAGGATCAGTGCCGGTGCAAGAACGTGATGCAGGACGTCGAAGAAAACGCCCCATTCGCCGGCAATGATGGCATCGATCAGCAGCGAGTTGGTCGGGCCATCGACCAGTCCTTCATTGTAGACGTCCAGCCGGCCGCTTCCGGGTATGATGCCGAATTTGGCGTAGAAGATGAGAATGACGATGGTACCGAGCCAGAAGATGGGCGTCGAATGGCCAAGCAGCCCGACAAAGCGGGCAAGATGGTCGACCCAGGTGCCCTTGCGGACGGCAGAGATGATGCCGAGCGGTATACCGAACACCGCCCCGATGAGGGTGGCAAGCGTCGCCAGCTCGAGCGTCGCCGGGAAAACCCGCGCCAGATCGCTGGAAACCGCATTCTTGGTAACGTTCGACTGGCCGAAATCCAGCTGTGCGATATTGCCGATATACGTGACGAACTGAACGTAAAGTGGCTTGTCCAGCCCCATCTGCTGGTAGACCCGATCATACGTCGCCTGATCCGCCTGGTCTCCGATCACGGCAATGACCGGATCGGCCGGCACCATCCGGCCAATGACGAACGTGATCACCAGCAGACCCAAAAGTGTCGTCAGAATGACCGCGAACGAGGTTGCCAGTTTTCGGATGCTCCTCAACCAGGTCGCCCCGGCCGAAGAGCGCGAGTTTTGAGTTTGCGCGATGCTCACGTTCGCATTCCTTTGTTCAACGCGGTCACTCGCCCTTGGTGACCGTGTCCCAACGGGTCAGCCAGGTGGAATGCCCGGTATAACCCTTGACCTCGTTGCGTACAGCCTTGGCGTCGGTTCGGAGAAACGACGTCACGAGTGCAGGCGAGGACGCGAGATAGGCCTTGTTGATCGTGGTATAGAGTTCGGTGCGTTTAACCTGATCGGTTTCATGGGCTGCGGCGACGACCATGTCCTGGATTTCCTTGGGAACATCCCAGGCCGTGCGCCAGGCATTGAGACCGGTCAGTTTGGCTTCGTCCGAATTATTGGCATTGGTCGCATAGGATTGCAGGATCGAATGCGGATCGGGCAAACGTTCGCCGGAGCGGGCCGAAAAGATCTCGAACTCGCGGCTTCGGAACTTGCCGATGTGATCGCCCGCCTGCAGATCCAGCTTTATGCCAGCCTTGGCGGCATTGGCCTGCAGCGATTGCGCCACCTCGAATTCCGGCGTCACCGGGGTTGCGTAATAGACCTTGGAGAAACCGTCGGGATAACCGGCCTCCGCCAGCAACTGCTTGGCCTTTTCGATGTCCAGCTTGTAGGGATTTTCATCGACGGAGCCTGGAAGGCCCGCAGGCACGATGGTCTGCTGTTTGACGCCGTAATATTTCATCACCGTACCGGCCAGGCCATCATAATCGATCAGATAGCGAAAGGCTTCACGAACCTTGGGATTCCCAAGGATTTCATCCTTCTGATTCAAAGCCAGATAGTAAAAACCGAAGCCGGGCGTCTTTTGAATCGTCACCTTGCCGCTCTGATCGAGGGCGTTGAGATCCGTCGATGAGAGCCGGGTGGCGATATCGATGTCGCCGGCCTCGAGCTGCAGGCGCTGGGCCGCGGATTCGGGAAGATGGCGGACGATGACGCGGCGCATCTTCGGCTCCCCTTGCCAGTAGTCCTCGAAGGCATCGGCGATCAGCAGATCGTTCGAGCGCCAGGTGCGCAGTGAGTAGGGGCCGGAGCCTGCATCGTTGCTCTGCAGAAATTCGCGACCCATGTCGTCATTCTTGATGTGCTCGGCCAGCAACTTGCTGTCCAGGATCGAGGTGGAAAAACTCGCCAGCGATAGCAGGATCAGGTTCGGGTTCCAGACCTCGGGCGTCTGCAGGACCAGCGTCGTATCGTCGATCGCGGTGATCAGGGTAGCGACATTGTCTTCCTTGAAGCCCCATTGGCGAAGGTCGACCGAGGGCGCGAGACCCAGCGTCACGAGACGGCGCAAGGACCATTCCACGTCCTTGGCGGTCAGCGCGTTGCCGGAATGGAAGGTAATTCCCGACCGGATCTTGAAGGTGAAGGTCTTGCCGTCGGCAGAGACAGTCCAGCTTTCTGCGACGCCAGGCGTCGGCGTGGTGATGCTGTCGGCGGGCAGAACGATAAGACGGTCATACAGGTTGGCAACGACCTCGGCCGCCTCCAGCTGGTTGAGCTCGTTCGGGTCGAGGCCGCGCATTGACGAAAGGTTCTGCGCGATGACGAGCTGATCCTCCGGAGTGGCGGCGCAGACTGTGAGCGGCACGGCAAAAAATGCGGCGGCGACCGCAGTGGACACCAAAAGCCGGCGTCTGAACAAATCCATGTCAACTCCTCCCAAGAGCTTGAACCCTGCAACAAAAATGAGATTTCATATCGACATCGATCTGAAATCTGGTATATCAGATCTCACAGAATGCAACGGACGTCAACGGGGAATTGGTTCGTGAAGCAAGAAGACGGCCTGGCATTTCACGACGAAAGGATCGAAAAGCTCGATCCGCGCCTGTTGACGACGCTGCGGGACCACGTTCACCGCAGCCTGCGAACCGCCATTCTCTCGGGGAAATTTGGCGTGAACGAAAAGGTCAACGAGCGCCAGCTCGCCGAGCAGCTTGGCGTCAGCACGACGCCGATCAAGGAGGCGCTGCGCCAGCTTGAGACCGAGGGACTCGTCGAGGCCCTTCCCCGTCGCGGCGTTTTGATTCGTTTCAATGCGAACTGGGCTGAGGAAATGATTCTCGCCCGGGCAGCACTTGAATCCATGATCGCGCGTCTGGCGGCGAAACGGCTTTTAAGCCCCGCCGCGACCGATCTGCGAGCGACCGTCAACCTGATGACAAGAGCAACCCAATCCGGTGCGGCCGACGACCTGATCGCCTTGAACGAGACATTCCACGAACAGATTCATGTGGCGTCTCAATGTCAGTATCTGGCCCGTATGATCGAACGGCAGCAATTCTATGACGCAAGCATCCGCAGGGTGATCCACTCCAATCCGACGGAGCGTGAACTGGCGCTGGGCGAGCACGCCGCCATCGCAGAGGCAATCATTGCCGGTGATACGGACAGAGCAGAACGCGTGATGCGCGATCATGTGGTCAGATCTGGCCAAACCTATCTGAACATCGTTTTTAAAAGCAAAGAGGAAGTTTAACGTGAACGAAGCTGTTGCGCGAGTTCGCCAGGCGCTGACGGGTATATCCGGAGTTCCTGTCACGCCCTATGCGGCCGATGGAAGCGTCGATATCGTCAAGCTGAAATCGCTGATCGAGAAAATGGCCGCCGCCAGGGTCCATAATCTGATGGCTGCCGGCAATACCGGCGAATTCTTCACCCTGTCGCTCGACGAGGTTCGCCTCGTCCATCGCGCCACCATCGAGGCAGCGGCCGGCAAGTCCCTGGTCAGCGCCGCTGTCGGACGCTCCCTGGTCGAAGCGAAAGCGCTGGCGCGCGACGCGATTATTGCCGGCGCCGACGCCATCATGGGTCACCATCCGATGGACCCCTTTGCCGGGCCGTCCTATCAGAGCAAGTATTTCCTTGAGCTGGCGGATAGCTGCACCGTTCCGGTGATAGCCTATGTGCGGAGCGACACGTTTTCCATCGCTGATTTCCGCAAAATGGCGCTGCACGAGAACATTGCCGGCATCAAGTTCGCATCCGGCAACCTGATGCTGCTCGCCGATGTCATCCGCTCGACCAAGGACGCACCGGCCATCTGGGTCTGCGGACTGGCAGAAGGATGGGCGCCCGCCTTTTACGCCATGGGCGCCCGCGGCTTTACCTCCGGCCTGGTGAACGTCTTCCCGGAACGCTCGCATGCCATCCACCGCGCATTGGAAGCCGGAGACTATGCCACGGCCCGCAATCTGATCGATGAGATCGCCGGTTTTGAAAGCATGCGGACGAAATATCTGAACGGTGCCAACGTGACTGTGGTCAAGGAGGCGCTCGGGATGCTGGGCACGGATGTCGGCCCTGTACGCGTGCCCGGGGTAGAGGCCCTGAACGATCAGGAAAGGGAAAGCCTGAGGGAAATCGTCATGCGCGTCAGCGAAACCCGCGCCGCCTGATCGGAGAATTGAAATGCACATTACTGCTTTGAAGACGTTCATGCAGCGCGTCGATGACCGCCCTCGCCTTCTGGTCAAGATCGAGACGAGCGAAGGCATATCGGGTTGGGGCGAGGCCTATAATCATGGCCCCGACTGGGCACTTCCGCCCATGCTGGATTACCTGTTCCGCCAGATAGAAGGTGAAGATCCGCGCCGCGTCGAATATCTTGTCCTGAAGCTCAACCAGCAAGCCCGCTTTCCGCCGGGCGCCCTCGGTCTGGCTGCCATTTCCGCGATCGACCATGCACTGTGGGACATTGCCGGAAAGGCCGCCGGCCTGCCGGTCTACATGCTTCTGGGCGGCAATGTTCGCGATCGAGTGAGGATCTATTGCGGCGTCTATACCGCCCCCGATCCGGAGGCGGCACTGGAGCAGACACTTCAGTTGAACGAGGATTTCGGCTACACGGCCTTCAAGCTCAGCCCCTACAGACGCGACCTTCACAACAGCCGATGGGGCGAACTGGTCAAGGAAACCGGCGGCTATTTCGGCAAGATCCGGGAAATTACCCCGTCGCATTTCGAATTCGCCTTTGATGCCCATGCCAAGATCTATGAGCCCTATCAGGCCGTCCAGCTTGCAGCGGCAATCGCCCCCTATGATCCGTTGTTCTACGAAGAGCCGATCCGTCCGGAACACATTCCGGCCTGGGCCGAACTGAAATCGAAGGTGACTGTGCCGCTCGCCACCGGCGAGTCGCTCTACAACCGCTTTGAATTCCTGGCGCTCTTGAACGCGCGTGGTGCCGACATCATCCAGCCCGACATCTGCGTCGTCGGCGGCGTCACGGAAATGCGGCGCATTGCGGCAATCGCCGAGGCTCACTACGTCACGATCGCCCCGCACAACCCAATGGGACCGCTGGCGACTGCGGTGAACATCCACTTCTGTGCTGCCCAGCCGAACTTCAAGATTCTCGAATACAAGCCGCATGTTCACGCGCCCTGGGCGCTCGATCCCTATATCCCTGTCGACGGCCATATGGAGCTTCGCCCGGATCGCCCGGGCTGGGGGATCGAGATCGACGAAAAGGCCCTGGCGACGGAGGATTACATCCACTGGGAACGCAAGATCACCAGCAAACCCGACGGATCGACGGCCTACCCTTGAGCTCAGGTTTGGGAGCCGTTCGACAGCTTCACCCTGTTCTTCGCCGGCTGTCGAATGCTCGTATCAACAGTGATACGGCGTTTGCGGCCGACGCTTTTCTCGCTCCGTCTAAACCGAGCTGATGACCGGCTGCGCCGGCCGTGAGCAGCGCCTCGCGCGCTTCCCGGTCCCGATCGACCATCAGAGCCACGTCATGGATCGTGTAAACGGCAGTTGCCGGATGAAGCGCCGGAACCACCAATATCGATGTACCGTCTACCAGCATCTCACAAACGGCCGCTGACCATGCTTCTCCCGTTGATCGAGGCCGGGACGGCAATCTGTTCGCTTGTCGTCCTGGCAAGAGGCAAGTCCACCCTATAAGGTGGAATGATCTGCGGCTGCCACGCGTTTTTCTTCATCGGCAGGCCGACATTCGGCTGTGACGATGGCGGGGCGGGGGCTTTTTTGACATGGCGGCGCATGATTTTCTCCTGCATGGAAGGAACGATGAGCAGGCCAAACTTTTTCCGTCCGTTATAGTTCCTGCTGTAAGGGCAATGATCCGGCTATCGAACGGCTATCCTGAATCACGCAATGCGCAGGCAAAGGCTGTGTCTCAGCTATGAATCCGCCATAACGAGGCAAGCGACGGGCCGCTCCGTCAGCAAGGTCTCGACCGTAATCTGCGTTCCGGCGATTTCGCTGCCGCCGAGCAAGTCCCTAAGCGGCCGTCCCGCATCTGCAGGAAGCTTTACCGTGGTGTCGCTCCAGAAACCGGGAACGGCCACGAGCGCATGCGCCTGCAGCTTTCCAAACATCAGGCGGGGCGCAATCGCAACCAGGTACTCCTCGCCTTTCCGCCTCGCAAAAGCCACCAGATGATCCTTGCAAGGTCCGGTAACATCAAGCGGCTGATAATCCCCCTCGTTGAAGAGCGCGGGATGATCCTTGCGATACTGCAGGATCGCTGTCAGCACAGCTTGCTTCATGTTCGCCGCTGCGCCGCTCAGGGTCTTCGATCCCCTGGCATTTGACGAAAACCGGGCATAATCCACCGGACGCCGATTGTCCGGATCCACCATGCTGAGATCGAGACCCTCCGTACCCTGATAGACGTCCGGGATACCGGGGGCGGTCAACTTGATGAGAGTCTGCGAGAGACTGTTCGAATAGCCTGCCTCAAGGAAAGGCTGCATTGTCAACTGGAAGTCTTCGGTAAAGTCCGCGTTCTGCGGTGACACGAGAGCTTCGGCGTAAGAAAGAACCGCTTTTTCATAATCCTCGTCCGGCGCTGCCCAATCCGTTCCAAGCTTGGCTTCGCGCGAGGCTTTCTCCGTATAGGCCAAAAATCGCGATGCCAGGTTTTCTTGCGTGGTGTCGTCGGACCATGCCCCAGCCAGTGCCTGATAGAGCATCCACTCGACGGCTGCTTCCGGCACATTCCGACCGGAGACAGATGCCAAATGCCGCATGTTCATTCCGCGCCAGCGTTCAACCGCTTCATTCCATACCTCAGACCCCTCGCAGAGGGTGTAAAGCCGTGCCCGCGCGTCTTCGCCACGCTTGGTATCGTGTGTCGAGGTTGCGGAAAGGCCGTGCGGCTGGTGTCGGGCGCGGTCTGCCATGAGGCGGTGAAAGGCTGCCACACCGGTTTCAGGACGTATGATTTCGCCGCCGACCTCGTTCAGAGCCAGCAGACGGTTATACCTGTAGAAAAACGTATCCTCGACCGCCTTCGCCATGACCGGTCCGGTGAGTTGCTGAAACCGTCTCCGGAACTCCAGATGCTCTTCGTCAGGATTCCGCAAAAGGCCAGCGATCGCATCAAGTGCGGTGCGAGAGGGGAGCATCGCTTCCGCTTCCGCTTCCGCCAGCACCCCCGCCAGGACCGTTTCATCTTCCGCGTCAAGCCTGCCCTCGTCACCATAAGTCCGGTAGACGGGAAAGGCGACAAGCAGTTCCTGCAGAGCGGAGAGGATGTCGGCCTCCTGCAGATGCGGGTGGGCCGTCTTCACCAAGGCTGCAAGGCGTGCCCCTTCGCCCGCAAAATTCCGGCCCGCGATCAGACGTTTTGCATCGCGCAGGCCTGTCGCAAGCATGGAGTCGGGTGGAGCGAGCTTGCCATAACCGGCTTCAAGATGGTCGAGACCATCCTGATCGATATAAAGTGTTGCCAAAGCCGTGTTGAACTCATAACCGGTGGTCCCCTCGACTGGCCAGCTCGGGCGCAGCTGCTCGCCGGGGCCCAAAATCTTCTCGACGATCAAATAGATATCGGGTCCAATGGCATGGCGCAAACGATCCAGATAGGATTGTGGAGCCGCAAGACCATCGACGTGATCGACCCGCAGACCTTGAACCCGACCAGTTCTCACCAGGCGCAGGATGAGCCTGTGCGTATGTTCAAATACCGCGTCGTCTTCAATGCGGATGCCGACAAGCCCGGTGACCTCGAAAAACCGGCGATAGCTCAGATGTTTTGCCGCATCCTTCCAATGCGTCAACTGCCAGTGTTGCTCAGCAAGCAGAGCCTGCATTTTTTGCTTGTCCCCGGAAAAACAGGATAGGTTTCCGCCTGCCGTCTCGGAGAGAACGCGCCGAACCGTTTTCCTATCCAAAGGTAGCCGTGTTTCGTAATAGGCCAGTTCAAGGCCGTCGTTTCCGTCTGTTACCAGAACCAATTCGTTATCGGCCAAAACCTCCGGCAGCGGCTTGCCCAGCAGAGGCAAGGTCAGCTTTTCACGCCAGTCTATGTCGAAATAGCTGGAAAAGGCGCTTTGCCTGCCATTTTCCAGAACATCTCGCCACCAGCCGTTTTCCACGGATGCGGCCATGTGATTGGGGACGATATCAAGGATGAGTCCAAGATTGGCCTCCCGCAGCGCCTCCGCCAGGCGCTCGAAGCCGGCTTGCCCGCCGATGGCAGGATCGATCTCGTTGGCATCGGTGACGTCGTAGCCGTGGGTGGAGCCGCCAACCGCCGTGAAAATCGGCGACGCGTAGAGATGGCTGATGCCGAGGGATACCAGATGGGGGACAAGATCGATAGCATCATCGAAGGTCATGCCGTTGCGAAATTGCAGGCGATAGGTCGATGTTGGACGTTTCATGCGGCTCTCTTTTGTCGATGTCATTAAGTAACACCTCCAAGCCGCCGGTGTTCCATGACGTGACGCTCGGCCGAATATTTGCTCGCCCAGGGAACAGGTGGCGGCGGACTGTGTTGATTGGTCAGGTGCATCGCAGCATGAGAAGGAGAGCGAAGGCGTGAACACGTCGAGTTTTGGGCCGGAAATCACAGAAGATGGCGTGCTTTTTCGCCTTTGGGCGCCGCTGCAGAACAAGGTGCGCCTTTCTCTTGAACCGGGGGGAATTCATGACATGCAGCCCGGTGACGAAGGCTGGCACCTGTTCAAGGCTGAAGCGGCGGGTCCAGGCAGCCGATACAAGTTTGTTCTCTCCAATGGCCTTGCGGTGCCGGATCCTGGATCCCGCTTTCAGCCGGAAGACGTGCACGGGCCGAGCGAGGTCATCGATCCTTCATTCTCCTGGCAGTCGGCCGGCTGGCGCGGGCGCCGCTGGGAGGAAACGATTCTTTACGAATTGCACATCGGCACGTTTACGGAAGGCGGAACTTTCCTTTCGGCCATCGAAAAACTGGATCATCTGAAGAACCTCGGGATTACCGCGATCCAGATCATGCCGGTCGCCGAATTTCCGGGGCGCTGGAATTGGGGATATGACGGTGTTCTCCCCTATGCACCCGATGCAAGCTACGGCCGTCCGGAGGATCTGAAACGGCTGGTCGACGCGGCTCATGAGCGCGAAATTTCCGTCTTTCTCGACGTGGTCTACAACCATTTCGGTCCCGACGGAAACTACATGCCGCTTTATGCGCCCCTGTTTACCGAGAAGCATGCCTCTCCCTGGGGGGCCGGCGTCAATTATGACGATGCGGGGGCCGCATGGGTCCGCGAATTGGTCATCCAGAACGCGCTTTACTGGATTACCGAGTTCCGAATGGACGGTTTGCGCCTGGACGCGGTGCACGCGATCAAGGATGACGGCAGGGAGCATCTTCTGCATGAACTGGCTGGGCGGGTTCAAACGGCGGCAGCCGGCCGGCATGTTCACCTTGTCGTTGAAAATGAAGACAATAATTCAGCTTTACTGGAGCGCGATCATCAGTGCAGGCCCACGTCATTTACCGCACAATGGAATGACGACATACATCACGTGCTCCATGTAGCGGGAACCGGCGAAACCTTTGGATACTACAGGGACTACGCCGACGATGTCTCGAAGATCGGCCGCGCTCTGGCGGAGGGGTTTGTTTTTCAGGGCGAGCATATGGCCTATCGTGGCGAGACACGCGGTACGTCCAGCACCGGCTTACCGCCGACCGCCTTCATATCCTTCATCCAGAACCATGATCAGATCGGCAACCGGGCCCAAGGCGATCGCGTTTTGGCCTCTGTACCATCCGAGGCGTTGAAGGCGCTTGCCGCAGTCTACCTGCTCAGTCCGCAAATCCCGATGCTGTTCATGGGCGAAGAGTGGCGGGCCGAGCAGCCATTCCCCTATTTCTGCGATTTCAATGCCGAGTTAAACGACATTGTCAGAAAAGGCAGGCGCACGGAATTGTCCAGATTGCCGGGTTTTGACGCCGGCACCATGCTGGATCCGGCCGCCGAAAGCACGTTCCACAGTGCCAAGCTCAAATGGCCGACTGATCAAAACGATGCTTGGCTGACCTTTTATCGCTTCCTGATCAATTTACGGCGTGAGCACATTGTGCCGCTGCTCACAAACGCCGGCAGCGGTGCGGGTGTTTATGAGGTTGCAGAGAGCAGCGTTTCCATCGCATGGCGCTTCGAATACTCCACCTTGCGTTTATGTGCCAACCTGTCCAATAGAAGCTGCATTTGCAGGGTCCCTGAAGGGGATATATTTTTTCAGTTAGGTGAAAACGAGGCCGGGATGCTGTCGCCTTGGGGGGTAGTCTGGACTCTGGAGTAACGGAGGAATGGCGTTGCCGTAAAGTTCTCCGGATCAAATTACATCATGATCCTCACCGTTCATGACGGCGCCCGTTATAAAACTGCCAGTTCAGATCAAGCGCCGCCCAGTTCCGCACGTCGGCCAATCTGGCCGATCAAGGGTTGCTTGCCGAGGATCGCGTCCTTTCTTCGGCATGGTGGATGGTATGAACGGCGTCCAGATCGAACCAGGCACGCCAGCGTTGGGCGGAGTGCCCTTTCCCGCAACCATTCGGCTAGACGGGCCGCAAATTTGGCGGCAGGCGGCCATTGTGATGAACCGGATTGGATTGGTCGCCGGCCTCGACCGGCATCTGGCTTTGTTCCGCCTTCCCGCTTCTCGCTGGTGGTTCGCCCGCATCGACCGCGACAGTCTCCGGCTGAGGGGAGACCGTCCCGGCACCATTGTCCCGCGAATGACCGGTCAGCTCTCTTTCAGCCTGTCGCCAGTGGTCTTCGTGCCTCCCATGCACGCCTTCTCCCCTTTCCCAGAGCGAATAGGCACGTTCTCGAATCTGCTTTTCAATGTCAGACATGGCATCACTCCTTCACATGATCTCAGCTCTGGTGCCGCTCTCCAACACCGATGTATTTGCGGGAACCCCGGCTGTTTCCGGAACGGCGTTACTGTGTTCAAGCCTGGAAGGCATGTGCTGCGTTTGGCCTGCGCGAAAGCTTTTCAGGCGCGCCGACAGGTCAAAGGCACGCTCTGCTTCAGAAAGCAATTCGTCCACGTCGTCCGTCAATTGATAAAGCTGACCCATACCATTCTCCTCTTCGCGAATCCTGCGTTTACCGAGGCGGGTTGAATTCATTGATCCCCTGTGGCCATGGGATCAGCAGCGACTTCACCTTTGGCCGCTAACGTCATCGAGCAGTCAAAGTTCCCGGCGGCTCGCGGGAATTGGATTCAGTTGCCGGGCGCGCCCTTAATACCAGGGAACCAAAGCCGCGCCCGGGGATTAGCTCCCTGTAGCAAAGCCGGGGTAATTCCATGCGTGTCCATTTCACTTTTAACGACGGCGGCGGTATCGAACCTGACGGCACGTTCGAGTTCAAAAGCATCGAAGCCGCCAAAGCGGAGGCGCTCCTTGCGCTGACGCATTTCCTGCAGGAGGACTTGCGCCGCTCCGGCGTTATTTTGGGAAGTGTTGCCGGTCATGACGAGCAGGGAAAAACCCTGTTCACTGTCACGATGCGTGTGGAGATCGAGGAGGCTGGCACTGTGGTGCACAGCAAATGACAACGGGTTACAGTGCAGTTGGTATGGAAAAGGACTTGAGTGCCGAACGCCGCCATGAGCGACAGCCGAAAGGCGAGCGCCCGGAAGAGCGTGGCCGGACTGCGGATACGCCGAATGAAATTCCCGCAAAAGGGCTGCGCGATGTTTTCTGGAGAGTGGTTACCGAAACAATCGAGGATCGGGTGACGCTGATTGCGGCCGGTGTTGCCTTCTTTATCCTGTTGGCCCTTTTTCCGGCTCTGGCCGCGCTGGTTTCGCTTTACGGCTTCATCGCCGATCCACAAACCATGGCGAACCACATCACTTTTCTCGCCGACGTTCTGCCACCCGGCGCCTTCGATATGATTATTACCCAGCTAAATGTCCTTGTGCAGCAAAAGAACTCCTCCTTGAGCCTGACCTTTCTCGCCAGCCTGGCCATCGCCCTGTGGAGCGCCAATAGCGGGGTCAAGGCGCTTTTCGATGCAATGAATATTGCCTATGGAGAGGCGGAAAAAAGAGGCTTCATCCACCTCAACGCAATGTCCTTGCTTTTTACGTTCGGCGCGCTGATTTTCAGTGCGACATTCATTGCCGCGGTTGGCGTCGTCCCGGCCTTGTTGGCCTATCTCTGGCTGGACACTTGGCAGGAGATCCTCATCCGGTTTCTTCGCTGGCCTGTGCTTTTGGTCGTTATCGCCGTCGCGATTGGCCTCGTCTATCATTTCGGTCCAAGCCGCGAACGGGCAAAACTGCGCTGGCTTAGCTGGGGGGCGGTCTTCAGCACTTTGCTGTGGCTCATCGCGTCGATCCTGTTTTCGTTCTACCTGGAGACGTTTGCCGACTACAACGCGACATATGGTGCCCTGGGAGCATTGATCGGCTTTATGGTCTGGACCTGGATATCGATGATTATCTTGATTGTCGGAGCGCAGCTGAATGCGGAGCTGGAACATCAGACTGCCTGCGACACGACCACCGGCAGCCCCAAGCCAATGGGTGAAAGAGGTGCCTACGTCGCTGACACGCTTGGGGAGGCGATCGACTGAGCGTTTCCCGCCCCAGGACTCCGAGGCGGGAATTATCCAGGCGCGCTTCCGCCCCAAAAGGCTTATGCGGCGCGGCGGTCGTGCTGACCTTCCTCGATTTCCTCGATTATCTTGTTCACGAACATCTCGAGATCGTCCGGTTTGCGCGAGGTGATGATGCCCTTGTCGGTGACCACAGGCTCGTCGGACCAGTTTGCACCGGCATTCTTCATGTCGGTCTTGATCGATGCATAGGACGTCGCATTCCTGCCGCGCAGGGCGTCGGCCTCGATCAGAAGCCAGGGCGCATGGCATATGGCTGCGACCACCTTGCCCGACTGAACGAATTCCCTGACGATCCGCATCGCGTCCTCGTCATGGCGCAGGACATCCGGGTTGATCTGGCCGCCCGGCAGAACCAGAGCGTCGAAATCCTCCAGCTTTACATCCTTGGCAAGCAGATCGACATCGACGGTGTCGCCCCAGTCCTTTTCATCCCAGCTCTTGATCGGGTCCTTTTCGATCGACGCGACTTTCACCTGGGCGCCGGTCTTCTTCAGTTTATCAAGGGGCACGCGCAGCTCGGAGCGTTCATAGCCATGCGTGGCGAGAATGAGGATTTTCGATGTGGTGATGGAAGGCATTCGCCAACTCCTTCTGGATTATGGAGGGTTCGGGTCCTCAACGACCGCGTCCCTCAAACGTTCCCTGACTTTCCGGAGTTGACGCAAACCCGATAAGAACATATCATGAACACATGAAAAAATCGCTGAACGAAAGATTGGCCATTCTCTCGGATGCAGCCAAGTATGATGCGTCATGTGCTTCAAGCGGCACGACGAAACGTGATTCATCAAAAACCGGCGGGCTGGGATCGACCGAAGGCTCGGGCATCTGCCACGCCTATGCTCCGGACGGTCGATGTATTTCCCTTCTGAAAATCCTCATGACGAATTTCTGCATCTACGACTGCGCCTATTGCATCAACCGGTCGTCCAGCAATGTCGAGCGGGCGCGGTTCAGCGTCGAAGAAGTGGTCTGGCTGACGCTGGAATTTTACAGGCGCAACTATATCGAAGGCCTCTTTCTGTCCTCCGGCATTATCCGGTCATCCGATTACACGATGGAGGAAATGGTCCGGATTGCGCGGGAATTGCGAGTAACGCATAATTTTCGCGGCTATATCCACCTCAAGTCCATTCCGGAAGCATCTTCGCTGCTGATCGAGGAGGCGGGGCTTTATGCCGACCGGCTGTCGATCAACATAGAACTGCCGACCGATAGCGGGCTGGCGCAATATGCGCCTGAGAAGCAGCCGGCGAACATCCGCAAATCAATGGGCGAACTCCGGTTGAAAATAGAGGAAGCCAACGATCCGACGTTACAGACGAAACGGCGCAAGCGCTTCGTGCCGGGCGGGCAAAGTACGCAGATGATCGTCGGTGCCGATACTGCCGACGATTCCGTCATTCTCTCGACCAGCGCCCGGCTCTATGGCAGCTACGGGCTGCGCCGGGTCTATTATTCCGCCTTCAGCCCTATTCCGGATGCGTCCAAGACCCTGCCCCTGATCAAGCCGCCACTGATGCGGGAGCACCGGCTCTATCAGGCGGATTGGCTCTATCGGTTCTATGGCTTCGACATCGCGGAAATCACTGAAAATCAGCCGGGCGGGATGCTCGATCTGAAGCTTGATCCGAAACTCGCCTGGGCTCTTGCCAATCGACACCGCTTCCCTGTCGATATCAACACGGCGGAACGCGAGATGCTTCTGCGGGTGCCAGGGCTTGGGGTCAAGGCTGTCAACGGGATTGTCTCCGCCCGCCGCTATCGCCGCCTGCGGCTGGAGGATCTTGGGCGGCTGCGTGTGTCCCTGAAGAAAGTTCAGTCTTTCCTGATTGCTGAAGGGTGGACGCCGCATAGGCTGATCGATCGTCCCGACCTGCGGTCGATGTTCGAGCCGAAACCCGAACAACTGGCTTTGCTCTGATGCAGACCGTCAGCCTTGAAGGAAAGGGAGATCTTGTGGAATGGCGCATGGCGGCGCGCGATCTTCTGCTGGCCGGCGTGCCACCGCAGGAGATCAACTGGCGACAGAAGGATGCCGCCGCTCTGGAACTTTTCCCGGCTCAAACGATGGCGCTGCCGGACGCGATCAACACGACACAGACGATGACGGTCCCGAAAGCCTTTCTCGATATAGCGGCAGCGGCCATTTGCCATTCCGATCCCGGCCGGTTTCAGCTCCTTTACCGCATTCTCTGGCGCTTGCAGCGAGACCGCACGCTGCTTGCGGTGCGGCCGGACGTGGATGTGGTTCACCTGCACAGCCTGGAAAAATCTGTACGGCGCGATTATCATAAGATGACGGCCTTCGTCCGGTTCAAGGAAGTCGGGCAGGAGATGATGGATTCACGACGCCGGTTCTTCGCCTGGTTCGAGCCGGATCACCATATCGTCGCAAGGGTAGCGCCCTTTTTCCAGCGGCGGTTCACCGACATGGATTGGGTCATCGCTACGCCCAAGGGAATTGCGGCATGGGATGGGAAAAACCTCAAGACGTCCACCGAACCCGGCGATAATCCGGGACTGACCGATGCGGCGGACGAGCTCTGGCGCACCTATTTTTCCAATATTTTCAATCCGGCCCGCCTGAAGGTGAAGGCCATGCAGGCGGAAATGCCGAAGAAATACTGGAAGAACCTGCCGGAGGCGGGGCTTATCCCCGGCATGATCGCCGGAGCGCAGGCGAGCGTCGTCGCTATGGCGGAGAGAGCGGCAAGCCAGCCGCCGGCATTTCACGATCGGTTGCAGCGGACGGCAAGAGACGGTCCGGCTCTCCCCACCGGGGTCCCCGGCGCCCTGCCCGATAGCATCGATGCCTTGCGGCAGCAGGCGAAATCCTGCACGCGCTGCCCGCTCCACTGCAAGGCAACGCAGACCGTGTTCGGCGAAGGCCCGGAGCATGCGGCTATCATGGTGGTGGGAGAGCAACCGGGCGATCAGGAAGATCTGGCCGGCCGTCCCTTTGTCGGGCCTGCAGGGCAGGTTTTCGATGCAGCAGCGAAGTCGGCCGGGCTCGACCGTGCCGGCCTCTACCTCACCAATGCCGTGAAGCATTTCAAATACGAGCCGCGCGGCAAGCGGCGAATCCACCAACGCCCGAACACCGGCGAGGTGCAGCAATGCAAATGGTGGCTGAAACTCGAGCTTGACCTGGTCAAGCCGAAGCTCGTGGTCGCCATGGGCGCAACGGCGCTGTCTGCTCTCACGGATGGCCGTGGAAAGCTGGCCGACCTGCGGGGCCGCGTGCTGGATGACGGTGAAGGCCGGAGCCTTCTTGTGACCGTGCATCCATCCTATCTGCTTCGGTTACCGGATCCACTGAAAAAGGCTGAAGAGACTGCGCGGTTTCAGGCCGATATTGCCCAAGCGACCGCTTTCGGCCGCACCGGATGATTTGTCGCGCCGGCATCGTGTTCCATGCGCGGCAGGTCCGAGTAGCCGTCAGATATTCCCCATGCAGAGATATTTCATCTCGAGATAATCTTCGGCGCCGTGGCGTGAGCCCTCGCGGCCGATGCCGGATTGTTTGAGGCCCCCAAAAGGAGCAGCTTCCGAGGACATGCGGCCTGTATTGATGCCGATCATGCCGTATTCCAGAGCTTCAGCGACGCGCCAGACTTTCTTGAGTTCCGTCGCGTAAAAATAAGCCGCAAGCCCGTAGATCGTGTCATTTGCCTGCAGGATCACGTCCTCCATCGTCTCGAAGCGGATGATCGGTGCCACCGGACCGAAGGTCTCGTCGCAGGCGACCAGCATGGTCCTGTCGACATTGGATAGAACGGTGGGTTCGAAGAAGGCCTTCGACAACCGGTTGCCGCCGCACAGCAGAGTAGCGCCCTTCGCTGTCGCGTCATTCACATGCCGTTCGACTTTCTCGATTGCCGCCTGGTCGATCAGCGGCCCAATGGAAACGCCGGCCGAAAAGCCATCGCCGACCGTCAGCTTGCCCACTTCCTTCGCCAGCTTTGCAGCGAACTGGTCGTGGACGCCGGTTTGGACGTAGATACGGTTTGCCGAGGTGCAGGTCTGCCCGGCATTGCGGAATTTCGCCTGGATCGCGCCATCCACAGCTGCGTCGATATCCGCGTCATCGAAGACGATGAAGGGCGCGCTGCCGCCGAGTTCGAGACTGACTTTCTTGATCTGGTCCGAGCATTGGCGCATCAGGATCCGCCCGACCTCAGTGGATCCGGTGAAGCTGATTTTGCGCACGCGCGCGTTTGAACAGAGTTCCCGGCCAATCGCATCGCCTTGCGACGCGAGGATGAGATTGAACACACCCTTCGGAAAGCCGGCGCAAAGGGCAAGCGCATGCATGGCATAGGCGACCAGCGGCGTCTGCTCGGCGGGTTTCAGCACGACGGTGCAGCCGACGGCCAGCGCCGGCGCGATCTTGCGTGCGACCATGGAGGCCGGGAAATTCCACGGTGTGATCGTGCCGACCACACCGACCGGCTGTTTGATCACCAGCATGCGCCGGTCGGTGGTGGGGGCGGGGATGGTTTCGCCGTAGACGCGCTTTGCCTCTTCCGCATACCATTCGATATAGGCCGCGGCGTGCTGCACTTCAGATCGCGCTTCCGACAGAGGCTTGCCCATTTCCGCCGTCAGGATCGCCGCAAGATCGTCGATGTGGGCCACCATCAGATCGTGCCAGCGGCGCAGCATGCTGCTGCGATCCCCCGCCGGTCGCTCCGCCCAGGCAAATTGCGCCGTGTAGGCCTCGGCAATCGCAGCCTGCGTTTCTGCAACGCTCATGTCCGGCAGGGTGGCGAGAAGGGCGCCACTGGAGGGATTGCGCACCTCGAAGGTCTTGTCGGTGTAAGGGAAGGGGCTGCCCGTCAGCCCCAGCAGCGCCGGTCGCGTGACATGGGCGATCAGGGCTTCGGTAAAGATCATCGGTAATATCCTCGGCAGTCGCCCGAGATTGCTTCGCTACGCCGACAGACCCGATGGAAGATCCACCGGATGCCTGAAGCGGCTCACTGTGCGGCGGTGCCCGTTCAGGCACGCGCCTGCATGATGGCGCTTTCCAGTATGTCCAGCGCTTCGGCGAAAACCGCGTCCTCGATCGTAATCGGCGCCAGAAAGCGGATGACATTGCCATGGACGCCGCAGGTAAGCAGGATCAAGCCCTTGTCCAGCGCGATCAGGCGCACCCGGTTGGCGAAATCGGCGCTCGGCAGATTGGTCGCGACATCGTTGAACTCAACCGCGTTCATGAAGCCCGGGCCACGAATGTCGACGATCTCCGGGACCTGTTCGCGGATCGCGGCGAGCCTCTGCTTCAGGCGGCCACCCAGCTGCTCGGCGCGTTCGCAAAGCTTTTCATCCTCGATCACGTCGAGCACGGCATGGGCCGCGGCGATCCCAAGCGGATTGCCGCCATAGGTGCCGCCAAGCCCGCCGGGAGCCGGAGCATCCATGATGTCGGCACGGCCGGTGACGGCGGCGAGCGGAAAACCGCCGGCAAGGCTTTTCGCCATGGTCGTCAGGTCCGCTGCCACGTCGTAAAGCTCCATGGCAAAGAGCCTGCCGGTGCGGGCAAAGCCGGTCTGCACTTCGTCGGCGATCAGGAGAATTCCATGCTGGTCGCAGATATCGCGAAGGGCGCGCATAAAGGCCGGCGGCGCCGGATAGAAGCCGCCCTCGCCCTGAACGGGTTCCAGAATAATCGCGGCCACCCGGCCGGGATCGACATCGGCGGCAAAAAGCTTCTTCAGGGCCGCCAGCGCCTGCTCGACAGTGACGCCGTGGAGCTCGATCGGGAAAGGCGCGTGGAAAACATCGCCCGGCATGGCGCCGAAACCGATCTTGTAGGGCGCTACCTTGCCCGTCAGGGCCATGCCCATGAACGTGCGGCCATGGAAACCACCGCCAAAGGCGATGATCGCCTGACGACCCGTCGCGGCGCGGGCGATCTTGACGGCATTTTCCACAGCCTCGGCGCCGGTGGTGACGAAGATCGTCTTCTTGGCGAAATCCCCCGGCAGCAGCGCATTGAGGCGCTCGGCCAGATGCACATAGGTTTCATAGGGCACGACCTGATGGCACGTATGGGTAAAACGGTCGATCTGCGCCTTGACGGCCTCGATCACCCGGGGATGACGATGACCGGTATTGACCACGGCGATGCCGGAGGCGAAATCGATGTAACGGTTGCCGTCCTTGTCCCAGATTTCAGCATTTTCCGCTCGGTCGGCATAGATCTGAGTCGTCATACCCACGCCGCGGGAAATGGCTGCGTTCTTGCGGTCGGTCAAACTGGTCACGAAACTCATCCTGTTTTTAGCGTGGGTTTATCCTTTAAATCTTATATTTTTTCTGTAAGTTTGCAAATTCATTTTGGTGATGGAATGAAGCAGAGTCTCTTATGTCTTCCGCCTCGGCAACGCTGCTTCAGCGGGAGCCGGGTCGGTGGTCGGGAATGGGTGACGACGTGAACAAAGGGCAAAACCGCCAATGACCAGGGTCCGCTACAAGGTTGCGGAGGCTGCAAGGCTGGCCGGCGTTTCGTCATCGACGCTCCGTCTGTGGGAGACGCAAGGACTGGTTGTTCCCGATCGGACGGTGACCGGACACCGGTACTATGGTGAGAGCGACATCGCGCGTCTCCAACGCGTTTCTTTCCTGCGGTCCGAGCGCGGACTCAACCCGGCGGCCATCCGCGAGGCGCTCGAAGCCGAAGCTTTGGCCGATGGCGGCTTACCTGCCGCTGCGGAAGCCTCCACGATGCAGGTCGGCCGCAAGCTCCGCAGCCTAAGGCACGCGAACGGCAAGACGCTGGAGCAGGTTTCAGCAGACATCGGTATTGCACCGTCGGTTCTTTCGACCCTGGAGCGCACTTCCCAGGGTGTCTCCATTGCAGTGCTGCACAACCTCGCGGACTATTTCGGCACCACCGTCTCCAGCCTGTCAGGTGAGGACGAGCCACAGGTTCGGGCGCTGGTGCGGGCGGGTGAGTGGCGGGCCTGGCCGCGCACGACGTCCGGAGTGACGGTCCAACTCCTGGCGGAAGGGCGAAACCAGATGGATTGCCATCGCTTCGTGCTGGCGCCCGGCGCCTCCAGCGAAGGCGCCTATGAACATGACGGCGAAGAGTTTGTCCATGTGCTTTCCGGCCGTGTGGAATTCGTCCTCGAAGCCGAGGAATTCTATGACCTCATGCCCGGCGACTCGCTCTATTTCGAAAGTCGGAAACGCCATGCCTGGACCAATCGGCATGATGGCGAGACCGTGTTGCTGTGGATCAATACACCGCCGACCTTTTGATGACTGCGTGGGTCGTTACAGGTTGCGTCACTTGTATTTGGCATATTGTGCCGTTCAATTTCGGAAATCGAAGTCATGTGCGGCGCGCAGGGCTGATCAGCTTGAGACGCTCTGGCCAATTCCAGTGCCGGATGCTATCTGCACCTCTTAACAATGCTATGGAGCTTATCATGTTTTCGCAGCGCAAGCTGTCGAACCCGTCTGATCGCGGTTTTGTCCAGATGATCTGGAACGCGATCCTTCTCGTTCAGACCCGTGAAACGTCCTCGTTGATGACGGGTCGCCACCGCTAGGTTGAGCCCGCGGCCGGGAACGAGATCGAGGCTTTCAGCCCTTTGCCGTCCGGTCCGTCGCCCAGCGTCAGGTGTCCGCCGAAAAGACCGGCGATTTCTTCGACGATCGGAAGACCAAGACCCATTCCCGGCGCTTCGCCGCGTCCGCCGCGTGCAAAGCGCTGGCGTGCGACCTGCCGTTCAGCCAGTGGAATGCCCGGGCCGTTGTCTTCCACATCGAGCAGAACTTTCGCGCCCGCGGTTTTAACCCGAACCGTCACTTCCGCCCCGCGACCAGCATAGGCAATCGCGTTTTCGATCAGGTTGCGCAGCAGTTCCTCGATCAGAAGCGGCGCGGCTCGGATCAACGCCTCGCCCTCCCCCTCGAAGCCCAGATCCATGCCGGCGTCGCCCGCGCCCGGAACTCTTTCCCCCGTCATTTGCCGCGCCAGCCGAACAAGATCGATGATATCGGGCGGCTCCGGCTTCTGCGAACCGGCGGCGTCGATCTTTGCCATGAGAAGCAACTGCGCGAGAATGCGTTCGGCGTGGGCCACGGCTTCGTCGCCCTTGCGGGCTGCGTGTTGCGCTTCTTCCAACGTCGTTGCCCGGGCCGAGAGTGTCAGCTGCGTCCGGATGATTGCCAGCGGCGTGCGCAATTGATGGCTGGCATTGCCGGAAAAATGCCGGAGTGCATCCAGTGCCGATTGGAGCCGCACCATGAAGGAATTCACCGTCTCGACCAGGCCTTCGACCTCGCGGGGCACGGATTGCCGGATTGGATGCAGATCGCCCGGATTGCGCTCGGCGATCGCATCGCTCAGCCGGTAAAGCGGCCGCAACGAAAACGTCACTGCCACCCACACGATTGCGGCGGCGCCCAGGATCATCGTTACGAGCCGCAGCGCGGAGCGCAGCAGGATTGCCTGGGTAAGCTGACGCCGGGCAATCGTCGTTTCGGCGACTGTCACGACGAAAGGAACCGATTTGATACCTGTGGAGGCGGACCGTTGCAGGGCAGCGATACGGATCGGCTCGCCGCGAAACTCTGCATCCGCATAGGCCGCGGTCTGGCCGTCCGTGTCCGTCAGGGATGGCAAGTTCTGGTAGCCGGTAATGAACTGTCCGGGGGGACCGTCGACCCGGTAGAAAACGCGGTCCTGGGCTGCCGACGTTAGCATTTCCAGCGCGACATAGGGTATGTCTACTTGCAGGGAGCCGTCTTCCGCCACGACGACACGCTCGGCGATCGCCAGGGCCGAACCGGCCAGGACGCGGTCGGACACGGTATTGGCTGTTCTGACCGCCTCGCGATATGTGTCGATCAGCGCGATGCAGCCAATCACCGCCGTCGCGATCAACAGCCAGGCGAGAAGCCGGCGGCGCAGGGAATAGGCGGCCTGCACCATCAGGAATCCGCGATTCTGTCGAGATAATAGCCGATGCCGCGTGCCGTTCTGACGGTCAGGCCGTGCGGCGCCAGGCGTTTGCGGAGCCGGCTGACATATTGCTCGATCGCATTGGCGCTCAGATCGTCGTTGAATGCCGTGAGGGACTGGATGATCGCCTCCTTGGCGACGACTTTTCCGGCGCGCAGGAAGAGGGTTTCCAGCAGTCCGAGTTCGCGGGTGGGGATATCGAGCGGCACGCCGCCTGCGGAAAAACTGCGCGAATTGAGGTCGAAGGAAATTCCGCCGTAACTGACAAGGGACGAGCGTAGCCCTGCCTGCCGACGCAGGAGAACCCGGACGCGGGCCTCGAACTCGCCGATATCGAAGGGCTTGATCATATAGTCGTCGGCGCCGAGGTCGAGACCGCGGACTTTTTCCTCCTGCGTGCCGCGCGCGGTGAGGATCAGGACGGCCGCCTTGTTCTGGCGCGAGCGCATCGAGCGCAGGACATCGAGCCCGTCCATTTCGGGCAAAGTCAGGTCGAGGATCACAAGGTCGAAATTCTCGGTTGCCGTAACGGCATCGGCGGATGCGCCGTCGCGGACGACGTCGACCGCATAACCGCTGCCGCGCAGGATGGCCAAAAGCCCTTCCGAAAGTGCCGTATTGTCCTCGACCAAAAGAATGCGCAACGTTCAAGTCTCCCCGCACCATCCTAGCCGCGACCCACCCGCTTGTGAACGGGCCGCGGCTGCGGCAATATCCTTTTATGCGCCTCCTTTTGTTTCTTTGCCTTCTGGGGCAACTGTTGCTGCCGGCCATTGCCCGATCTTCCGACTTTCCGGCGCGGTCCGGAAATGTCGAGGCGCCGGTGCTCACCGTGTATTCATCGCTCGACGAACCCCTCGCGCTGCCGATGATCAGGGGGTTCCAGGCCGCCAATCCGGATGTGGCGGTGCGTTATGACGATATGCTCACAGGCGAAATCTATGATCGCATCGTCAGGGAAACCGATGCCGGCCAAAAAACCGCCGATTTCGCTTTTTCCTCGGCGATGGATCTTCAGGTCAAGCTGAGCAATGACGGTTATGCACAGCGCAGCGACCTGCCGATGAGCGGCCGCTGGCCCGCATGGGCAAACTGGCGCAACACTGCCTACGCCCTGACTTTCGAGCCTGCTGTCTTCGTCTATCACAAGCCAAGCTTCAGCAAGGAAAAACCGCCTTCGACACGGGGGGAATTCGTCGATTATCTGAGGCAGCAGGGGAGCGACGTATTCGGCAAGATCGGCACCTACGACATCGAGCGCTCAGGCGTCGGCTTCCTGTTCATGGCCCGCGATCAGGAGCAGTTCGGCGATATCTGGTCCGTCATCCAGGCCATGGGTGCGGCAGGCGTGAAGCTTTATTCGACCAGTTCGGCCATCCTGGAGCGCGTCTCGGACGGCCGCTTCGTGCTCGGCTACAATATTCTTGGCTCCTATGCCGCGGACTGGGCCTCCCGTCACCCGGATGTCGGCATCGTCCTGCCGAGGGATTACACAGTCGTCATGTCACGGATAGGTCTCGTGCCGCAGGCGGCGGCGGCGCCGGATCTCGGAAGGCGCTACCTGGAGTTCTTCATGTCGAAGGAAGGGCAGTCGATCATGGCGCGGGAGTTGCAGATCCCGGCCGTCAGTCCCGATGTCGCCGGCGCCAACACCGCCAGCACGATGCGGGACCTGCTGGGCGCGCAATTGCGGCCGGTGCCGGTCAGTCCGGGCTTGATGGTCTATCTCGACCAGGTCAAGCGGGCCCGACTGATTGCCCGATGGAACGAAGTTCTGCGGCTCCAGTAGACGAAGCCGGAAAATTAAGAGAGATTAATCGGGCAAGGCCCGGCAATGTCAGGTAAATGACAGCTTTTTATGGTGCCTTGCAGTTCTTCATCGTCCGTGGAGGCGGATGATAAAGGGCGTATGGGAGGAGTTTCACCATACCGGCGTCAAAACGCCGGATTGCACGTGAGCCAAATCCCCGTCCGCAAAGTTGAAATCGCGCGCCAGTCAACGAGCGCGCCTGACGGAGGACTAATCTTGAAACATATTTTTCTCGCATCCATTCTGGCCGGCGCGCTCGCGCTTCCGGCCTTTGCCGCCGACTACACGATCATCGCCCCGGCCAATCCGGGCGGCGGCTGGGACCAGACGGCCCGGTCGATCCAGACCGTGATGCAGCAGGAAGGCATTTCCGGCAATGTCCAGGTCCAGAACGTGCCCGGCGCCGGAGGCACCATCGGACTTGCACAGTTCGCCAGCCAGGCGAAGGGCAATCCAAATTCTCTGATCGTCGGTGGCTATGTCATGGTTGGCGCCATCCTCACCAACAAGTCGCCGGTGACACTCGCCGACGTTACTCCGATCGCGCGCCTGACCGGCGAGTATGAAGCGATCGTGGTCCCGGCGGATTCGCCGCTGAAGACGTTCGGCGACCTTGTCGAGGCGCTGAAGAAGGATCCGGGCGCCGTATCCTGGGGTGGCGGTTCGGCAGGCGGCACAGACCATATCGCCGTCGGACTGATCGCCAAGGCTGCAGGCGTCGATCCCACCAAGATCAATTACATCGCCTTCTCCGGCGGTGGCGAGGCACTGGCGGCAATTCTCGGCAGTCAGGTGACCGCCGGCATTTCCGGCTATGGTGAGTTCGAATCCCAGGTCAAGGCCGGCACGCTGAGACTTCTCGCCGTCTCCAGTGCCGAGCGTCTTGCCGGCATCGATGCTCCGACGATCAAGGAAAGCGGTCTCGATGTCGTGGTAGAGAACTGGCGCATGATCGCTGCAGCCCCCGGGCTGACCGACGATCAGAAGGCCGCCGTGTCTGCCGACATCGAAAAGCTTGCGAAGTCGGCCGGCTGGCAGGAAGCCCTGAAGACCAAGGGCTGGCAGGACACCTATCTGGCCGGCGACGCCTTCAAAGAACAGCTCGCCAAGGATGTCTCCGCAACCGAAGCCGTCCTCAAGGACATCGGTCTCGTCCAATGAGCAAGGGTCACATCCCTTCAACGGAAACGCGCCGCCCCGATTGGGCGGCGCTTGCCATCGCCGTGTTCCTGGCTGCACTCGCCGCTGTGATCTTCTGGGACGCCTCCCGGCTTGCAAACATGGGCGGCTATTCCGGCATCGGCCCTGCCACCATTCCATTCGTGGTGGCAGGTGGGCTGCTGCTCCTGGCCGCTTGGACAGTCTTCGAAGCCTGGCGAGGCGATTTTCCTGCGCGCGAACGCCAGGAGATCGCGCCGGTCGCCTGGATCATCGGCGGCCTTGCACTCCAGATGCTGCTTTTGAAAACCGCGGGCTTTTCGATTGCCACCGGTCTGCTCTTTGCCGCAACGGCCGGGGCCTTTGGCAAACGCAAAGTGTGGATGACGATTCCGATCGGCATTATTCTCTGTCTCGGCATATGGCTGGTGTTTGCCGGTCTGCTGCAATTGTCGCTCCCGGCGGGACCGATCGAACGCCTGTTTTGGTAAGGCCCTGAGATGAACACCTTCGACTTTCTCATGCAGGGCATTCTCGTCGCTGCCCAGCCGATGAACCTTCTTTATGCACTGATCGGCGTGACGCTCGGCACTGCCGTCGGCGTTCTGCCGGGCATCGGACCGGCGCTGACGGTGGCGCTTCTGCTGCCGGTCACCTACAAGCTTGATCCCGCCGGTTCGCTTATCATGTTCGCCGGCATCTACTATGGCGGCATGTATGGTGGTTCGACCACGTCGATCCTCCTGAATACACCCGGCGAAAGCGCCTCGATCGTCACGGCGCTCGAGGGAAACAAGATGGCCCGGGCCGGGCGGGGCGGACCGGCGCTCGCCACGGCCGCGATCGGCTCCTTCGTCGCCGGTCTGATCGCAACCATCGGGCTCGCCTTCATCGCCCCGTTCATCGTCAAGCTGGCACTGGTGTTCGGGCCGCGCGAATATTTCGCGCTCATGGTGCTTGCCTTCGTTACGGTGTCCTCCGCCTTCGGCGATTCGACACTGCGCGGCCTGACCTCGCTGTTCATCGGCTTTGCGCTTGCCTGCATCGGCATCGATCAGCTGACGGGCCAGACACGCCTGAGCTTCGGCGTTCCCGACCTGCTCGACGGCATTGAAGTCACGACCCTGGCCGTCGCCATGTTCGCCATCGGCGAGTCCCTCTATATCGCCGCCCAGGGCAATCTCGGACCCGACAAGATCGAGGCTGTCAAGGGCTCGGTCTGGATGAGCCGCGAGGATTGGGCGCGCTCCTGGAAACCCTGGCTGCGCGGCACGGCGATCGGCTTTCCGATCGGCGCCATGCCGGCGGGCGGCGCGGAGATCGGCACCTTTCTGTCCTATGCCGCCGAAAAGCGATTGACGAAGCATCCGGAACAGTTCGGTCATGGTGCCATCGAGGGTGTCGCGGGTCCTGAGGCCGCCAATAATGCTTCTGCGGCCGGGACGCTCGTGCCGCTGCTGACGCTGGGTCTGCCGACGACGGCGACCGCGGCGATCATGCTGGCCGGTTTCCAGCAATATGGCCTGCAGCCCGGTCCCTTGCTGTTTGCGACCAATCCGCAACTCGTCTGGGGTCTGATCGCCAGCCTCCTGATCGCCAATTTCATGCTTCTCGTCTTGAACCTTCCGCTGGTTGGGCTCTGGGTGAAGCTTTTGACGATCCCGAAGCCCTGGCTCTATGCCGGCATTCTGACATTTGCCACCCTCGGTACCATAGGCGCCAATCCGTCGGTGTTCGAACTCGGCATGCTGCTCGCCTTCGGCGTGCTCGGCTATGTCATGCGCATCTTCGGCTATCCGATCGCCCCGGTTGTCGTGGGACTGATCCTTGGGCCGCTTGCGGAACAGCAGCTGCGCCGCGCATTGTCGATCAGCCAGGGCGACGTCACGGTGCTGTTCACCTCGCCTGTGGCTGCGGTGCTTCTGGTTGTGGCCGCCGCGGCGCTGATCGTTCCCCTGATCCTGCGGGCGCGCGGTCGCGGCCAGGTGCTTTCGCAGCTTGCCGCCAACGAAGACTGACGATCCTCCCAAGACCGTCACAAGGACAAGGCCCGGTTCACCGACGTGAACCGGGCCTTGTCCATTTGCATGGCTGGGATGTCATGTTGTGCATTGTAATCAAGGGCCACGAGGATCATCTTAACGGTGTGCAGGAAACACGATCTATAGAGATCAGAAAGCGAGTAACGAGATGTCCGCCCTTCGTAACAATGCCCGAGGCTTCTTCGGTAATGCCATCGCCATTTTTGGCGCGGCGACGGTCGCTGCCGCGGCTGTCGAAGGCCACCGCCGTCCAATGGACCGCGACCTCTATACGCTTGGTATCGATCCGAGAAATTTCAACGCCGTGAAGCGTTGATCCAAAGCGGGCGATTTTGAAAGCGCCCTGTCTTTACCTTCTCATGATAAAGAAGCAACGGTGTTACGGGTCAAGCACCGTTGCCCGATATTCACGCATTCGAGCGTTTAGAATTATGATGATCCTGCGCATGACGGCGACGAGAGCAACCTTTCCGGGCTTGCCTTTGGCTTTCAGTCGATCGAACACGGCTTTCATGGCGGGATCGAAGCGGATTGCCGGTAACGCGGCGATGTAGAGAGCGTCCCTTACCGGTTTTCGACCACCTGTAATCATCCGTTTTCCACGCATCAGGCCACTGTCGCGATTGATTGGGGCGACACCGACGAGCTTTGCGATCTGGCCTTTGTCCAACAGCCCGAGTTCGGGAAGCCCGGCGATCAGAATGCATGCGGTTCGCAGTCCGATGCCCTTGAGCGAGGTGAGGACTTTCGCTTTGTCGGCAAGGTCTTTGTGCGACTTCAGGCAGGTTTCCATGGCATCGACCACCGACTGGCGCTGTTGCAGCAGGAATGACAGCGTTTCTTCGATCCAGGCCTTGGATTTGTTATCGTCGCGATTACGCAGCTTCTCCCGCCGGTTCTTTTCCTGCACGATCATGTGCGATAGTTGCTTGTAACGTGAAACCAGATCGATCATCGCTGTTTGAGCTGGCGAAGATGGGGTGAGAACTTTGGTTTCCATACGCTTGGCGTAGTCCGCCAGAACGAAGGCGTCGATCCTGTCGGTCTTGGAGAGCTGGCCGCAGGCGCGCGCGAACTGCCTGATCTGTTTGGCATTCACCCGTGCCACCGGCAGGCGAGCAGCCAGCAGGGCATCTACGACGGGTCGCTCGTAGCCACCAGTCGGTTCCAGAACCAGGCGCGCGACGTTATCCAATCGAGCGATGAAGGCGAGAAACTGGGCAATCCCGGAGGCATCGTTGGCAAAGCTTGCCAAGTCGATCTCGGGAAGCACGCAGATATCGAAGGAGGATTTTGATATGTCGATGCCGATAAAACGGTTAGTATAGGTCATGAGGCTAACGTCTCCCTTATACGCGAGCGAGAAGCTCTCTCAACGGTTCGACTAAGCCTCGAAATGCGCAAAGGGTTATGCTTTTTTACGAACGAAAGTTCAGGCCCGCGAGGACCAACCGCTTTGCGCATCGTCATCAAGGTGTTGCAACCACCCAATGACAAACGAGGCCGGAACATCATAACAATGTTCCAGCCTCACAATGTATAAGCCCGCCGGTCTTTCGACCGGCGGGCTTCTTCTGTTCATTTAAGCCTCGTCACGCCTCGGCGTGTCGATAGCCGGTGAGTTCACGCCTGTTATGGCGGATTGACGACCACAGCGACAGACCGATCAGACCGGCGCCGCCCAGGCCGGTGATGACTTCCGGAATGTGAACGAGCGTCTGAACGTACATGATCACGGAGAGGATCAGGATCGCGTAGAAGGCACCGTGTTCCAGGTAGCGATATTCGGCAAGCGTCTTCTTCTCGACCAGCATGATGGTCATCGAGCGCACATACATGGCGCCGATACCAAGGCCGATTGCGATGATGAAGAGGTTCTGGGTCAGCGCGAAAGCACCAATTACCCCGTCGAAGGAGAAGCTGGCATCGAGGACTTCCAGATAGATGAAAGCTCCGACACCGCCCTTTGCCGCCGCGCTCATAGTTTGCTCGGACGCGTCGAGAATGCCGCCGATAACCTCGACGACGAGGAAAGTAACCAGGCCATAGATTGCCGAGTAGATGAAGGTCACGGCCTCTTCGCCCTCAAGGAAAGAGGAGAAGACCAGCATGACGACGAGAACGAAGCAGATCTCAGCGCCCTTGATCGAGCCCGCTTTCGACATTGTCCGTTCGATTGCGGCAATCCAGTGAACATCCTTCTCGTGATCGAAGAAGAACTTCAAGCCGACCATCATCAGGAATGTTCCGCCGAAGGCTGCGATCGGCAGGTGGGCGTCGTTCATGATGCGCGCATATTCCTCGGGCCGCGCTGCCGCCAGGACGATCGCGTCGATCGGACCGATATTGGCGGCGATGACGACGATCAGCAGCGGAAAGACGATGCGCATGCCGAAGACGGCAATAAGGATGCCCCAGGTGAGGAACCGCTGCTGCCAGATTGGCGTCATGTCCTTCAGCTTGTTGGCATTGACGATGGCATTGTCGAAAGAGAGCGAGATTTCAAGGACGGCGAGGACCACGCAGATGAAGAAGACGGTGGCCATGCCGCCGATCGTGCCGGTTGTCTGCCAGCCAAGCCAGGCACCGAGCGCCAGTCCCAGCACGGTGACGATAAAGGACCAGGTGAAATAGCCAAGCACCGAGTTTTGCGTTGGGGCGGGTGTCATGGCCGCGCCCCCTGGTAACCGGAGTTCAGGAGCACCGTAAGATCTACGGAAAAATTCCGCATGCCAACGGCATGCGGATACATGTTGGGGAGTGTCATATGCTTATCGTCCGCCGGCTTATTTGCGGGTGATACCGACATCACGAGAGCGCCGTAGAATCTCGCCAGAGGGGCCCGGTATCAGGTTTACTCCACAGGCGTGAAATGCCCTGCACTGCGGAATTCCCCAGTAATTAGCGACGATCGGCAGAAGATCAAGTCCTGGCATGGTCCGTGGACGTCCCTTTACCGTAAGCGCTGGGGCAAATCGAGCTTTTACCCAGTCAATCACAATACGCAGCCATGCCGTTTGTTCACGCAGTCATCCGCTTTCCGCTCTGGATCACGCCACGCGAATATGCGAGTGGCAGAAGCATAACGGGATTATTGCCATGGAAGCCGGACTGAATACCATACGCTCCTCGAGACATTCAGCCCGCCTTGGCGTGCTGATCATGCTCCTTGGCATGCTGATGTTTTCGCTGAACGACGTGATGGGAAAATGGCTCGTCTCGACCCATTCCGTCAGTCAATTGATGGTCATCAGAAGCCTGGCCGCCCTTCTGGTTCTGACGCCGTTCTTCGTCCGTCGCGGCTGGCGCAGCCTCGTCAAGATCGAGCGACCTAGATTGCATGCTCTGCGCGCGTTTCTGTTCGCCGCGGATGCTTCCGCATTCTACTTCGCGGTCGCCTATATGCCGCTTGCCGATACCATGACCTATTGGCTGGCAGCGCCGATCTATGTGGCGGCGGCGTCGCCATTTCTTTTGGGCGAGAAGGTCGGTTGGAAACGCTGGACCGCGATCCTGATCGGGTTTGCCGGCGTCCTCGTCGCGCTTGAACCATCGCAGCAGAGCTTTTCCCTGCCGGCGCTGATTGCTCTGACCGGCAGCACGGCTTTTGCCTTCGCGCTGTTGCTCGGCCGCAAATTTCGCGCGACGCCCGATATAACGCTGATCTTCTGGCAATTGGGTGGAGCCCTGATCTTTTCCCTGTTCGGCGTTGCAGCCAATCCTGAGGGCTGGACGCCACTCGATCTTCAGGCGCTGCTCTCGCTCAGCTTGCTGGGGATCGTCGCCATGCTTGCCCATCTTTTTGTCAGCCGCTCGTTGAAACTCGCGGATGCGGCAACCGTCGTGCCGCTGCAATACACGCTGCTGTTCTGGGCGGTGATTTTCGGTTGGTTCTTCTTTGGCGATACGCCGCGTTTAACCGTCGTCATCGGCGCGGCTCTCATCGTCGCCTCCGGGCTGTTCATTTTCTTCCGCGAGCAGCAACTGAAGCAAACATCGTCTGACGATCGCGTTGTCGAGACATAATCGGAAAGGCCGGCTCGACCATCGTCGGGATAAAATGCGAAAGGCCCGGTTGTCAGCCGGGCCAAGCATGAAATGGTTCAACAGTTCGTTTATTGCTGAGTGGTGACGGGCGCCCGATAGCCCCAGTGCGTCTCGGCATATTTCTGGGCCGCGCGTTCCGCGCTGTCCTTGTTCTCAAAGCGTTCAGACAGAACGTGACTTCTTTCCTTGCACTGCAAAAGCACGGTTTTGCTGATGCAGTCATACTGAACGCGGAGTTGTTCACTTGATGGCATAAGGATTCCTCCCCTGTTTCTTCTGGCTTGGATAAACCGGAGAGAACTGGGAATGTTCCAGCTTAAATGGAATTATTTGGGGACCCGCGGGATCAGCGCAGGCCGAAGAAGGACAGGATTGCAATAACGATAACGACGAGTCCGACGATGTAGATGATACGGTTCATGATAAATCCTCTGGTTTCAACCGGGAGAGGAACGTTGCTGCCCGTCAATTGGTTCCGGCCGTACGTCTCAATCAGTGCAATCAGCGGTTATCAGTTCGGACGATCTCCTGAAGATCCTGTGCGACACGATTCAGCCAAGCTTCGTCTTCCAGCAGTGGTTGCGGAAACAACCCTGGTATGGCGAAAACGAAGCGTGGATTGCCGCTTTCCGCGACCTTGGCGGCTGCATCTGCAAGCTCGTCCCGGCGAGGGTCGTCCAGCGCTGTTGCCCGAAGCAGAAAGGCGATCCATGCCGCCGTGGCATAGGCGAAAATCCCACCATCGCGTCCTGCAACCAGATCATCCACCGCGGAGAAAAAGGTACGCTGCGGCAGTTTCTGGCTCCCGTCCATGGCGATCTGGCGCGTCTTGTGGGCAATGGTCGGATTGGCAAAACGTGCTAGCAGTTGTTCCCGGTACGCATCGAGGTCGATGCCGGGAACCGGATCCAGCGTCAGTGCCGCCGCCCGCATATAGCGCTCGACGACGGCCCGGCAGTCCGGGATAGCCATGACGTCACGAACATATTCGAGGCCCCGGACCTGTCCAAGATAGGCGATCATGGAATGAGCGCCGTTCAGCATGCGCAGCTTCATCTTCTCGTATGGCTCGACAGCGTTGACAAACAGGGCGCCGGCCGCTTCCCAGGCCGGCCGGCCGGATACGAAATGGTCTTCGATGACCCATTGCATGAAGGGCTCGGTGTCGAGCGCAAGCGCATCGTCCGCCCCGAGAAGCTCTGCCGCCCGCTGCCGTGTCGCCGACGTGGCCGCCGGAACGATACGATCGACCATTGTCGAAGGGAAGGCTCCATACTCCCTGATCCAGTCGGCCAATGCCAAATCGCGGATCGTTGCCATTTCGGTGACCAAACGTCGCACGACACCGCCATTGGTCGGGAGATTGTCGCAGCACAGCACTGTGAAGGGCAGGGCGCCGGCAGCATGCCGCCGTGCCAGACCTTCTACGATGACACCGATTACGCCTGCTGGCTGCCGCGGGTTCGCCAGATCTTCGGCCACGGCAGGATGCCCGGGATCGAGACCGCCTGTGACAGGATCGATGCCATAGGCCTTTTCCGTTACGGTCATGGAGACGATGCGGATGGCCGGATCGGCGAGCAGCGCAAGAAGATCCTCGCGCTGCTCCCGGGCGGACAAGCCGCCGATGACCGAGCCGACGACCCTGATCTCGGTTGCATCCGCCCCCCGGCCTGTTACCGAAAAGAGATGATCCTGCGCCTTGAGATCGCGGATCATGTCGCTCGATCTCAAACTGACCCCGACGATGCCCCAATCCCCAAAATCCGCTTCGAGCGCCGCGTCGGTATAAACGGCCTGATGTGCCCGGTGAAACGCACCAAAGCCGAGATGCACGATGCCCGCCTTCAATGAAGCCCGGTCATAATTCGGCGTTACGACGTTCAAGGGAAAGGAAGACGAGGCAGATAGGCGTTTCATGGTCAGGACAATCCGTACACGGAGTGGGACAAGGCGCGCTCTATGCCGCGCAATTCGGCGAGCCCTTTCAAGCGTCCGATGGCGGGATAGCCTGGCTGGGCGCCTCGGGTGAGATCGTCGAGAATCTCCTGCCCGTGGTCCGGCCGCATCGGAATTTCGTGATCGGCGCGGCCGGTGTCCCGACGGCGCTTTTCCTCTTTCAGGAGCTCCGCAATCACCGCCACCATATCCGTGCCGCCTTCCAGATGTTCGTCTTCGTAAAACGAGCAGGGCGTGCGGTCTTCCTCGCGACGGACATTCCTCAGGTGCACGAAATGGATCCGGGGTGCAAATTGGCGTACCATGGCCGGCAGGTCGTTGGCAGCCAGCGCGCCGAGAGAACCCGTACATACGGTCACGCCGTTTGCCGGGCTGTTCACCGCATCGAGCATGACGGCATAGTCGTCGGCTGTCGACAGCACGCGCGGCAGGCCAAGCAAAGCCCATGGCGGATCATCCGGATGAGCGCAGATATTGATGCCAACCTGTTCCGCAACGGGTGTCACCTCCGCAAGGAAGTCGATAAGATTGCTTTGCAGTCTTCTCCTGTCGATGCCGTCGTACGTTCGCAGATGGTCCCGAAGCTGGGGCAGGCTGTAGCCATCGGCGGAGCCCGGAAGGCCCGCGCCGATGTTGCGTGAAAGCGAAAGTTTGCGATCGTCGCTCATGTCCCGAACGCGCTGGCGCGCCCGCTCCAGGGTTTCGGCATCGTAGTCCTCCGCTGCACCGGGGCGTTCCAGGAGATGAACGTCGAAAGCGACGAAATCGATTCTGTCAAAACGCATGGCCTTGGCGCCGTGCTGCGTCGTCCAGCGCAGGTCTGTGCGCGTCCAGTCGAGGACGGGCATGAAATTGTAGCAGACAGTTCCTATTCCGGCTGCGGACAGCCGTCGCAGGGTTTCCTGCCAGTTGGCGATGTGACTGCGCCACTCGCCGGTCTGCGTCTTGATGCTTTCGGAGACAGGAACGCTCTCGACGACATCCCATTGCAGTCCGCCCGCCCGCACTTCCGCCTGCCGCTTGGCAATCTCTTCGACGGGCCAGACCTCGCCTGTCGGGATATGATGCAGGGCGCTGACGATCCCGAGCGCGCCTGCCTGTGCCGCATCCTGTACGCTCACCCGGTCGACCGGGCCGAACCAACGCCACGTGTGTCGCATGGAAACTCCTTTAGGAAAGAAAGGTCAGTTGCACCTTGCAGGCAGCCGAGCGGTCGCCGGCCTGCTCGAAGGCTTGAACTGCCTCACCGATGGGAAAACGATGGGAAATGATCGGCCGCACATCAATCCGGCGATCGGCGATCAGGTCGAGCGCCAGCGCAAATTCGGTGTCGAACCGCTGCGAGCCGATCAGCCGCAGTTCCTTGCCGACGATCGCGTTCAAAGGAAGCGTGATGTCACCGGTAACGCCGACCTGCACGATCAGCCCGCGTGGGCGCACGGCGGCGATTGCGCTGCGAAGCGCCGGTTCGGCTGCGGAGCATTCGAAGGCTACGTCGAACTGCCCCTTGTCTTTTTCGAACACTGCGAGCCGCTGTGGATCACGGCGGACATTGATCGTCTCGGTCGCCCCCATGGAGATAGCCCTTTCCAGTGCGGCATCAGCGAGGTCGGTTACGACGACGCTGGCTGCACCGGCATGCCGGGTCGCCGCGATGACGAGGGCGCCGATCGGGCCGGCGCCGGTCACCAGAACGGACTTGCCGTTGAGATCTCCAGCCTGCGAAACCGCGTGCAGGCAGACCGCCAGAGGCTCGGCGCAGGCGGCTTCGCCGGGAGAAATAAGTGAGCCGGCCGAGACGCATTGCCGCGCCGGGACCACCAGCCAATCGCGGAACATTCCCTGCTCATGGGGAAGGCGCATGGCGCTGCCCATAAACCGCATATTGGTGCAATGGATCGGCAAGCCCTTGCTGCAGAACCGGCAGTCGCCGCAGGGCTGGCTCGGGTTGACGGCGACAAGTTCACCGATTGCAAGCCCAGAGACGTCGTTACCCAGAACCGTAACGGTACCGGACGCTTCATGGCCCGGAATGATCGGTTCCCGGACCCGGACGGGGCCGAAGCCGCCGTCCTGGTAATAGTGGAGATCCGAACCGCAGATCCCGGCTGCCGCCATCTTGAGGAGGACCTCGCCATCGCCGGGTCTTGCCACCTCGGCATTCTCCAGCCGGAGATCGGTCTGGCCATAAAGCCTTGCCAGCCGGGTCTGAAGGGGAATGTCCTCACTCATCGGATCAGCCCCACTTCCGTCGGTAGCCAGAGCGTGATGGCCGGGATGAAGGTGATGAGGATCAGCGCGATGAACAGTGGCACCAGCCATGGCAGGATGGCCATGGTCGTGCGTTCCACCGAGAGTTTCGCCACGCGCGACAGGACGAACAGGACCATGCCGAGCGGCGGATGAAGCAGTCCGATCATCAGATTGAGGGTCATGATCAGGCCGAAATGCACCGGATCGATGTCGAACTGGAGCACCAGCGGCAGGAGGATCGGGACGAGAATGGTAATCGCCGCGATCGTGTCCAGGAAACAACCGACGAACAGCATCAGGATATTGACCAGGATCAGGAAGACCCATTTGTTGTCGGTGATGGTCAGGATCGCGCCGGAGAGCATCTGCGCCGCCTGGCTGACAGTCAGGAGCCAAGCGAAAATCGATGCGGCCGTCACAATGAACAGCACCGACGCCGTCGTTTCGATCGTGTCGAAGGTCGCGCGAGCGAGGGACGAGAGTGTCATGGTCCTATAGCGCACGAGGCCGAGAAAGAGGGACCACAACACGGCCGCCACAGCTGCCTCGGTCGGCGTAAACCACCCCATCGTCATGCCGCCGATGAGGATCACGGGCGTCATCAGCGCCATGACTGCGGAAAAATCGAAGTACCAGTCGACCGCGATCAGAGCGACCAGGGCGATGCCGACGGCAATGTTGAGGGAAAAGCCGGCGAGCATCATAAGATAAATGGAAAGCGGTACGGCAAGGACAATCAGGATTTCAACGGAGGCGGCCATCAGGCGCCTTATCTCGAACGGGGTATCCGAACCCCAGCCGTGCCGGTAGGCGAAGATCGCGACTGTGAGCATCATCAGCACCGTCATGACGACGCCGGGAACGATGCCGGCCATGAACAGGGCGCCGATCGAGACATTGGCCATCATGCCGTAGATGACGAAAGGCAGCGAGGGCGGGAAGATCGGGCCGAGCGTTGCCGATGCGGCCGTCACGCCAACCGCCACTTCCACCGGATAGCCATGCTCCTTCATTGCCTTGATCTCGATCGTCCCGATGCCGGCCGCATCGGCAAGCGCGGTGCCGGACATGCCGGAGAAAATGACCGATCCGATGATGTTGACCTGGGCCAGCCCGCCCTTCATCCATCCGACAAGGGCAACGGCAAAGGAATAGATGCGGCCGGTCACGCCGGCCGAGTTCATCAGGTTTCCCGCCAGGATGAAAAAGGGAACGGCCAGAAGCGGGAAGCTCTCGACGCCGGCGATCATCCGCTGCGCGGCGATGATGTCAGGAGCGACATTGTAGAAGACCAGATAGAGGACCGAGGACACGGCCATGGCGATGGCGACAGGAACGCCGATCAGCATCAGGGCAAGAAATCCGCCAACGAGCAAGAGCATGGATCAATCCTCGACCTTTTGAAATTCCTCGGGCCGTTCGAGCACCGAATAACCGCGGCGCTGATTGGCAATGAAGACCTGGATGGAGCGGCCGAGCATCAGCACGAAACCGGCAAAAACACTGTAGAAGACGATGTTGCGCGGCAGGTCGACGGTCACCATGCGCTCCTCGGAGACGATCGCCACATAGCGCCACATCAGCCAGCAGCCATAGGCAAAGAAGCCGATGCGGACGATATCGACACAGATGGCCAGCGCCCGGGCGACCTGTTTCGGCAGGTAGTGATAGAGCACGTCGACCTGAATATGGCGCGATAGCCGCACGCACATGACCGAGCCCAGGAAGACAACGCCGATCAGGCAGTTGGTGGCGATTTCCTCGGTCCAGGCATAGGAATTGTTCAGCACATAGCGGGTAAAGAACTGCAGGAACACGCAGCCGGTCATGATCCAGAAGATCGCGAGCGTGGCCCAGTCTTCGACGGCATAATCGGAAATGTCAGCGGTTGGCGCAGCGTCTTCGAAAGAGTGCGCAAGCTCCTCCGGTGTCACCGGGGTATGAATTTCTTGTGGCATGGGATCATCCGGCACAGGAGAAGAGGAATGCCGGCCGCCGTTGCGGGCAGCCGGCACGACGGTTCACTTGATGGCGCGGATGGCTTCCCAATCCTGCTTGTCGTAGCCGAATTCCTCGAAGGTCACTTTTTCGATGACGTTCTTTTCGAAATCGGCCTTGTCGACCTTGGTAACGGTCAGGTCCTTTTCCTTGAAGCTGGCCACAAGCGCGTTTTCACGCTCCTCGATCGTCTTGGTTGTGCGCTCCGCGGCCTGCTGCATGACCTCGGTGAAGATCGCCTTGTCCGCATCCGACAGGCTCGACCACAGCGTTTTGGAGATCAGTGTGTTTAGGTGATCGACGATATGGCCCGTCAGGACGATGTGCTTCTGGACCTCGTAGAACTTCTTTGCCTCGATTGTGGTCAGCGGATTTTCCTGCGCCTCGACCGTCCCGTTCTGCAGCGCGAGATAGACCTCGGCGAATGCAATCGGCGTCGTATTGGCGCCGCATGCCCTGGGCATGGCAAGATAGGCCGGCACGTCGGGAACCCTGATCTTCAGGCCCTGCATGTCGGCACATTTCTCGATCGGCTTGTTGGAGGTCGTGTGGCGCGTGCCGTAATAGCTCACGGCGGCGATATGATTGCCCGACGCTTCCTCGTAGCCGGCTGACAGCTTCTTGAAGATGTCGCTCTTCGTATAGGCGATCAGATGGCTCGGATCGCGGAAAATATACGGGAAGTAGGTGACGCCGATCGGCTTGGATTCGCGTGCTGCGAAGCTGGAGCCGGAGATGATGATATCGACGGTGCCGAGTTTCAGACCCTGGTTGAGATCGGCTTCCTTGCCGAGCTGCGATGCCGGAAAGACATCGATCTTGTAGCGCCCTTCGGTTCGCTTGCCGATCTCTTCGGCAGCCCATACGGAATCCGTGTGGAAAGGCTCGGACGTTTCGTAAACATGCGCCCATTTCAGGGCCGTTTCGGCCTGTGCCGTCAGTGTCGAGGCCAGGACTGCGACCGTGGCTCCCAGTAGCATTTTCAGTGTGAGCTTCATCTTATATCTCCTCCCAAGTTGAAGTTCATTGATGTCTTAGTTTCCTCCGGCACGACTCCATGCGGCGGGTATCGTGTTGCCGGCAGGCCTCTCCTCGAAGCTTTCCGACAGACGCATTTGCGATTGATCGAGATGCATGCGCATGGCTGCGCGCGCCGCCGCCGGGTCACCTGCGGCGATGGCGTCGCGGATGACGCAATGCTCCTCCATTGCCGCCCTCCAGGTTTCGGTGTTCTCGAAATAGCTGGCGAGCTTTTCGAAATAGGGCGTCATGCGCATGTCGTGAATGCTGCCGACAAACCGGCTCAAGGTCGCATTGGCAATGATGCCCGATACGATCACGTGAAAGTCGCGGTCGAGCGCAAGCGCCGCATGACGGTCATGGAGCGCATCGGCCATTCGCGCAAGATTGTCATCGAGCCCCCGAATATGCTCCGGTCGAGCCAGCCGGGCGGCTTCTTCTGCAACCGCGCATTCGACAACCGCGCGAGCGCGCAGAAGCTCGAACGGTCCCTCGAAATCCTCCGGCGGAATATCGGCGAGCATGGGCTTGCGGGCATTGACATAGATGCCCGAACCCATGCGGATATCGATAAAGCCCTCGACCTCAAGCACGATCAGCGCCTCGCGGATCGTCGGCCGGGAAACGCCGAGCCTCTGTGCCAGTTCGCGCTCTGCAGGCAGCCGCGACCCGGCGGCGAGTTCGCCCCGTTCAATCAGGCTACGCATCTGATCGGCAACCTGACGATACAGGCGGCGCGATTCCACTGCAGAGAACATGTTTCCTCCCCGACATGGTAATTGGCCATGTGGTCATACCAATTTCCTGACATTATAGTTGCCGGAACATATGTCAAGAGCTCAAATATTCGCGCCCGTTGCGCTGTTGCTTTCCGGAAAAGGAGCGTTAGATAATCGCTCGCTCAAAGTGCATGCGGTTCTGGGAAGCCGTCGATCCGCGCTCCACGGCTCTTGTTGCAAGGATACTTCCAGAAATGACATGTACTTCTACCAGCCGTATCAGCGTTCGAACCCTATTGAAGACTGTTGGAGAGACCGTGTTGTCTGAAGATGCAGCGGGCGGGGCGACATCTCTCAAAGTTATGATCGATACGATAATTGCTGCCCCTCTGCAGATCGTCCTGTTCTGGGGGCCTGACTACAAAGCCTTTTATAACGATACTTACGCACCAACGATCGGCAATAAACACCCGCATGCATTTGGCCGCCCGGCCTCGGAAAACTGGGCGGAGCTTTGGGATGATCTGAAGCCTTTGCTGGATCAGGTGCGAGAGCGCGGCGAACCGGTTCTGGCAAAGGATCGACCATTCTATATCGAGCGTTACGGCAAGCCGGAGACCGTGACGTTCGACATTTCCTATTCGGCTGTCCCGGACGAGAACGGCGAAACGGCCGGTGTTCTGTGCATTGTCAGTGAAACCACGGAGCGGACGCGTTACGAGCAGAAGCTGAAAGAAAGCGAAGAGCGATTTCGCAACATGGCGGATCACGCGCCGGTTATGTTGTGGGTGGTCGATGAAGCCGGGTACTGCACCTATCTCAATCCCCGCTGGTATGCCTTCACCGGACAGACGGTCGAGCAGGCGGAGGGCTATGGCTGGCTTGAAGCCACTCATCCTGAAGACCGGCAGCGTGCGAACGATATTTTTCTTACCGCCCTGGAAAAGCAGGAAGCATTCCGGATCGAATACAGGTTGCGGCGTGCCGATGGCGTATATCGCTGGGCAATCGACACCGCCGAACCGCGGTTCATGCCGGATGGCACCTTTGGCGGTTATATCGGCTCCGTCCTTGATATCGACGAGCGCCACGAGATGGAGCTGAAGCTTCGCGAGAGCGAGGGCGAACTCAAGGCCATTACCAATTCCATCGATCAGATGATCTGGTCGACGCGCCCGGACGGTTTTCACGATTTTTACAATGACCGCTGGTATGAGTTCACGGGCGTTCCCTACGGCACGACCGACGGCGAGGGCTGGAACGGCATGTTCCATCCGGACGATCAGGAGCGTGCCTGGTCGATCTGGCGACATTGCCTGACAACCGGCGAGCCCTATCATATCGAGTACCGTCTTCGGCACCGGACCGGCGTCTATCGCTGGGTGATCGGCCGGGCCAACGCAGTTCGCGACGAAGATGGCGCTATCGTTCGATGGTTCGGGACGTGCACGGATATCCACGAACTCAAGACGGGTGAAATCGAGCGATCGGCAATCATTGATCTTCAGGAGGAAATCCGGTTTCTGGACGATCCGGCAGATGTTGCTTATGCCGCGGCTGCGATGCTTGGCAGGATGCTGAAAACCAGCCGTGCCGGCTATGGTACGGTCGATCTCGAACGGGAGACTGTGACGATCGACAGGGACTGGACGGCCGAGGGGATCCGTAGCCTCCAGGGCGTTAAGAATTTCCGGGACTATGGCAGTTTTATCGATGACCTGAAACGCGGCGACGTGGTCGTGCTGGAGGATGTTGGCCGCGACCCCAGGACGCGCGGTAGTGTCGATAATTTCAAGGCCATTGACGTGGCATCCCTGGTCAATATCCCGATCAGAGAACAAAGCGGCTTGGCAGCTCTCTTCTTCATAACGCATAGCGTACCCCGGGTCTGGGAGCCGGGAGAACTGCGCTTCATCAACGAGGTGGCGGAACGAACCCGACAGGCCGTCGAACGGCGGCGTGCGGAGCAAGAGCTCCACATGCTCACCCTTTCGCTCGAAGAACAGGTGGCGGAGCGCACCGCCGCGCTCAGGCGGTCGGAGGAGCAACTGCGCCAGAGCCAGAAAATGGAAGCAGTCGGCCAGTTGACCGGGGGCATAGCCCATGACTTCAACAACAATCTCGCCGTTATCCTTGGCGGCCTCAGTCTTATAGAGCGCAGGTTGAAGCGCGGCGAAACGCACGATCTGGAGCGGCTGATCGCTGGAGCGGCGGAAGGCGCGCAGCGGGCCGCTGCCCTGACCCAGCGGCTTCTCGCCTTTTCGCGCCAGCAGCCGCTTTCGCCCGAACCGGTGGACGGCAACAAGCTGATTGCCGGGATGAACGACCTTTTGACCCGGGCGCTCGGCGAACATATCCGGATCGAGACTGTGCTTGCTGCCGGCCTCTGGCGTACCAAGGCCGATATCAGTCAGCTGGAGAACGCCTTGCTCAACATCGCCGTCAATGCGCGTGATGCCATGCCGGACGGCGGTCGTCTGACCATCGAAACAGCCAATGCGCATATCGACGACGATTATGCCGGGGAACATGACATCAGTGTCGGCCAATATGTCCTCATTGCCTTGACGGACACCGGCACCGGCATGACGCCTGATGTCATGGAGAAAGCCTTCGATCCGTTTTTCACCACCAAGGGAGTCGGCAAGGGTACGGGCCTTGGCCTTAGCCAGCTGTTCGGTTTCGTTCGCCAGACCGGCGGGCATATCAAGATCTATTCCGAACTCGGTGTCGGCACGACGTTGAAGATCTATCTGCCGCGCTTCTATGGCGATGAATCGCCAGCCGAGCGTCGTCCGGAAGAGACGAATTTCCCTCGCGGATCTGCCGACGAACATATTCTTCTCGTGGAAGACGACGACAGGGTGAGGCTGTTCGTGCGGCAGGCGCTGAACGAACTCGGCTATCACGTCGTTTCCGCCAATGGCGGCCCGGAAGCACTTCGGATTCTCAAGGAGGGCAAGCCCTTCGATCTCCTGCTGACGGATATCGTCATGCCCGACATGAACGGCCGCAAACTCGCTGACGCGGCCCTGTTGCTCCAGCCTGGTCTGCGGGTCATCTTCGCGACCGGTTATACCAACAACGCCGTGGTCCATAACGGCATTCTCGACCCTGGCACGAATTTTCTGCAGAAGCCCTTTACGCTGGAACAGCTGGCAAGCAAGGTCCGCAGCGTGCTTGGTACCAGGTAAACCTCGATCGAGCACAGCAACGAATCTATGGATCACGGCATGAGCTGGCCGCCATTGACCTCGATGATCTGGCCGGTGATGTATCCGGAAAGGCTTGGCGAAGCGAGGAAGAGATAGGCTCCGACACAGTCGTCAGGTGATCCGACGCGTGCCATCGGCACCGTTTTCCGCTGGGCCTCGAGCATATCCCGATCGGTGTAGCGGTCGTGGAAGGGGGTCGAAATGATCCCCGGGGCCACCGCGTTGACGCGGATATTGTCTCCGACAAACTCCTTGGCATGGCCGCGGGTGATCGTGGACACGAAGCCTTTGGCAGCAGCATAGAGAATTGCGCCGTTGCCGCCGCCGTTGCGGGCTGCAATCGAGGTCGTGTTGATGATGAAGCCACCCTGCTTGCGCAACCAGGGATGCGCCGCCCTCGCCGCGGCGAGAACCGAGCGGCCGTTGAGGTCCATGACCTTTTGATAGTGTGCGTCGGTCATCTCAGCGGTCGCCAGTCGGCCGAGCATGCCGCCGGCATTGTTGATCAGACCATCGAGCCGTCCGAAATGACGGGCGGCGTCCTCAACCACGCGTTCCGTTTCGCCTTCAGCGGAGACATCCCCTTGAACCAGCATCGCCTTGCCGCCGGCATCTTCGACCTCCGCCAGCAGCCGGCCTGCAGCATCGACACTCTCGTTGTAATGGATGGCAACGCTTGCGCCCTGCGCGGCGAAGGCCCTCGCAAGTGCCGCCCCGATTCCTGTGGAGGCGCCGGTAATCAGCACGGCCTTGCCTTCAAGGTCCGCGATTTTCACGCCATGCCACATGTTTTGTCCGTTCGCCATTGCCTTGCCCTCTCCTTATCCGTGTCGGCGATGAACATAGGCGCGAAAGCTTGGCTTTCCAGCCATCCTGTCGATGATCACACCGACAAAGCCTTCGCATGTCATCCGGCACTTGCGCAAATGCTGCGGAGGTCGCAAGACAATAATCCGAAACCGATATGGCACGGACTTATGACTGGAAAGCAGATCGCGATCATCGGCGGTGGTCCCGCCGGGCTCATGGCGGCAGAGACCCTGTCACAGTCCGGCCATGCCGTCACGATCTATGACGCCATGCCGACCTTCGGCCGCAAATTTCTGTTGGCGGGCAAGTCCGGGCTGAACATCACGCATTCGGAAGATTATTCACGCTTTGCCACGCGGTTCGGCGCAGCCACCGCCAATCTCCGCTCGGCGCTCGAAGGCTTCACCCCCGACGATGTGAGGGCCTGGGCGTTCGGCCTTGGAACGGAGACATTCGTCGGGACGTCAGGCCGGGTTTTCCCGATCGCCATGAAGGCCTCGCCGCTGCTGCGCGCCTGGCTGCGCCGATTGGAAAGCCGGGGCGTCAATTTCCGGTCACGTCACCGGTGGACCGGCCTTGACGGATCCCACCTCGTCTTCGATACCCCTGGTGGCAGCCTGCAGGTCTCGTGCGACGCCGTGCTGCTGTCGCTTGGCGGCGCCAGCTGGCCGCGGCTTGGCTCGGACGGAGAATGGTCAGGCATTCTGACGTGCAATGGCGTCGATATAGCACCCTTGCGGCCGGCAAATTGCGGCTTTGACGTCGGTTGGAGTACGGTTTTCAAAGACCGCTTTGCCGGTGCGCCGCTCAAATCCGTCAAGGTCACGTCGGAAGCCGGCAGTTTTTCCGGCGAATTCGTCGTCACCCGCCATGGCATCGAAGGCAGTCTCGTCTATGCCCATGCTGCGGCCTTGCGCGACAGGCTTGAGCTCGGACAGGCCGCCGATCTTGTCGTCGATCTTGTTCCGGGCAGGGATGCGGCGCGTCTGGCACAGGATTTTGCGCGGCAGGGCGGCAAGGCAAGCCTGGCGACACGCCTGCGCAAGGCCGCCGGCCTTGAAGGCGTGAAAGCGGCTTTGCTGCGGGAAATCGTTCCGGAGGCTGCCCAGCTCCGCCCCGAGGCAGTCGCCATGCTGATCAAGGGCCTTCCCATCCCGTTGGTGTCACCCCGGCCGATCGCCGAGGCGATATCGTCTGCAGGGGGCATTCGTTTCACGGCGCTTGACGATCGCTTCATGATGAAGGCTCTGCCAGGTGTCTTCGCCGCCGGAGAAATGCTGGACTGGGAGGCGCCGACGGGCGGCTACCTGCTCACGGCCTGTTTTGCCACGGGCCGTGCTGCGGCCCTTGGTCTTGTGGAGTGGCTCGCGTCGCATTCGCCTACGACCCGATAGGGCTCTGCAGTCGCGCACTGGCATCTCCGCCGCTCAAAATTCAAAATAGCCGATGGTATTGGCGGACAATCTCGGCGAAGATGAAACATCCGAAAAACCGGAACCGGGACCCCGATCATGAAACCCGTCATTCGCCTTGCCGCGACCTTCGTTCAATGCCTGTCGATCGCCTTTCTCCCCGTGTCGCCTGCCTTTGCCGCATCGCCGGAGCCTGTCAAGGCAGAGAATGGCATGGTCGTCACAGCCCAGAGACTGGCATCCGACGTCGGCATCGAGATCCTGAAGAAGGGCGGCAACGCCATCGATGCCGCCGTCGCGGTGGGCTATGCGCTCGCAGTCGTCTATCCCACTGCCGGCAATATCGGCGGCGGCGGCTTCATGACGATCCGGCTGAAGGATGGCAATACGACCTTTCTCGATTTTCGCGAGCGTGCGCCGATGGCTGCGACCAAAACAATGTATCTCGACGAAAAAGGCGAGATCGTGAAGGGGCGCAGCACGGACGGCTATCTGGCTGTCGGTGTGCCGGGCTCGGTCATGGGGCTCGAGACGGCCCGTGAACGCTATGGAACCATGCAGCGCCGGGATCTGATCGCCCCAGCGATCGATTTCGCCAGGAACGGTTTCGTTCTGTCACAGGGCGATGTCGCTTCGCTGGCTAGCGGCGCGAAGAAACTATCGAAGGACAGGGAGGCCGCCGCGGTCTTCCTGAAGCCGGACGGCAAAAGCTACGGCGTCGGCGAAAGATTGATACAGCCGGATCTCGCTGCGAGCCTGGCTAAAATATCGGAAAAGGGAGCCGACGCCTTCTACAAGGGCGAGATTGCCGACAGGATCGTCAAGGCCAGTACCTATTCCGGCGGCATCCTCGCCAAGGCCGACTTCGAGCAATATACCGTGCGGGAACTGAAGCCTGTGACCTGCAACTACCGGGGCTACGACATCGCGTCCTCGCCGCCACCAAGTTCGGGCGGCGTCATCATCTGCGAAATTCTCAATGTGCTGGAAGGCTATCCGCTTTCCTATATGGGTTACGGTTCGGCAGAAACGGTGCATGTCATGATCGAGGCAATGCGCCATGCCTATGTCGATCGCAATTCGGCCCTGGGCGATCCGGGCTTCGTCAACAATCCTGTCGATACACTGATCGACAAATCCTACGCAGCCAAAATCCGCGACAAGATCAATCCATACCGGGCTGGCATCTCGCAGGATCTCATGCCGAAAGGCATGGGCGAAAGCACGGAGACCACGCATTATTCCATCATCGACAGGGACGGCAACGCGGTTGCGGTGACCTATACGCTCAACGGCTCCTTCGGCGCCGGCATCGTGGCGGCGGGAACAGGCATCCTGCTCAACAACGAAATGGACGATTTCACGTCCAAGCCCGGTGCACCCAATCTTTACGGCCTGGTGCAGGGCGAGGCTAACGCCATCGAGCCCAAGAAGACACCTCTGTCCTCCATGAGCCCGACAATCATCTCAAAGGACGGCCAACCCTTCATGGTCATCGGCAGCCCCGGCGGCGCCCGCATCATCACGATCACGCTCGAGGCGATCATCAACGTCATCGACCATGGAATGACCATACAGGAGGCGATCGATGCTCCCCGTATCCATCACCAATGGCTGCCGGACAAAGTCTATATGGAGCCCTTTGCGCTCTCGTCCGATACGCTGAAACGCCTGACCGAAATAGGCCATGATGTGGCGATCGACCAAAGCTGGCCTGTCTGGGGTCAGGCTGCAGGCATCCTCGTCGGCGGCAAAAACCTCAAGGAAATAGAAGCGGGCGGCGGCGCCCGCTATTCGGGCGCGATCGACAGCCGCTCGGCAGCCGGTGCCGCACGGGGGTATTAAAGGCCAGCCACTACGTCGCGCATTCATGCGACGACACGCCTCTTCTCGATGCCGGGAGAAGAGGCGTGTGGATCAACCGACGAAGCGTTGCACTGCCTCGATTTCATTCTGGCGGATATCGTGGCCGCCGGTGTGCCATTCCAGGTCCACGACGGCGTGCTGCGCGGCAAAATAGTCGGCGAGCGCCTGGGTGAGCGGCGCCGGGCAGATCGGATCCCGCTGGCCGGCGGTAATCAGGATTTTTCTGCCTGCCAGCGCAGCGTTGTCCTTCGGCGCGAACGGGATGAGCGGATGCAGGAGAACCGCTTTGTCGAACAGATTCTTTTCGATCAGCAGATTTGCCAGAATATTGGCACCGTTCGAAAATCCAAGACCGATCACCTCGGTTGCCTGGTGTTCATGCGCGAGTGCCTCGATAAACTCCGCCATCTTCTCCGTTGCCCGGGCAAGGTCCGCCATATCGTATACGCCTTCGGCGGTGCGCCGGAAGAACCGCGCCGCGCCATGCTCCGAAACGTCCCCTCGCGGTGAGACAATCGTAGCTTCGGGCAGCAAATTGCTGCCGAAGTCGAAAAATTGCCGTTCGTCGCCGCCCGTTCCGTGAAAGACGAAGAAGATCGCATGTCCCGGGGTGCCGGCCTTCAAACGATGTACATATCCATACTCAACCATTGCAGTGCTCCTCAGCCGTCCAGCTTTTCGAGTTGCTGTTCCAGGATCGGCCGCAGATGCTTGTGCTGCTGCGGCAGCTTCAGCGCCTCGCCGAGATGGGCCGTATCTTCGTCGCGATCGAAACCCGGCTCGTTGGTGGCGATCTCGAACAGGACGCCGCCGGGGGTCCGGAAATAGATCGCCCAGAAATAATCGCGGTCGATGACCGGGGTCACCTGATAGCCGGTGTCCATCAAGGCCTTGCGGACCTCCAGCTGCTTTTCACGGTTTTCGACCGAAAAGGCGACGTGGTGAACCGAGCCGGCGCCCTGAAGCCCGCGCTGGATATTGGGCATGGTTTCGAGGTCTATCAGCCCTGCACCATTCCCCTTCGGCACGATAAGCCGCGTCACGCCGTCTTTGCTGTCGAGGGTGTCATAGCCCATGAACTTCAACAGCTCGGCAGTCGCGCCTTGGTCGCGCAGACGCATGGCAACGGAATGGAAGCCGCGGATCGCATAATCTTCGGACACGCCGTTTTCGGTCCAGGCGGGACGCGCGTCGTTACGCACTTCCACCAGGGCAAACCCGTCGCCGTCCGGCCCCGCGAAGTTCAGGCGCTTCTCGCCAAAGGTCTCTTCCGCCTTGAGGCCCGTTATGCCCCGTTGCGCCAGCCGGTCGCTCCAGAACCCGAGCGAACCTTCAGGAACAGAAAAGACGGTCGTGCCCACCTCACCGGTGCCCGGCCGTCCACGGCCCATATGCGGAAAAGGAAAATAAGTCATGACCGTGCCGGCGGTGCCCGTCTCGTCGCCATAATAAAGATGATAAACGTCGGGCGAATCGAAATTGACGGTTTTCTTGACGCGCCGCAAACCGAGCGTGTCGGTAAAAAACTGGTTGTTCGTGCGGGCGCTCGCTGCCATCGATGTGACGTGGTGCAATCCCTTGATCTGGGTGAGCATGATCTGATCCTTTCCATCCGGTTGCCGGACGTTGCCTTCGCTTTCTAAATGTGTCCGTCCGGGCCGTTGCGATAGATGCGTGGCAATAGACGCATTGTCTCCAAATCGTGAACAAACCTTGTGTTTCGTTCAATCATGCAGCCGTCGCATGCGGGAAACGAATAGGAATACAACCGATGTTGGTTTTTGAATGCTCAGAAAACTAAAGGTTGACACCCAGGGCATTGGAAACTATAAGACTGTCATCGATAGTTGTTTGACTGATATTTGTTTCTGCCCGCGCTTGACGCGTCTCTGACGAACTTCCCTTCAAAAATCGAAATAAAGTAGCCACTGTGCGTCGCACGGTGGCGGATATATGTTGCTATTGAAAGGGTTCGTTATGACCACTGGCACAGTAAAATGGTTCAATTCCACCAAAGGCTTCGGCTTCATTCAGCCTGACAACGGCGGCGCGGACGTGTTCGTTCACATCTCTGCTGTAGAGCGCGCCGGAATGCGCGAAATCGTCGAAGGCCAGAAGATCGGCTACGAAATGGAACGCGATAACAAGTCGGGCAAAATGTCCGCTTGCCAGCTCCAGGCTGCTTAAAAATCGGATGACGCCTCGCCGGTGACCACGGATGTACTGGCATCGTTGAAGAGGCGTATTCCAATCGAAGGTCAGGCCTAAAGCCTGGCCTTTTTTTTGGCCTCTCAGCCAAACGCGCGCCGCCGTTTACGGATGATCCGAGAAATGGGCCTGCGCCAACATCAGGATGTCATTTTGACCGAGAATTCAGTGAAAGCCCGCGAACAGGCGGAATCGGCTTTCAGCAGAACGCAAACGCAATTCATGGCCCGCAACCGGACTATTTCCGAAATCGACGATGTCGCTGCTGCGCGTGACGAAAAAACATTGAGGCTGCGGGAGTTGCGCCTCGAGAGAGAGGCCGCCGCGCCTGCAGCTATTCCTGTTGTGCGCAAACGTACCAAGCGCTGATCAGGTTGCTATCTCCCGAGACGGTGCAATATGGTTTCGGCGGGACACCAGCAGGGCTTTCTTTTTTTAAGCTTCCCCCTATCTTGATAAAGCGCAAAATGCGAAATAGCGGTGGAGATGGCCTTGGGCTGGCTCCATTTCCGGCAATGGGCCGGCATAAACGATAATCTACCGAACAAGGACGACGAAGATTGAGACACGCATCCGATAATGGCTTTGCCGATCGGCGCAAGGCTGCGGCCGAAGCCAAGCAGCAGCTCCTGAAGAAGTTTGCCTCGGCGCCGAAGCCGGACGATCCGGAACTGGCGTCCAAGCTTGCTGAACGCCAGGCAAACGCTGCGGCGCGCGAAGCCCGTCGCGCCGAGCGGGAGCGGGCGAAGCAGGAAGAGCATGACAGGCAACTGGCCGAAGCTGCTGCCCTGACCGCTGCGGCGGAGGCAGAGGCCAAGGCGGAGGCCGTCGCACGCGAAGGCGCGGAGCGCGATCGCATCTCCCGGGTCATAGCGGACGAAGCCGAACGCAAGGCGGAACGAGACCGTCGTTACGCTGCTCGTAAGGCGCGTCAGCGCTAGACATTTCGCAGAGCGAACCAACTGTTTTAAGGCCTCTTCAATGCAAGGAAGGGGCCTTTTTGTCGTATGCGGGGTTGGAGCGATGTCGCGTTTTTTTCATCACTGGCCGGACAAACCCTTATTTTTTGCGCATCACGACTTGCTATGGAACAATTGACGCACTGCACAATTAATGAAGGTTGTGTTTTGAGGGTGGGTTAAAGATGGATGCCAAGGTAAGGCAATACGAAGTCGAAGCGGGCACTTGGCATAAATTGGGCGCTGTGCCCGACAAGGATGGCGTAAATTTTGCTCTGTTTTCCGCACATGCCGAGCGGGTTGAGTTGTGTCTTTTCGATGAGACGGGCTCAATAGAAACTGCGCGCATCGAAATGCCGGAATATACAAACGAGGTCTGGCACTGCTACGTCCCGGATCTGAAACCCGGCGCACTTTATGGCTATCGTGTCCACGGACCCTTCGATCCGGCAAGTGGGCACCGTTTCAACGCAAACAAGCTTCTGATCGACCCCTATGCGCGAGAATTGGCCGGCGACGTTTCCTGGTCCCAGGCAAATTTCGGATATGTGCTCGACAGCGCGGAAAAAGATCTGTCCTTCGACACCACGGACAGTGCTCCCGGCATGCCGAAATGCCGGGTTGTCGATTCCACTTCCTATGATTGGCAAGGCGACAGACCGCCATCAATTCCTTGGTCGAGAACGATTTTTTACGAAACGCACGTCAAGGGATTCACCCAGCTGCATCCGGCGGTGCCGGAAAATCTGCGCGGCACCTTCGAGGGTCTCGGCGACAAGGCGATTGTCGATTATCTGAAAAGCCTCGGCATAACCTCAGTCGAACTGCTGCCGATGCATTATTTCCCCGACGACAGCCATTTGCTCGATCGTGGACTGAAGAACTATTGGGGCTATAACAGTCTGGGTTTCTTCGCACCGGCGTCGCGCTATTATGGTCCTCGGAAGATGGACGGATTTCGCGACATGGTTCGCGCTCTTCATGATGGCGGGATCGAGGTTATCCTGGACGTGGTGTATAATCATACCGCCGAAGGCAATGAGCTTGGTCCGACGCTGTCCTTCAAGGGTATCGACAATTTCTCCTATTATCGCACCCTGCCGACCGACCACCGGTATTACATCAACGATACCGGCACTGGAAATACCGTCAACACGTCGCATCCCCGCGTTCTGCAGATGGTCACGGATTCGTTGCGCTACTGGGTCGAGGACATGCATATCGATGGGTTCCGCTTCGACCTCGGCACTATTCTGGGGCGGGAGCCGGAAGGTTTCGACGAGCGCGGCGGTTTTTTTGACGCCGTGACCCAGGATCCGGTGCTCGCAAAGGTCAAGCTTGTCGGCGAGCCTTGGGACATCGGTCCAGGCGGCTATCAGGTGGGTGGCTTTCCGCCAGGCTGGGCCGAGTGGAACGACAAATACAGGGATACGGTGCGCGACTACTGGAAAGACACGGACGGCACGGCGCCGGATTTCGCCGCCCGTCTTCTGGGCTCCGGTGATCTTTACGACCAGCGCGGCCGGCGGCCTTGGGCCAGCGTCAATTTTGTCACCGCCCATGACGGTTTCACGCTCAACGACCTTGTTTCGTACAATGACAAGCACAACGAGGCGAATGGAGAAGACAACAAGGATGGTCACAACGACAACCGTAGCTTCAACTACGGTGCGGAGGGACCAACGGACGACGAGGGCATCAACGCTGTCCGTGACCGGCAAAAACGCAATCTCCTGGCGACATTGCTGCTCTCGCACGGGACGCCGCTTATCCTGGCCGGCGATGAGTTCGGGCGCAGCCAGCTCGGTAACAATAATGGCTATTGTCAGGACAGCGAGATCAGCTGGGTCCATTGGGAAAACCTGCCGCCCAGCGCAGATGCGCTGCGGGAATTCGTGCGCACGCTTATTCACCTGAGAGCGGAGCAGCCGCTGCTGCGGCGGGAAAACTGGCGGGACGGCATGATCGTCACGTGGCTCAATCCCGGCGGCGGCGAGCAGACCCCCGAGCAATGGGCCGATGGCGGAAGCACGACGATCGGCGTCCGGCTGTCACGGGACGATTTGAAGACTGTCGATCATGTCTGGCCGGAGCTGTTGCTGCTTTTCAACCCTCATGAAGGGCCTGTGCCATTCGTCATGCCCGAGTTGGCGTCCGGAGCTTGGAAATTGGTGCTGATGACCGCCGATAGCGGTCAGGATCGCATACAGGACGGCGTCATCGAAATGCCGCCGCGCAGTTTGATGCTTTTTCATCCGGAATAACCGCGCCATCTGCCTCGAAGGGCTGCCGTGCTTACTCGGCGGCCCTTGCCGTGAATATCGACGAAGCCTTGCCGCCTTCAATGAGGTCGGTATAGAGCGCGGCATATTGCTCGGCGCTCCGCTCCCACGAAAAATTGGCTTTCATCGCCTGATTCTGCAGTCGTGCCCATTTTTTTGGATCATGATAGGCAGCAAAGGCGCGGTGGATGGAAAGCCTGAGATTTTCAGCCGTCGCAGGGTGAAACTGAAATCCGGTCGCGACCCTGGCCGTTACAGCCGCATCATTGGCGTCGATGATAGTTTCCGAAAGGCCGCCGGTTCGCGACACCACCGGAATTGCACCGTAACGCAAGGCGTAAAGCTGGGTCAGGCCACAGGGCTCGAATCGGGAGGGCTGAATGACGAGATCTGCGCCGCCATGGATAAGATGGGCCGTTTCTTCATCATAGCCAATGCGTACGCCAATGCGATCTGGGTACCGTCCCGCGGCGGTTAACAAGGCATTTTCGACAAATTGTTCACCCTTGCCGAGCACGATCAACCGTCCCCCAAGATGGGCGATCTCTTCGGCGACTTCTGCGAGCATGTCGCCGCCCTTCTGCCAGGTAAGCCGCGTGACGGCCGCGAAGATCGGTCCGGGTCCATCGTCAAGACGAAAAGCTTCGAGCAGTTTGGCGCGATTGACGGCCCTTACTCTTATGGTTTTATGATCGTATTTCGCCGGGAGATAGCCATCGGAAGCGGGATTCCAAATCTCCGTATCGATACCGTTGACAATGCCGGTCAATGCCCCGGGACGCGAACTGAGCGCCCCCTCCAGCCCCATGCCCAGCTCCGGCGAGACGATCTCGCGGGCATAGGTGGGGCTGACCGTCGTAATGGCAGTTGCCGTGAGAATGCCGCCCTTGAGATAGCTGATATCCCCGTAATATTCGAGTCCATCGATGGAAATCGTCTCCTGAGGAAGACCGATCTGCCCCACAACCCATTTCGGATACTGTCCCTGAAATGCGAGATTATGGATTGTCAAAACGCTCGGCAGATTCCGGCCTGCAGTCGAATATTTCATATAGACGGAGGTAAGCGCCGTTTGCCAATCGTGGGTGTGCACAAGATCGGGTCGCCAATCCTCGATAAGTCCGTCGGAAATCGCCGAGGCCACATAGGAGAGCACGGCGAACCGCTTCCAGTTATCGGCATGGTCTCGTCCGTTTTCATCGAGATAGGGGCCGCCGGGGCGACTATAAAGCGCCGGAGCATCAAGAATCAGGAGGTCCAGCTGCTCGTAACGCGTCAACAAGATGGAAGCGGGAGCCCCGAACAAATCCGGAAAATCGTGGACAACGGTGGTCTCGCCCAGTTTGGCCAAGAGTGTGGGATAACCGGGAACCAGCGTGCGCGTGGAATAGCCATATGCGGCAAGCGCTTTCGGCAAAGACCCGGTGACGTCGGCAAGGCCGCCGGTTTTGATCAACGGAAAAATTTCCGACGTTACCGAGAGTATTTTCACGTAAGCTTCGTTCCTTTTTAAGGGTATCCACATCCGCAGATGCTGTCGATAAGGGAATGCGCTGAGAGGCATGATGTTGCAAAGTCGGGTTGATGTCCCCAAAAAAGTGCAGTGCACAAAACATTTCTTTGCGCCGCACAATCAAGGGGGACGCTGCGAGACTCGCTGCCGTGAAAGTAGCAGAAAGAAGCGCGATGGATCAAACCGGTTCGCGGGCAGCCTTCGTTGTCTGTTCCAGCGGGGCATCATGGGCAACGACCGGAAGTCCGTGTATCCTCGTGGATGACGGAGCAGCCGTGGCTGTGTCTTCTTCTGCCGCACGGACCGCATTTCGCCAATGTTGCCGGTGTTTGCCGTCGATGGCCTATCTCAGCCTCCGTTATGACAGTCATTGTCTTCTCCGCTTTATGCGCAACGAAACAACCGCGAAAACGGCATTTGGTTCCGGCGAAATCCCATCGTCTCAACGCGCGCCCTGACGCAATCGCTCATGGAAAAGTCGGTGTGAGCGCCGCTGCAACGAGTCCGGACACTGTTCAAGAGAAAATCTGTAGCTGGCTATTTCTTTGTAGCCAGCCAGATGACATGGCGGGCGCCAGTACCTTTTGTGCTTGCCCGGACTTTCAATTCTTCGGCGAGAAAACCAGCGTTTTGCAATCGCCTTGTAAAGGCTGCATCGGGAGCAGATGACCAGACGGAGAGGATGCCGCCCTGGCGGAGTGCCTTTTTCGCGGCAAGAAGGCCGGACAAGCTGTAAAGGTCATCATTGGCCTTGCGCGTCAGTCCTTCCGGCCCATTGTCCACGTCCAGAAGTATGGCATCATAGCTGCCTGTTGCGGCGCGGATGAGCTGACCGACATCATTTTCGACGATGTTTGTCCTGGGATCGTCCAGGCAACCATCAAAAACGTCGGCCATTGGTCCTCTCGCCCATTCAACGACAGCCGGCACGAGCTCGCTGACTGTAACCTGCGCATCGAAGGGCAGCACGCCGAGCGCGGCCCTCAGTGTAAATCCCATTCCCAGCCCGCCGATCAGCATGTGTGGCCGAGGCCGCTGCCGGATACGTTCATGGGTAAGCCGCGCAAGAGCTTCTTCCGAACCGCTCAAGCGGCTGTTCATCAGTTCGGTCGCTCCAAGCATGATGGAGAATTCGGCGCCGCGCTGCTTCAGGCGCAGTTCTCCGCCGCCATCGGGTATCGTTGCCGTGTCGAGGTGGGTCCAGGGGATCATGCCGCGTTTCCTGTCAGGACGATCGGCAAAATGAGTTGATGGCGGCTTCGCAAGCCCGCATGAAGCGCATCGAAGGGCCTTCGCTGCCAGTTGCAAGTTTACTCACCTGCGCGCCCTCCATCAGAAGGGACAGCGTATCGGACAAAAGCTCCGGCTCTCTGGCGCCGGCGTCATGGCAGAGCTTTTCGAGGCGTCTGCGCTGGGCGAGCTTGAATTCCTCGATGACCACATGAGCCGGATGGTTCTGCTCCTTCAACTCGACCGCCGCATTGGCTAGATCGCATCCATATCGGTCGTCAGCCAGACATTGAGCCCGGCCTCGTACCCACCCCAGAAGCCGCGCCATGGCGTCATTGGGATGAGCGGTCTCCAGCTCCTCCCAGAAAGCCGATGCCATTTCAGATTTGAATTTCAGGGTTTCACAAATCAAATCGTCTTTTGAGCCGAAATGACGATAGAGCGTCATCTTGTTCGTATCGGCGGCTTCGGCTATCGCATCGACGCCGATGCCCCTGATTCCATGCTGTCGAAACAGCTCGCAGGCCGTCGAAACGATCCTGTCTCTGGGTGCTGGGCGCAGCGGCACACAGTCACCTTTTTCCAGCCTTAGATCTGCCGGCTTCGCCGACGATACGGATTTGGAATTTTTCTGCACGAGCGTTCTTGACATGGGTGTGACCGGTCGGTAACTATACAGATGTTACTTACTGGTAACACCACATCTCATGGATGTCAAGTGAAAGACCCCGGCGGATACCCGTCTGCCGGGTATGATGATGAACCCGAAGGAATACCCGATGCAGCAGCCAAACAGCGATTTGACCATCTCTGAGGTTCTGAGCGATCCGATGATCCGCGCCATCATGCGTGCGGATGGCGTGACCACGAATGAAATGAAAACATTGCTCTATTCGGCAGCCAGTGCGTTGCGCCAGATGCAGCCTGGCGCCGTTGGCGCGAAAAGCCACACGGCCAACCTGCTTGCGGCGCCCAAGCGCCGCCTGTTATCCATGGTTCATCCGCTTGCCGTGCGCTCTGACTTCAGGATGAGCGCCTGAGCAACACGACCGATCTCCCAGCGCGCCGCTTCCGGTGGCGCGGAAAAAGCCCAGCCGGACGCCTCCACCGGCTGGGCTTTTGTTTTTCCACGGCATCAAGGCTGTGCATTGCAACCGTTGCTACACGCGAACAGCCTGTTCGGTAAAATCTTCAGTGCCAAAGAACCTGAGGTAGCGATCGACTTCGGCGGGATCGCCCGTCGCCTTGCGCGGATTGTCCGACAGCTTGACGGCAGGACGCCCGTTGGCGTCGATAACCTTGCAGACGATGGAAATCGGATCAAGCCCGCTGAGATGCATCGGCGCGCAACCTGCAAAGTCATTGGTGAGGTTCGTGCCCCAGCCGAAGCTCATGCGAACCTGACCATGGAAGTGGCGATAGGTTTTGATGATCGTCTCCACGTCCAGCCCGTCCGAGAAGACCAATAGCTTCTCCCTCGGGTCGCGACCCTTGCTGCGCCACCAGCCTATGATCTTTTCGCCCCCCTCGATCGGCGGCGCGCTATCGGGACGAAACCCGGTCCAGTCGGCAACCCAGTCCGGAGCGTTGCGCAAGAAGGCGGCGGTTCCGAAGGCGTCCGGAAGAACAATCAGTAGATTGCCGCCGTAAAGCCGGTTCCAGTCCTGCAGGACCTTGTAGGGCGCCTCACCGAGTTCCAGATCAGTCCGGGCGAGCGCTGCTGCGACCATCGGCAGCTCATGGGCATTGGTGCCGACGGCTTCGAGATCGGTGTCCATGGCAAGCAGCACATTGCTGGTGCCGGTGAAGGATGTTCCGATGCCTTCCTTCAAGGCCTCGACACACCAGCGTTGCCACAGGAAGCTGTGGCGTCGGCGCGTACCGAAATCCGAAATGCGCAGGTCGGGATAGTCGCGAAGCCGCTCCACCTTCGACCACATCTTCGCTTTCGCACGGGCATAGAGGACGTCCAGCGCGAAAGGGCCCATATCTTTCATGGCTGAACGCGAGCGAAGCTCGTTGATGATGGCGAGCGCCGGGATTTCCCACATGGTCGTGTGGGTCCATTTTCCGGGAAAGGTCAGTTCATACTGCCCGTGCCGACGCGACAATTCGTAGTCAGGAAGCTGGAAGTCCGCCAGCCAGGCCAGGAAATCCGGCGAGAATATCTGCTTGCGACCATAGAAGGTATTGCCGGCGAGCCAGATCATCTCCTTCTTGGTAAAGTGCAGCCCGCGCACGTAGTCAAGCTGTTCGCGCAGTTCCTGTTCATCGATCTCGTCGGTGAGAAGCACTGTCTTCGTGCGGTTGATCAGCGAAAAAGTCGCGTCCACCTCGGGATATAACCGCCAGATCATCTGCAGCATCAGAAGCTTGTAGAAATCCGTATCGAGAAGGCTGCGAATGACGGGATCGAGTTTCCAGGCATTATCATAGACGCGCCGGGCAATGTCAGTCTTGGGCATAAAATTCCTCCTGCACGCCCACTCGTCCGGCGCGCGTTCCCGTCATTTGTCCCAGCGCTTCCAGTGATACGGTTGCCGGCCCTCAAGGTCAGTCATGACATAAGCTTTCCCTGCCCTGCAACCCGTCACTCCTGAATTGCCGCGTGATCAGCTTCGCCGTCGATTTTAAAGACTCTTCCGGCATCAATAATTGTAACGAAAAATTATAACAAAATAACACACAGAAGTTGAAAGGAACGGAAATGTCTGTTAACTAGCAAATGAACGCAGATATCGGACGCGATATGAAGCCGGATGACCGCCGACAATTGATGATGGAAATGTTGATGGAGACCGGATCGGCAGCCATCGAAGAATTGTCCGTCCGCTTCGGTGTCAGCAAGATGACCATTCATCGCGATCTTGACGAGCTCGAGCAGGCGGGCCTGCTGCGAAAGATTCATGGTGGGGCGTCAATTCAATCCAGTCCGCAATTCGAAAGCGATTTCCGGTATCGTGAAAGGATAGCCGCTGACGAAAAGCGGCGGCTGGCCCGGCATGCTGCCCGGCTTATCGAACCTGGTCAGATCATCATTATCGATGATGGATCAACGGCAGGCGCTCTGGCTGGCTATATCCGGGATCTGCGGCCGTTGACCGTCATCACCAATAATCTCGGCGTCATCATCCAGCTCGCCCCTGTCGCCGGTATTAACGTGATTTCGCTGGGCGGTCTTTACAGCAGCAAATTCAACGGTTTTTTCGGCGTTAACACGCAGGAGGCGCTTCGGTCGCTGCGCGCCGATCTCGCCTTTCTCTCAAGCTCCGCCGTAAACGGCAATGCCGCCTTTCATCAGGATCAGGAGGTTGTCCAGACCAAGCGTCAGATGATGAAATCGGCCGAAAAATCGTATCTTTTGGTGGATCACGGAAAATTCGGCAAATCCGCGTTGCACTTTTTGACGAGGCTTGACGGGTTCCAGGCCGTTCTGACGGGCGATGAACTCGACGCGCCTTATGCTGCGGCGCTGCGTGAAGGCGGCATCACTCTTGAAACCATAGGCGGGGACGCCGCGGGGGACATTGCATGACGAAATCGTCCATCTGGGTCGGCACAAGCTGGAAAATGAACAAGACTCTCGCAGACTCTCTGACGTTTGCGAATGGCCTTGCCGATGCGGATGCGGAACGGGACATCCGCATCCAGCGCTTTGTCATCCCGCCCTATACTGCGGTGCGGCAGGTCAAGCAGCGTTTGGCCGAAACAAGCGTCAAGGTCGGGGCGCAGAATATGCATTGGGATGATGCCGGTGCATGGACCGGTGAAATCTCCCCGCTGATGCTGACGGACTGCCATCTCGACATCGTCGAGCTTGGCCATAGCGAGCGGCGGGAATTTTTCGGCGAGACGGACGAGACCGTGGGCCTGAAAGTGGCCGCAGCTATCCGGCACGGGCTTGTTCCGCTGATCTGCATCGGCGAGACGCTGGCCGAGAGGGAAGCGGGCAATGCCGATGTCGTTCTGAAACGCCAGGTCGAAGGCGCGCTCTCCTTTGTGGAAAGCGGCGACACGGAAAAACCGGTGCTGCTTGCCTATGAGCCGGTCTGGGCAATCGGCGTCAACGGCATTCCAGCGTCTGCTGATTATGCCGACGAGCGCCACGGCCTGATTTCGCAATGGGCGAAAGAAATCCTCGGCGTGTCTGTGCCGGTTCTTTACGGCGGCAGCGTCAACAGCGGAAATTGCGAGGAGCTTATCTCCAAGCCGCATATAGGCGGGCTCTTTATCGGTCGCTCTGCCTGGAACATTACGGGCTATCTCGATATCCTCGGCCGCGTTGCCGCAGCCATCTGACGATCAACACTGGAAAGGAACGACCATGAAAATCGCAATCGGTGCCGACAGTGCCGGCAAGCCGCTTCTCGACGTTATCGAGGCGCATCTGGCGACAAAGAGCAATTTACAGGTGACCAACCTCAGCCGCTCGGGCTTTTACGCCGATCTTTCCAAAGGTCTTGCCGAGACGATCGTCAACGGTGAAAACGAGCGAGGGATACTCATCTGCGGAACTGGCATCGGAGTGAGCATCTCGGCAAACAAGGTTCCGGGTATTCGCGCGGCTTTGACCCACGACACCTATTCCGCCGAGCGGGCCGCCAAGTCCAACAACGCCCAGATCATTACCATGGGCGCCCGCGTCATCGGCCCGGAACTGGCAAAGGCCGTCGTCGACAAATGGCTGGAATCGGAATTCGACCCGAACGGCTCGTCCGCCGGGAATGTAGAGGCAATCGACAGGCTCGATGCCGGCAAGGCGCAGTGAATCAGCGTCTTGTCGCTGTGTCGTGCAGACTGCCGTGACCTTATTGATAAAAAAGTAACGGTGTTACGGGTCAAGCACCGTTGCCCGATATTCACGCATTCGAGCGTTTAGAATTATGATGATCCTGCGCATGACGGCGACGAGAGCAACCTTTCCGGGCTTGCCTTTGGCTTTCAGTCGATCGAACACGGCTTTCATGGCGGGATCGAAGCGGATTGCCGGTAACGCGGCGATGTAGAGAGCGTCCCTTACCGGTTTTCGACCACCTGTAATCATCCGTTTTCCACGCATCAGGCCACTGTCGCGATTGATTGGGGCGACACCGACGAGCTTTGCGATCTGGCCTTTGTCCAACAGCCCGAGTTCGGGAAGCCCGGCGATCAGAATGCATGCGGTTCGCAGTCCGATGCCCTTGAGCGAGGTGAGGACTTTCGCTTTGTCGGCAAGGTCTTTGTGCGACTTCAGGCAGGTTTCCATGGCATCGACCACCGACTGGCGCTGTTGCAGCAGGAATGACAGCGTTTCTTCGATCCAGGCCTTGGATTTGTTATCGTCGCGATTACGCAGCTTCTCCCGCCGGTTCTTTTCCTGCACGATCATGTGCGATAGTTGCTTGTAACGTGAAACCAGATCGATCATCGCTGTTTGAGCTGGCGAAGATGGGGTGAGAACTTTGGTTTCCATACGCTTGGCGTAGTCCGCCAGAACGAAGGCGTCGATCCTGTCGGTCTTGGAGAGCTGGCCGCAGGCGCGCGCGAACTGCCTGATCTGTTTGGCATTCACCCGTGCCACCGGCAGGCGAGCAGCCAGCAGGGCATCTACGACGGGTCGCTCGTAGCCACCAGTCGGTTCCAGAACCAGGCGCGCGACGTTATCCAATCGAGCGATGAAGGCGAGAAACTGGGCAATCCCGGAGGCATCGTTGGCAAAGCTTGCCAAGTCGATCTCGGGAAGCACGCAGATATCGAAGGAGGATTTTGATATGTCGATGCCGATAAAACGGTTAGTATAGGTCATGAGGCTAACGTCTCCCTTATACGCGAGCGAGAAGCTCTCTCAACGGTTCGACTAAGCCTCGAAATGCGCAAAGGGTTATGCTTTTTTACGAACGAAAGTTCAGGCCCGCGAGGACCAACCGCTTTGCGCATCGTCATCAAGGTGTTGCAACCACCCAATGACAAACGAGGCCGGAACATCATAACAATGTTCCAGCCTCACAATGTATAAGGACCCGCGCATCCTCGTGATGCGCGGGTCTCTCTTGCTGGTTTGCTGTCGGGTCAGGCCGGAAGTTGGAAGTAGGCGTTTGCGGCGAGCACGACGGCAAGGCCGGCTGCAAGCGCAACATAGGGCAGGATGCCGGCTTTCCTGACGCCTAGATCCTGCCCCACAAGGCCAAGGTCTTCCATGGCGCCCGCCGGGAATTTTCCGCCGTCGCGTATGTAGTGGCGATAGGCGAAGACCGGCAGGATGAGAGCTGCGAAGATGAAGCCGACCCACAGCGCGTTGGAATAACCCCAGACCTTGGCGCCGGCGCCGAGGAATAGCGCGTTGACAAAGGCGAGCACGGTGTTGAGGCCGATCAGCCAGGTCGGTGCTTTCCAGGGGCGGGCAATATGGCCGGAATCCATGCGGTGGATCCAGCCGGCATTGAGGTTGAGGAAGTTGAAGATGATATAGCCGACATTGGACACGGCCAGCACGAAGAAGTAGCCGGCCACGTCGGAGGCGATGGCCAACAGGATGAGGTTGAAGGCAAAATCGGTCCACATGGCGCGGGTCGGGGCGCCATGCTCGTTTGTGTGATCGAGATATTTGGGCAGCCAGCCGTCCTTCGCACCCTGATAGAGAGTCCGAGACGAGCCAGCCATCGCGGTCATGATGGCGAGGAAGAGCGCCATGATCATCAGGACGACGAGGATCTGCGTAACGATCTGGCCGCCATGGACGAGACTTGCCAGGGCTTCCGCGACACCCGTGCCATCGACGATACCGGGAGCAAGCATGCCCGCATGGCCGAGAACGCCCTGGAACGTGAAGGGAATAAGGAAGAAGAACAGGCAGCAGAGAAGGCCGGAATAGAAGATTGCCTTGAACGTATCGGTTTTCGGGTTCTTCAATTCGCGGGTATAGCACACGGCCGTCTCGAAGCCGTAGGTCGACCAGGCAGCGATATAGAGGCCGCCGAGGAACAGCGTCCAGCCGCCATTGCTCCAGACGCCGTCAATGCCGGAATAGCCCGCCGTCGGCGGTACGAGGTTGGTGATATTGGCGCTGTCGATCTGGCCGGAGAAGATCGGATAGAGGCCGATGATCAGGAGGGGCAGGAGAACAATGATGGCGAGCCATTTCTGAACGCTGGCCGTTCCCTGAATGCCGCGATGCTGGATCGCGAAGATGATCAACATCAGGATGCCGCCGATCACGAAGGTGGTGTTCAGGTTTGCCTTAGCAAGAAACGGAATGTCGAAGCTGGCGAGCGACCAACTCCGGATCGCCGGTGTCAATGCGGCAACGGCATCGACTGACAGTAAAGCGGAGATTGCGTCCTGTGGCGTCTTGCCGGCATTGGCGGCGAGCCATTCAGCGACCCGCGGGCTTTCCGCGGTCAGGGTCGCCATATTGGCGCTGATCCATTCCATGACGGCAGGCGAATTGGCGCCCGGAATGGGGAAAAGCGCGTTGAGAATATAACCGGCCGCGATGGCACAGCCGAGTGACAGGACCGGGGACCAGGCGAACCAATTGCACCACACCGACAGCGGCGCGATGAATTTCGAATATCGCAGCCAGGCAGTGGCGCCATAGATGGAAGCGCCACCCGACTTATTGCCGAACATGCCGGCAATTTCGGCATAGGTGAAGGATTGCAGGAAGCCCATTACCATGGAAATGATCCAGACCACGAAGGCGAGCTTGCCCGTCGTGCCTGCGATGCCGCCGATGGAAAACAGCACCAGCGGCGGTACGCCGGCCGCAACCCAGAAAGCCCCTTTCCAGTCCAGCGCGCGGATCAACCCGGTGCCCGAGGCAGCGGTGGATCCTTCCGTCTCAACGATAGATGCCATAAACAGTCTCCTCGACCAGTTTTGTCTTGAAGCGCATTTCCGCGCGTCCCCTTTAATGATGGTTTCGCCGCGGCTTTCTCGCCGGCGGCGCCTGCGTTCTGCAGTGTCGCCACCTGTTCCCGTTTCAATTTGTCGCCGCAACTTATTCTCATAGTGAATTTTTTTTCTTCTCGGTCAAGTCTCTCTTTACTTTTCAAGGTTGCCCGTCGATAGTTTTGCCATATTGCCAGCGCACAAACCGGGGTGCCTTCGGGGCGTCAACGACTGTGTTTGGATAGGAATTGAGATGGACATTTCCGAACTATCCGCTAGCGCCCTTACGCCGCCGAGGCCAAGCAGGATTTTGCGGCCGGGCATGCCGGCGCCTGCCGCTGGCATCGAGCGTTATCGCGTCAAGGGACGTGGCACCACGGTGATCAAGGTGACAGCCGGCGACCAGGTCATCATCCGAGATATTGAAGGTGGACAGCTCTGTGAAGTGAGTTTTGTCGATGCCAGGGGGCGGTTCAATGCCGGGGGCCTCGGCATGCCGTTTTCTCGATCGGCTGACGGTTTTCTGGATATTCTCGGGCAGGACGAAGATAGCGCTAAGCGGACACGGCGCGCGCTGGAACGGCGCAATGTCGATCCCGCAGGCGCACAGGCGCTGGTTCTGTTTGGCGAAAGCTCCTCGCCAGGCGCCTCTGCGGAATTGACGATCGCGCTTGACGGCCTGTTGATTGTCGCGGCTCCGGCGCCGCCGATGGACGCGGAGGCGCAGAACACCGCGACCGCCCTCGAACTGCGGGTCGCCCGCTCCAACACCGAACGCAGTTACGAGGACATGCTGCCGGAACCGATGGCCGACCAACTGCAGGATCTGCGTATTCAGGCAGCGACGGCTTCGGCCTATTTCGTGCGGGCCGGCGAATTCATCCAGATCATCGATGTCAGCGGCCGGCAATGCACGGATTTTCAGGCGTTTGCCGCACGCAAGGTCGACAAGGGATTGGATCTCGCGCTGGATGCGACGGTGACGCGCACGCTTCTGGGGCGCAGCTACCCAATGCCTGGCTTGCCGTCCAAGGCGTTCGACCGGGATTTCGAGCCGCTGGTGGAGATCGTGCAGGACACGGTCGGGCGCCACGATGCCTTCGCCACGGCCTGCAATTCACGCTATTATGACGACATGGGCTATCCCGGCCATGTCAACTGCACCGATAACTTCAACCAGGCCTTAGCGCCCTATGGCATTGCGCCGCGCAAGGGCTGGGAAGCACTCAACTATTTCTACAATACCAATATCGACCATCACAATCAGCTTTATCTCGACGAGCCCTGGTCGCGGCCGGGCGACTATGTGCTCATGCGGGCACTGACCGACCTCGTCTGCGTCTCGTCCTCCTGTCCCGATGACATCGACGCGGCCAATGGCTGGGATCCGACCGATATCCATGTGCGCACCTATTCGGGACAGGAGAAATTCTCACGTGCCGTCGCGATCCGAATGACCCCCGACGCAGAGCCCGAGATGACCCAGGAAACTGCCTTCCATCCACGCCTGTCGGCGATGACGCGCAACCACACGGAGTATCGCGGCTACTGGTTGCCCAATCGCTTCAACAATGACGGACCGATCGAGGAATACTGGGCCTGCCGCGAAAAGGCCGTCGTCATGGACTTGTCGCCCTTGCGCAAGTTCGAGGTCACGGGGCCGGACGCCGAGGCGCTGCTGCAATATTGCCTGACACGCGACATCCGGAAGCTTTCACCCGGGCAGGTGGTCTACACCGCCATGTGCTACGAAAACGGCGGCATGATCGACGACGGTACGGTTTTCCGGCTGGCGCATAACAATTTCCGCTGGATTGGCGGCGACGATTTTTCCGGTCTCTGGCTGCGCCAGCAGGCCGAAAAGATGGGCTTCAAGGCCTGGGTGCGCTCATCGACGGACCAGATGCACAATCTGGCGGTTCAGGGGCCGGCGAGCCGGGAGATCATCAAGGACATTATCTGGACCTCGCCGGCGCAACCGTCGATCGGCGAACTGGAGTGGTTCCGCTTTGCCGTGGGCCGCATCGGACAATTCGAGGGCGCGCCGGTCGTCGTTTCAAGGACGGGCTATACGGGCGAACTCGGTTACGAAATCTTCTGTCATCCGAAAGATGGGGTCGCTGTATTCGATGCCGTCTGGGAGGCTGGCCAGAAGCATGGAATTAAGCCGATGGGGCTGGAAGCGCTCGACATGGTGCGCATCGAGGCGGGCCTGATCTTTGCGCACTACGACTTCACCGACCAGACCGATCCCTTCGAGGCGGGCATAGGTTTCACCGTGCCACTGAAATCGAAGACGGAGGATTTCATCGGCCGCGATGCCCTGATCAAGCGAAAGGAAAACCCGCGCTACAAACTGGTCGGCCTCGATATCGACAGCAATGATGCGGTCGGCCACGGGGACACGGTGCATATCGGCCGCGGCCAGGTGGGCGTCGTGACCAGTTCGACGCGCTCGCCTCTCCTGAAGAAGACGATTGCCCTGGCACGCATGGACGTGCTGCATTCGGAGATTGGTACGGATGTGGAGATCGGCAAGCTCGATGGCCAGCAGAAGCGCTTTCCGGCTCGGATCGTGCCGTTTGCGCATTACGATCCGCAGAAGCTCAAGCCGCGGTCATAGCATTGATCGGTTGATGCTGTGTGTCCTTGAAGTTTCAGAAGTCGCACGCTTCTCGCCGGCACGACTGCGAGGATGACGATGGTGCCTTTGGTCTCTTCGTAGAGAATGATATGGCTCTGGTGCTCGTGCCGCCGTACCCCTTCGCCGATCGATGGGGCAAGCCGTCCCATCTTTGGACGCGATGCGATCAGTTGAAAACAATGCTTCAGTTCGTCCTTGTAGCGGCCGGCCTGGATCAGGCCGAACATCTCGATACCATCGAGAAATAAAGCAAGTATATCGTCTTCGGCACGCTCAGTCAGCCTGTAGCTACTCAACTACAATTCCCCGTGCCCGTGCGATGCGCTCGGCATTCTGGAAAATCTCGTCCAGACTTTGTTTGCCGGTTTCGCTGGATCGTGATTCCGTTACGATCTGGCGCAAGTCTTCAATCGTCAGTTCCTGATCGCGGCGGGATCGATCGCGACGGACGAGATCGCGGACGTAGTCACTCGTGCTCGCGTATTCACCCTTGCGAATCTGCGCCTCGATCCACTCTTTCATGGGATCGGGCAGTGATATGGTCATGGTTGCCATGCTGGAACTCCTTTCGAGTATCCTAACATGGATAAGAATAAATCACAAAAATGCTTATAAGGATATTCCGCCTTGCTGACATCGACAGAATCAAAAGGCCGGGATGTCAACCTGTCAACCATCCCGGCCCTTGTCGTTATTCCAGTTGGCTGCGTTCGTAGGCTTCTGTTTCGTGTTTCGATCCATAGGCAATGGCGCCGATGGTGAAGGCGATTGCGGCGATCAGGAAGAAGGTGGTGGAAAAGCTGCCGAAGCCGGTGAAGTAGGCTTCTGCACCTTCCCAGGAAGCGATTGGAGAACCCATGTCAATCCTTTCAGGTCTTGCCCCGAGCGCCGGGCGCACCGGGGTGTTGGGAGATGATTGAAGGGCGCCGCACTTGCAGGTGCGGCACCCGCCTGTCTTTATTCGCCCGGGAAGGGGACTTCGGTCATGCCCCGTGGTGGCGTGCCGAAATGGCCTTCCGGATAGGCGCGAACCGGGACCTTGGCCTTGTCCATGCCCATGATCTCGATCTTCTCGGGAATGCGCAGTTTTCCGATGGACTTGAGCAGCATCGACACGAGGAAGCCCGGAACGAAGCCGACAAGCGCCATGGTGACGGCACCGATCAGTTGGGCGAAGAAATTGGTATCCGGCGCACCGGCGACGGTCTGCGGATAGCCGGAGGCGAAGATGCCAAAGGCCAGAATGCCCCACAAGCCGCCAATACCATGAACAGAGACGGCGCCGACGGCATCGTCAATGCCCATTTTTTGCAGGAAGCGATCTGCCAGCGGCGTGATCAGGCCGCCACCGACGCCAAGCAGGAAGGAAAGCGGCGGGTAGTAGACGTCGAGGCCGGGGGCTGCCGCAAAGATGCCGGCAAGGGCGCCGGACATCATCCAGAACGGATCGCGGGTCATCAGCCATGCGCCGATGATGCCGCCTGCAAAGCCCATGAGAACATTGAAGGAAACGGCAGACAGGGTGGTCGGATTGCCGAAGATGCTCGTCCACTGGCCGTCGCCGATATAGATCATGCAGCCGCCGAGGAAGCCGAAGAAACCGACGATGATCAGCATCAGGCCGAAGATGGCGAAGGGCAGGTTGTGGGGGCTGAGATCGTTGATTTTGCCGCCGGGGCCGAATTTGCCAAGGCGGGGTCCGAGGTTAATCAGAACACCGAGCGCGAAGAAGCCGGCGACCATGTGCACGCAACCGGCGGCCCCGAAATCGTGCCAGCCGAATTGCGTCAACAGCCAGCCGCTGCCATGCCACGACCAGGAGGCGGCCAAAATCCAGGCGAAGCAGCCGAGAACGATGGCGAGGATGATGAAGGCTGACAAGCGGATACGTTCGATGACGGCACCGGACAGGATGGAGGCTGTCGTTGCCGCAAAGAGAGCGAAGGCACCCCAGAAGATGCCGGACGCGCTGTCCGTCAGGTTTGGTCCCATGGATGCCGACCAGGGCAAGCCTGCAGCCCCGGTCTCCAGGTTGGGCGTGATGCCGGCGGGAAAGGAGAGATAGATCCACCAACCGACAAAATAGAAAACAGGAATGATGAAGGCGACGGCGAGAATGTTCTTGATGCCCGAGGCAAGCACGTTCTTGGCGCGGGACGCCCCCATTTCATAGGCGAGAAAGCCGGCATGGATCGCAAACATCAGAGCGATGCACCACCAGTAAAATATCTCCATGTCGATTTTTTTCATCCAGCCTGCGCTGGCTTCAAGCGTTGCCACCTTGGCGGCAAGCTCCGTCAACTGCTGTTCCATGCTGTCCCCTTTCTTGAGCCGTTGTCTGCCGCTGCAAAATGTCTGGCAGCAGGGAGCGCAATCGGGAAAACGGACGCAACGAGCCATCCCGGATTCCAGGTGATGGCATAGCTTCAGGCATCGTTTTCGTCCGCCCCCGGTCTTATTCCATGCAGTGCAGAAAATGCGAAATGCGGGAGGCTGGAAAAACAGTTTATATTTATCGGTAATAGTTTCAAGTTTTTATGTTGTTGAATTTACTGTAATTTATGACTATATTTTCTGCAATCTATTCTAAAAAATGAGCATCTGAATATTTTTTCGGCGAGTGAAGGTGATGGGTTCGTGCCTGCCGGGAACGCGAACACCGCAGCGGAGAGCGCTGCGGTGTCGAGACATTCAGGTCTTTTTCGGGCAGTGCCGCCTTCGACGCCCGCAGCAAATGTTAGTTCCTGAGGTAAACCTCGAGCGTATCGTCCATCGCCTCCAGCCAGGGGGTGTGGTGCTTCGGCGCCATGTTGCCGGTCATCAGCGAGCGGTAGGCATTGTCGCGGAAGCCCATGATGTTTTCGGCCTTGTGGTGTTCCCACTCCATGAAGGTCTGGTTCGTGCCTTCGATGTCGAACTTGGGATAGTCGGTGTCTTCGAGGAGCTCAAGCACGTAGTCGCCCTGGAACCAGATCATCTGCTCGGCATCCTCCAGCGTTTCCTCGCGGGCGCGCCAGGTGTCGAAATGGGATTTCATCTCGGCCGTCGACGGCAAGGTGATACGGCCCATGATGACGTCGCGGGCGTACCAGGCCTGGGCGTCGAACATGTTGAAGGTGTAGAACTGGTCCTGCATGCCGATATACATCAGTTGCGGATTGTCCTCGTAGACGACGCCCTTGTAGAGGCTGTCGGACCAGAGCCGGTTGGCGGTCTTCAGGCGCAAGTCGTCGGGCAGGAACGGGAAGTGGTGGAGATAGCCTGTGCACAGGATCAGCGCATCGACTTCCTTGGTGGTGCCGTCGGCGAAATGGGCGGTCTTATTGACGAGCCTTTGCAGCAGCGGCCGCTCCTCGAAGCGCTCCGGCCATTTGAAGCCCATCGGCTTGGAGCGGTAGCTCGTCGTCACCGACTTCGCGCCGTACTTCCAGCATTGCGAGCCGATGTCCTCGGCCGAATAGCTGCGGCCGACGATCAGCACGTCCTTGTCCTTGAATTCCAACGCGTCGCGAAAATCATGGGCGTGCAGCACGCGGCCGCCGAAGGTTTTCACACCTTCGAAATAGGGGACATTCGGTGTCGAGAAGTGGCCGGAGGCGACGACGACATAATCGAAGATTTCGTCGTACATCACGTCGTTGACGCGGTCATGCGCGGTCACGGTGAAGGTCTTGGATTCCTCATCGAAGCGGACCATGCGGACGGGGGTCGAGAAACGGACCCAATCGCGGACATTGGCCTTTTCGACGCGGCCCTTGATATAGTCCCAGAGAACCGCGCGGGGCGGATAGGAGCCGATCGGCTTGCCGAAATGCTCCTCGAAGGAATAGTCGGCGAATTCCAGGCATTCCTTGGGGCCGTTCGACCAGAGATAGCGGTACATGCTGCCGTGAACCGGCTCGCCATATTCGTCGAGGCCGGTGCGCCAGGTGTAGTTCCAAAGGCCACCCCAGTCGGCCTGTTTTTCGAAGCAAACCACTTCGGGGATTTCCGCGCCCTTCTGGGCGGCGGACTGGAAGGCTCTCAGTTGGGCAAGGCCGGATGGTCCTGCGCCGATCACGGCTACTCTGGTCATGTTGGTACGTTCCCTTTGTTATGTCTGTATGGTTTTTCGGTCGTTGCCGATTTTCTACTTGATTGTTTACCCCTCACCCTCTCCCCGCAGGCGGCGAGAGGGGACGACGGAGGTTGCCGCTTGTCCCTTCTCCCCGTTAAAACGGGGGGAAGGTGCCCGCCAGCTGGGCGAGGGGCGGCTGCGCCTAGTCCGGAAAAATACCCGCGCTCGTCGGCGCGCCGTCGTCATACTTCGCCAGCCAGTCGATCATGATCGGCCGGTTGCGGGTCAGGCCCTTGTAATCGATGATCTCCGGCGGCAGGCTTTGGAGAACGCGGGGCAGGCGGCGCGCCCATTTCGGTACTGTCACGAGTTCATCGAGGCTGATGAGATAGCAGCGGATGACGAAGAGGATGGCGTTGGAGCGCGGCAGGCGCCACAGGCTCTGCAGCTCGACGCGCAGGTGCATCTTCTGCCCGACATTCTCCGGCGTTACCGTCAGGCGGTCCGGACCCCATTTGTGATAGTTCTCCGGTGAGGTATCGAGCCGTGGATTGACCGTCATGGTCCAGTTCAGCCGGCGGGTCGGTTTTCCTTGTTGCAGGTTGAGCAGAAATTTGAGCGCCCGGTCGAAGACGCCGATCTGGTGGGCGAGCGGCACCGGGCCGTGCCATTCCATGAAGTTCATGCCGATGTCGAAATCCAGCGACCAGTCGGCCTGCGTGGTGACCATGCCGGCGTCCATCCAGAGATTGTTGTCGCGCTGATCGACGATGCAGAAGTCGCCTTGGGCCTGGCGGGTGATGTATTCCATCGGCGGATAGGGCAGGGTGGACGGATCGCCGAAGGTAAACGTGTCATCGATGCCCATCGGGCGGTTGATCCAGCGCCAGCGGTCGCCATCCTTCGTCAGCGTGAAATGCTCGGGATAATCCTGCGCCTGATGCTCCATCAGAAGCTCCAGCACATCCCATTGCGCTGTCATCATGTGCGGCAGCGCCTGGCAGCGCAGCGGATCTTCCTTCAGCACCATCGCCCGGTCCTGCATCTCCGCGACATAGTGCTCGTCGACGTCGATCAGGTTTTCGAAAATGGTATCTTTCCGGCCCCGTACATGCGGCTCCATGTTGACCGAATACATGTATTCGTCGCGATCGAAGGGAAAGGGAAAGCGCCTGATATTGGCGAGGCTGTTGCGGAAGGTGAAGTCGTCGCGGAACGTCTCGCTCCTGAACGTGATGGTCATCTGTCCGGTCCCCTTAAGTTAGAGTTGAAGAACGAGTTGCTGGCCCTTGAAACGCGAGACGCAGATCATGACCTTCTTGCCAGAGGCCTTTTCCTCGTCCGACAGGTAGATATCATTGTGTTCGATCATGCCATCGCAGGATGAGACCGCCGTTTCACACTGGCCGCAAGCGCCGCCGCGGCACATGTAAGGGGCGTCGCACCCATGGGCCTCGGCGGCTTCCAGAATGCTCTGGTGTTCGCCGACCGTCATGTGAATATTGGATTGTTCGAGGAAGACCTGGAATGGCTGGCCCGCAGGCGGCGCGAGGAAGCGCTCCGAATGCAGGTTTTCCTTGGGCCATCCGGCTTTCAGTGCCGTCATGAGCACGCCGTCGATCATGCCGGCCGGGCCGCAGACATAGAGATGGGTGCCCAGCGGCTGGTTGTCGGCGATCTCAGCGACCGGAATGAAGGTCTTTTCCTCGTCAATGTAGATTTTCACCCGGCGTGGGCCATAGCGCTCCAGCAGTTGCTGCCAATAGGCACCGTGGGAGCGCGAGCGGATGGCGTAGTGCAGTTCGAACGCGATGTTATCACGGCTGAACTGCTCCATCATCGCGATGAACGGCGTGATACCGATGCCGCCGGCAACCAGGATATGCTTCCTGCCGCGATGATCCGGCGCAAACAGGTTGACCGGCTGGCTGACGCTCAATTGGTCGCCGGGCTTGACCTGCTCGTGCAGGAAGACCGAGCCGCCGCGGGAATTGGGAACCCGGAGCACGCTGATTTCATAGGCGCTGTTGTCGTCGGGATTGGACATCAAAGAATAGGGGTTGCGGCGCAACAGGCCGTTGTCGTTCATCGAAACGACGACATGGGCGCCGCCGGAGAAGAACGGCATGGAATGGCCGTCAAGCCGCTCGAAGCGGAAGCGTTTGACGAGATCGGTCACCTGCGTCACCGCAACGACGCGCACGGGCATGTCGGTGTTGAGGCTCATGGGAACATCTCCTCTGGCTGAGGGGCAGTGCCCGGTTCCTCGGCATCGATGTTGACGCCCTGGAAGGCCCCGAGACGACGCGAATAATGGTCGCGCACAAGCAGTGGAAGTGCACAATGGGTGCACGAAAAAGGGCTGGTCGTCACATTGTCGGTGATGCCCTTGCAGTGCACGCACTGGACGCGGCGCGCTGTCGAGCCGCGATGTTCTGTGTGGATCGAGTTGAAGTCCATGCCGTATTCCAGCGCTACCTGCATGATCTGGCCGATGAAGCCTTCGGTGCCCGATATGTAGAGCCGCGTACCCATTCGGGCCTGTTCGAGACAGGCACGCAGTCGAAACAGCATGGGTTGCAGCGTTGGGGCCTGCCAGAAGACGTCCGGGGACAGGGCCTGAAGCGACACGTCATAAGCTTTAGGAGCAGCACCCGCCGGCAGGTAAAGGATTTCCGATTTTTCAAGGAAATCCCTGCCTTTGACCTCGACCTGATCTGTCAAGGCCCCGGCTCCTTCGCCCTCGAGCACGAAGAGGTGCCTTTTGGCGTGGCGATCGACGTCGAGCCCCTTGTATTCCGGTCTGCTTTTGATCCCTTTCACGAGCATGCTGGAATCCTCAGCCCACCGCCGTCCGTTTGGTCTTTTTCGGATCGTCGAAGGTGATCGTATGCGCGATCGCCGGTGCATTGACCGTCTTGCCCTTCACCTCGAGCTTGGTGCCCTGAACGGCATAGGGAACCTCGATGCGCATGATCGCCATCGAGCGGTTTGTAAGCTTCGAATAGGACGGGCAGGTGATGACGCCGACCTTTTTGCCATCGGCCCAGACCTCGTCGCCAAGATCTGTCGGGCCGTCGGCCTCGACCAGCAGGCCGAAGATCTTGAAGCGTTCCTTGCCCTTGAGGCGCGCATGTTCCTCGGCGCCGCGAAAGCCGGTCTTTCCGGGGCTGACGGTGAAATCGAGGCCGAGTTCCCAAAGACTGTCGCCCGGCTGCTCGTTGGCAAACGGGTACATCTGCGAGTTGTCATAGGGGTAGAAGAGCAGATAGCTTTCGACGCGCAGCATGTCGAGAACGCTGAAGCAGACGGGGATGATACCCATCTCCTTGCCTTCATCGACGATGCGGTCCCAGACCATGCCTGCATCCTGACCGCGCACGAAGATTTCATAGCCGCGCTCGCCGGTATAGCCGGTGCGCGAGATCATCACCGGTGCGCCGAACAGGGTCGTCTGCATGTGATGGAAGTATTTCAGGTCCCGGATGCCAGGCACGTATTTTTCGAGATAGTCGACGGCAAGCGGTCCCTGCAACGACAGGTCGTGCAGGTCATCATCGAACAGAACGGCGCAGTTGCGGCCCTGCGCCTGCTTGACGATTTCCTCGAAGCCTGTGCCGGAGCCGTGCACCAGCATCCAGGAATTGGGACCCGTGCGGTAGACGATGCAGTCGTCGGTAAAATGGCCGCGATCGTTCAGCATGCAGGCATAGACCGACTTGCCGGGATAGACCTTGGTCATGTCGCGGGTGGTGATATATTCCAGGATGGCAATCGCATGCGGGCCGACGAGGTGGACCTTCTTCAGGCCCGAGACATCCATGATGCCGGCCTTGGTGCGCACAGCGATGTGCTCTTCGTAGATGTCCTTGTCGTAGGTCCAGGCGGTTCCCATGCCGCTCCAGTCCTCAAGGTTTGACCCCAATGCCCGATGCCGGTCTGCAAGAGCGGAAAAACGCCAGCTAAGACTCATATCCTCGTCCCCATTTTCTTTTCCGGAATATTTATTTCTTCACTATACCGTTGCCGCGCAAACTCGCAAGTGTGATGAACCCATACACTGGTGTTGCCATGGCTCACCCCATTCGCTCGGAAGCGTAGGAGCCGGGGCTCGGCGGGAAGATCACCGTGCGGTTGCCATTGATGAAAGTGCGGTGGTGGATGTGTGCATGGATGGCGCGCGCGAGTACCTGGCTTTCGACATCACGGCCGATCGAGACATAGTCGTCTCCGGATTGCGCATGAGTTATACGCGCCACGTCCTGTTCGATGATCGGACCTTCGTCGAGATCTTCGGTGACGTAGTGCGCCGTCGCACCGATCAGCTTCACGCCACGCTCGAATGCCTGCTTGTAGGGGTTCGCACCCTTGAACGACGGCAGGAACGAGTGATGAATGTTGATGATCCGGCCCGACATTTTTTTGCAGACGGCATCCGACAACACCTGCATGTAGCGGGCGAGAACGATGAGTTCCGTACCGGATTGTTCGACCACTTCCATCAATCGGGCCTCGGCCTGCGGCTTGTTCTCCTTCGTTACCTTGATGTGGTAGAAGGGGATGTCGTGGTTGACGATAACCTTCTGGTAGTCGAAGTGGTTGGAAACGACGCCGACGATCTCGATCGGCAGTGCGCCGATCTTCCAGCGATAGAGCAGATCATTGATGCAATGGCCGAAGCGCGAGACCATCAGCAGCACCTTCATGCGCTCGTCGCTGTCGTTGAAGCGGTAACTCATCCCAAAGGGTTTGGCGATTTCGGAGAAACCCTCGGCGATCTCCTCCATCGTTCTTTGTTCTTCGGAAACGAAGCTGACGCGCATGAAGAATTTCCCCGATTCCATGTCGTCGAACTGCGAACTGTCGTTGATGTTGCAGCCTTTGGCCGCCAGATAGCCGGATATCGCCGCCACGATTCCACGGGTCGCCTTGCAAGCTACGGTGAGCACGTAGTTTTTCATATGTGATTTTTCCCGGTCAAGCGATTGCCAAGTGATGTCTCTTTCGAAACGAGTTCCCTCAGATATCGAGCGTCGTCTGCCGCTCCCAGTCCGTGAAATGCGATGCGTAGGCATTCCATTCCTGGTGCTTGAGTTTCAGGTAGGCGCTGGAGAAACTCTCGCCGAGGATTGCCTTCAGTTCCTCGTCCTTGTCGTAATCCCTGAGCGCATCGAGCAGGTTCAAGGGCAGCCGCGGCGCGTCGGTGACGGTATGGCCTTCCTTGTACATGTCGATGTCGTAGTGACGGCCCGGATCGGCATTCTGCCGGATACCATTGAGACCGGCGGCAATGATGATTGCCTGCAGGAGGTATGGATTGACCGCGCCGTCGGGAAGGCGCAGTTCGAACCGGCCCGGGCCGGGTACGCGGACCATGTGTGTCCGGTTGTTGCCCGTCCATGTCACAGTATTCGGTGCCCAGGTGGCACCGGATACGGTGCGCGGCGCGTTGATGCGCTTGTAGGAATTGACCGTTGGGTTGGTGACGGCGGCGAGCGCCGAGGCATGCTTCATGATGCCGCCAAGAAAGGTCTTGCCCTTGGCAGAGAGACCAAAGGGCATATCCTTGTCGGCAAAAGCATTGGTCTTGCCGTCAAGATCCCAGACGGAGATATGAGCGTGGCAGCCGTTGCCGGTCAGCCCCTTGAACGGCTTGGGCATGAAGGTCGCGCGAAGGCCGTGCTTTTCGGCGACCGATTTCACCATGAATTTAAAGAAGGAGTGCTTGTCGGCCGTCTGCAGCGCGTCGTCATATTCCCAGTTCATCTCGAACTGGCCGTTCGCATCCTCGTGGTCGTTCTGGTAGGGCTTCCACCCGAGTTCGAGCATGTAGTCGCAGATTTCGGCAATGACATCATAACGGCGCATGACGGCCTGCTGGTCGTAGCAGGGTTTTTCGGCCGTATCGAACTCGTCGGAGATTTTCGAACCGTCCGGCGAGATCAGAAAGAATTCCGGCTCGACGCCGGTCTTGACGCGAAGCCCCTCCTTGGCGGCTTCCGCGACCAGCCTCTTCAGCATGACGCGCGGCGCCTGTTCGACAGGCTTGTCTTCCATGACGCAATCGGCAGCAACCCAGGCGACATCCTTCTTCCAGGGAAGCTGGATGACCGAGGAGGCATCCGGCAGCGCAAATAGGTCGGGATGGGCAGGGGTAAGGTCGAGCCAGGTGGCAAAGCCCGCAAAGCCTGCACCGTCCTTCTGCATGTCGGCGATCGCCTCGGCCGGAACGAGCTTCGCCCGCTGGCCACCGAACAGATCGGTGTAGGAGATCATAAAATATTTGATGCCACGGTCCTTGGCAAAGGTCGCAAGATCGAGTGTCACTGGGTTCCCCTTTGGATTATTCAGACACTTTTTCGTGGAAAGGCCGCTACCTGCCTTGGGAGATCAGGCAACGGCCAAATTGTGGTTGGTCAGAAGCCTCCCTTGCCCGGGATCCAACTGGTTCCGGCAAGCGGCACCTGCGCCATGGCGGAGGCTTCGATGGTCAGCGCCACGAGGTCTTCCGGTTCCAGATTGTGCAGGTGGTTCTTACCGCAGGCGCGCGCGATCGTCTGCGCTTCCAGCGTCATGACCTTCAGATAGTTGGCCAGCCGGCGACCGGCGGCAACCGGATCGAGCCGCTTGGCAAGCTCCGGGTCCTGCGTGGTGATGCCGGCGGGGTCCTTGCCCTCGTGCCAGTCGTCATAGGCACCGGCCGTCGTTCCGAGCTTCTGGTATTCCTCTTCCCAGTGCGGGTCGTTGTCGCCGATGGCGACCAGCGCCGCCGTGCCGATCGCAACTGCATCCGCGCCGAGCGCCAGCGCCTTGGCGACATCCGCGCCCGACCGGATACCGCCGGAGATGATCAACTGTACCTTGCGATGCATGCCGAGATCCTGCAGCGCCTGGACGGCGGGGCGGATGCAGGCCAACGTCGGCATGCCGACATTTTCGATAAAAACGTCCTGCGTTGCCGCGGTCCCACCCTGCATGCCGTCGAGCACGACGACATCGGCACCGGCCTTTACCGCAAGCGCCGTATCGTAATAGGGGCGTGCTCCGCCGACCTTCACGTAGATCGGCTTTTCCCAGTCGGTGATTTCGCGCAGTTCGAGGATCTTGATTTCCAGATCGTCCGGGCCGGTCCAGTCGGGATGGCGGCAGGCCGAGCGCTGGTCGATACCCTTGGGCAGGTTGCGCATGTTGGCGACGCGGTCGGAGATCTTCTGGCCGAGCAGCATGCCGCCGCCGCCGGGCTTGGCGCCCTGGCCGACGACGATCTCGATCGCATCGGCGCGGCGCAGGTCTTTCGGGTTCATGCCGTAACGCGACGGCAGGTACTGGTAAACGAGGGTCTGGGAATGCCCGCGCTCCTCGTCCGTCATGCCGCCGTCGCCGGTGGTTGTGGAGGTTCCGGCGATGGTGGCACCACGTCCAAGTGCTTCCTTGGCATTGCCCGATAGTGCACCAAAACTCATGCCGGCGATGGTGATCGGCGTCTTCAGCACGATCGGCTTCTTGGCATGGCGCGCGCCGAGCACGACCGACGTGTCGCATTTCTCGCGGTAGCCCTCGAGCGGGTAGCGTGAGATCGAGGCGCCGAGAAACAGCAGATCGTCAAAATGCGGCACCTTGCGCTTGGTGCCGGCGCCGCGGATATCGTAGATGCCGGTTGCCGCAGCACGACGGATTTCGGCCAGCGTATAATCGTCGAAGGTCGCTGACTTGCGCGGCGGGGTATAGGGGTTGTGATAGCTCATGAACGGCTCCCTGCCTTAGTACGCGTCAGCGTTATCGATATTGAAATTGTAGAGCGTGCGGGCCGAGCCGTAGCGCTTGAATTCTCCCGGCTTGATGCCCGTGATGCCGGCTTTTTCCAGAAGCTCGGCAAGCAGCTTCAAATGCTTCGGCTTCATTTCCTTCCGGATGCAATCGGCACCCAGGCTCTTGACCTCGCCGCGCACGAAGAGCTTGGCCTCGTAGAGGGAATCGCCGAGCGCATCGCCGGCATCGCCAAGCACCACGAGATGCCCAGACTGGCCCATGAAGGCCGACATGTGGCCGATATTGCCCTGGACGACGATATCGATGCCCTTCATCGAGATGCCGCAGCGCGAGGCAGCGTTGCCCTTGATGACGAGGAGACCGCCGCGGCCCGTCGCGCCGGCATATTGGCTGGCATCGCCCTCGATGACGACCGTGCCCGACATCATGTTTTCCGCGACACCGGGCCCAGCGGACCCATGAACGGTGACGATGCCGCCATCATTCATGCCGGCGCAATAATAGCCGACGCTGCCGTGCACTTCGACTGTCACCGGCTGGTCGATACCGACGGCGACGGAATGACTGCCGCGCGGATTGACGACCTCGAAGTTCGTATCATTCGCGCCGGGCGCAATGCTGTGGAGCGCGCTGTTCAGGTCGCGCAGAGGCGTTGTGGCAAGATCGAAGGTGCGCATCGCTTCCAGACTTTCTCGTTTTAGGCTGACATTCACGTTCAGGCGGCCTTCTCATGATCCCAGAAATAGACGGTCGCCGGCTCCGGCTCCCAGACCCGCGCACCCTCGATGCCGGGCAGGTTGACGAGCGCGCGATATTCGGAGCCGAAGGCGATATATTGGTCGGTCTCGGCCATCACGGCCGGCTTGCAGGCGATCGGATCGCGGACCACGCCGAAGCCGGATTTCGTGCCGACGACGAAGGTGAAGAAGCCGTCGAGATCGTCGAGCGCTCCGGTCAGCGCCTGCCCCAGATCCTTGCCTTTGGCCATCTCTGCCGTGAGATAAGCGGCGGCGACTTCCGAGTCATTCTGCGTCTCGAAGGTCATGCCCTCGCGCACCAGTTCGCGGCGCAGGTTGTTGTGGTTGGAGAGCGAGCCGTTGTGCACGAGGCACTGATCGGCACCGGTCGAAAACGGATGCGCTCCGAGCGTCGTGACGGCGGATTCCGTTGCCATGCGCGTATGGCCGATGCCGTGCGTGCCGCCCATTTCGCGGATGCCGAAGCGGGAAACAACGTCCTTCGGCAGGCCCACTTCCTTGTAGATCTCGACGCTGTCGCCCGTGCCCATGACCCGGATGTCAGGGCGCTCCTGCGCGAGCAGGTCGCGCACGGCCGATGCCTGTGTCGTGGCCGTTTCGATCACCGCATGCGTGCTTTTCAGCTCAACCGTCACGCTGGCATCGGCAGGCTTCAGCAGCGCTTCCAGCCCTGCAAAATCCGTTGCCGGCTTTGCCGATTGAACCGTGAGTTTCGCGCGACCGTCGCTGGGTGCTCCGTAGATGGCAATGCCTGCACTATCCGGCCCACGGTCCGTCATGATCACCAGCATATCAGACAACATGGCGCCCAATTGCGGCTCCAGGCTCTTGTCCTTCAAAAACAATCCGACAATTCCGCACATTGGGGATGATCCTTCATTTCGACGATGAAAGATGGATAGCAGGTGCCTTTCAGAATTTCAACCTGCAGGAAATTTTTTTTCTTTTAAGGCAATATTTGAACCGATCCATCTGGTCGTGCCTGGATAGGAAAACGGTCTGTATCCAGAAAAATCCTAGGCAGAGCCGCTCGGGACTGTTGACTGCCGCTGCGCGCGCGGTGGCTCTCCGAACGCAGCACGGTAGCTCCGCGCAAAATGACCGGCGCTGGAAAATCCGGTGGCGAAGGCAATTTCGGAGATAGAAAGTGGACTCTGCCGCAGCAGGCGCCGCGCATGATCAAGCCGCAGCTTGCGATATTCGAGGAGAAAGGAGGAGCCCATCAGACGGGAAAACAACCGGTCTAGATGTCGCGGCGAAACACCGGCCAGCTTGGCCATGCTTTGCCGGTCGAGCGGCGCTTCGATCGTTGCTTGCATCTTCTCGAGCACAGTCAACAAGCCCGGATGATTAACTCTGTAGCGCTCCGCCAATGACGCCCGCTGGGGAGCACCGGAGCTTTCCACATGGGTATGCAGATACCAGTCGCTGACCCGGCGGGCGAAGTCCGAGCCCATCCGCTCCGCGATGAGGGCATGCATCATGTCGAGCGGTGCTACGCCGCCGCCACAGGTGATGCGGTTGCCATCGAGGATATAGCGCGCCTGACGCGGAGCAAGTCCGGGAAATGCCTCCACCAGAGCCGGCGCGTGCTCCCAATGGATCGTGAAGTCGCGATCCTGCAGCAAACCCGCCGCCGCCATGAGATAGGGACCGCCGGAAATGCCGCCGATGCGCACGCCATCGCGGGCAAGCTGGCGCAGGCAGGCAAGCACAACCGGAACATTCCAGTCGATCGGCGTACCGCCGGCGCAGACGAAGACGGTATGAAAGCCTGATCCACGGCCAGGCAGCGGCGTGGCAGGAACCGGAATGCCGGAGGATGTCATCGCCGCATTCCCGTCCACACCATGGGCCGAGAGCGCATAGATATCCCGCCCCGCCAGAAGATTGGCTGCACGAAACGGCTCTACCGCCGACGCATAGGACATCAGCGCGAATCCCGGGATGAGGATGAAGCCGATCTTCTGGACGTTCTTGAGGTCGTCTGACGCCATGTCCCAATAATGGCTTAAAACGGCCTTTTCCTGCAAGTATGAAAACGCAATCCTGTCATGATTGGCGCGGTTCACCGGGATCCATACCATGCGCTATTCCGCCTTTTCCGTTTTTCTGAATGCCCTGCGCGGCAACAAGGGCTGGGCGCCTGCTTGGCGCAGCCCGGTCCCAAAGAACCACTATGACGTCATTATCATCGGTGGCGGCGGACATGGTCTGGCAACAGCCTATTACCTCGCCAAGGAATTCGGCGTCACCAATGTCGCAGTGCTGGAAAAAGGCTATGTCGGCTCCGGCAATGTCGGCCGCAACACGACCATCATCCGCTCCAACTACCTGCTTGCCGGCAACAATCCGTTCTACGAATTGTCGATGAAGCTCTGGGAAGGGCTGGAGCAGGATTTCAACTTCAACGCCATGGTCTCGCAGCGCGGCGTGCTCAACCTCTATCATTCCGACGCCCAGCGGGACGCCTATACGCGGCGCGGCAATGCCATGCGCCTGCACGGCGTCGATGCAGATCTGCTCGACCGCAACGCCGTGCGCCAGATGCTGCCCTTTCTCGATTTCGACAATGCCCGCTTCCCGATCCAGGGCGCACTGATGCAGAAGCGCGGCGGCACGGTGCGCCATGATGCCGTTGCCTGGGGCTATGCCCGTGGCGCGGATATGCGCGGTGTCGATATCATCCAGAACTGCGAAGTCACCGGCATCCGCCGCGAAAACGGCCGCGTCGTGGGCGTCGAGACGAGCCAGGGTTTTATCGGCTGCGGCAAGCTGGCGCTGGCGGCGGCGGGCAATTCCACCACCGTTGCCGACATGGTCGATATGAAGCTGCCGATCGAAAGCCACGTCCTGCAGGCTTTTGTCTCCGAGGGGCTGAAGCCTTTCATCGACAATGTCGTCACCTTCGGTGCCGGCCACTTCTATGTCTCGCAATCCGACAAGGGCGGCCTCGTCTTCGGCGGCGATATCGACGGCTATAATTCCTACGCACAGCGCGGAAATCTAGCGACCGTCGAGCATGTCGCCGAAGCCGGTGTGGCGATGATCCCGGCACTTTCGCGCGTCCGTGTGCTGAGATCCTGGGGCGGGGTGATGGACATGAGCATGGACGGCTCTCCCATCATCGACCGCACCCATATCGACAATCTCTATCTCAACGCGGGCTGGTGTTACGGCGGGTTCAAGGCCACGCCAGCCTCCGGATTCTGCTACGCCCATCTGATCGCCAAAAATGAACCGCACGAGACCGGCCGCGCCTTCCGGCTCGATCGTTTCGCGCGCGGCCGGATGATCGATGAAAAGGGCGTCGGCGCCCAACCCAATCTGCATTGAGGACCTGAGAGATGGCCAGCCTGATCGCCTGCCCCCATTGCGGGCCGCGCCCCAAGGAAGAATTCACCGTTCGCGGCGACGCCGGGATCAAGCGCCCGGCACCGGATGCGGGTGAGGATGCCTGGTACGCTTACGTCTACCTGCGCGACAATCCACGCGGACGCCACAAGGAACATTGGCACCACACCTCCGGCTGCCGCCGCTGGCTGGTGGTCGAGCGCGATACGATGACCCACGCGATCTATACAGTCATGGATGCCAGCGCCGAAGGAGAGACCGCATGAGTTCCTACCGTCTTTCCAAGGGCGGCCGCATCGACCGCGCCAAGCCGCTCGATTTCAGCTTCGACGGCAAGTCGATGCAGGGCTTTGCCGGCGATACGCTGGCTTCTGCTTTGCTTGCCAACGGCCGCCAGCTCGTCGGCCGCAGTTTCAAATATCACCGCCCACGCGGCATCCTGACGGCGGGTGCCGCCGAGCCGAATGCGCTGGTGACCATCGGCGAAGGCGGCCGCACGGAAGCCAATACCCGCGCCACGCTGGTCGAGCTTTACAGCGGCCTGACCGCCAAGAGCCAGAACCGCTGGCCCTCCGTCGATTTCGATCTCGGCGCCGTCAACAGCCTGCTTTCGCCCTTCCTCGGTGCCGGCTTCTACTACAAGACCTTCATGTGGCCGGCCGCCTGCTGGGAAAAGATCTACGAGCCGATCATCCGCAAGGCGGCAGGCCTTGGCCGTGCCACCTATGAACCCGATCCCGATAGCTACGAGAAATGCTGGGCGCATTGCGACCTGCTGGTTATCGGCGCAGGCCCCGCCGGGCTGGCCGCGGCACTGACCGCCGGCCGCGCCGGGGCCCGCGTCATTCTTGCCGATGAAGGTTTCGAACCCGGCGGCTCGCTGCTGTCCGAAACCGCGCCTGTCGATGGAAAAACCGCGAGCGACCTGCTCGCCCAGACGCTGGCCGAGCTGGCGGCTTTGCCGAACATCCGCATTTTCTCCCGGACGACCGTCTTCGGCTGGTACGACGGCAATGTCTTCGGCGCTGTCGAGAACGTGCAGAAGAACACCGCCACGGTGGACCCGAACCGGCCGGTCGAGCGCATCTGGCGCATCGCCGCCAAACAGGCAATCCTCGCCGCCGGCGCAGAAGAACGGCCGCTGGTTTTCGGCGGCAACGACATTCCCGGTGTGATGATGGCGGGCGCGATGCGCTCCTATCTCAACCGCCAGGCCGTCGCGCCCGGCAAAAGCACCGTCATCTTCACCAACGATGCCTCCGGTTACGCGACAGCCCGCGACCTGGAAGCAGCTGGGGTCAATGTGGCGGCCGTCGTCGATAGCCGACCGGATGCATCCGTCACCTGGTCCGGCAGGGCCCGGGTCCTTCCCAATGCGGTGGTTCTCGATGCCAAGGGCGGCAAGAGCGTGACGGGGGTGACGGTCCTCAGGAATGGGCGTCCGGAAGCCATCGCCGCCGATGCGCTTGGCATGTCCGGAGGTTGGAGCCCGATCATCAACCTTGCCTGCCATCGCGGCGCAAAACCAGTCTGGTCGGACGCCAAGGCTGCTTTCCTCGCTCCGGACGGGCAGGACGGACTGACCGCCGCCGGTGCCGCCGCAGGCGTTGGCAGCGCCGAAGCCTGCCTTGCAGATGGCGCCGGAAAAGCGGCATCGACCCTGCAGGCACTCGGCTACTCGAATGCCATCGCCGCTTTCGCCTCGATTGCCGACACCACAACCGTATCCAAGCCGCTCTGGCGAGTTCACGGATCGAAGGGCAAGGCCTTCGTTGACTACCAGAACGACGTGCACCTCAAGGATCTCGGCCTCGCGGTGAGCGAAGGCTATGGCCATGTCGAGCTTGCCAAGCGCTATACCACCAATGGCATGGCGACCGATCAGGGCAAGCTCTCCAACATCAATGCCATCGGCATTCTGGCCGAAGCGCGAAAAGTCTCTCCGGCCGATGTCGGCACCACGACATTCCGCCCGTTCTACACGCCGCTCTCTTTCGGTGCGCTGACCGGTGCCTCCAAGGGCAAGCACTTCCAGCCGGTGCGCAAATCGCCGCTGCACGGATGGGCCAGGAAGAACGGCGCGGTCTTCGTCGAAACCGGCCTCTGGTACCGCTCCTCCTGGTTTCCAAAGCCGGGGGAGGCGACCTGGCGTGAAAGTGTCGATCGCGAAGTGCTGAATGTCCGCAGCAATGCCGGGATCTGCGATGTCTCGACCCTTGGCAAGATCGAGGTTTTCGGCAAGGACGCCGCAGAATTCCTCAACCGGATCTATTGCAACGCCTTTCTGAAGCTGCCGGTCGGCAAGGCGCGCTACGGCCTGATGCTGCGCGAAGACGGGATGATCTACGACGACGGCACGACGAGCCGTCTTGGCGAAGCCCATTTCTTCATGACAACAACCACGGCCTATGCGGCAGGGGTCATGAACCATCTGGAATTCTGCGCCCAGGTCGTCTGGCCCGATCTCGACGTGCAGTTTGCGTCCTCGACCGATCAATGGGCACAGATCGCCGTTGCCGGACCGAAATCCCGGATGATCCTGCAGACGCTTGTCGATGAGGACATTTCCGACGCGGCCTTCCCGTTCCTCGGTGCCAGGGAAGTGTCGATCTGCGGCGGCCGGCTGACCGGCCGGCTGTTCCGGATCTCCTTTTCCGGCGAACTTGCCTATGAACTGGCGGTTCCGGCCGGCTACGGCGAGGCAATCGCCGATGCCATCATGGAGGCAGGCGCGCCGCATGGCATCTGCCCCTATGGCGTCGAAGCGCTGGGCGTCATGCGCATCGAAAAAGGCCATGTCACCCATTCCGAGATCAACGGTACTGTTATCCCGTCGGACCTCGGCTTTGCCAGGATGGTTTCCGCGGCCAAGCTGGATTTCATCGGCAAGGCGATGCTCTCCCGGGATGGGCTGGTCGCGGATGACCGGCTCTCGCTGGTTGGCGTCAAGCCACTCGATCCGGCAACGACCTTCAAGACAGGCTCGCATATCCTCTCGGAGGGTGCCGTTCCGTCGCTCGAAAACGACCAGGGCTACGTCTCCTCCAGTTGCTACTCGCCGAACCTTGGTTCGACCATCGGTCTCGCCCTCGTCAAGCACGGACCGAAGCGCCACGGCGAGCACGTCACTGTCTGGAACGATCTGAAAAACGAGTTCACCAAGGCCGTGCTGTGCAGCCCGGTCTTCTTCGATCCGGAAAACGGAAAGCTCCATGGCTGATTTTGCACTTCTCCATCGTCCTGCCCTTGCCGATGCCAAGTCCGGTTCGTTCGGCGCCCCGTCAACCGGCACGCGGATCTCGCTGGTGGCCCTGCCGGAAGGGCATGTGCTGCAGGTTCTGGCCGCGCGCGGAAGCGGCGACCTGCAAGACCTGATCCCCCGCATCGGAGACGGGACGCCCCATGCCGTGCGACCCTATGGCCCCGGACAATGGTTCGTCATCGGCGATATCCCTCTCTCGCCCGCAGAGATTTTTGCCAGGACGCCGCTTCTGGATGGCAGGGCGTCCATTTCCGATCAAGGCCATGGTCGCGTCCGGATCGGCATCAGCGGTGCGTTCGTCGAGGCCGTTCTTGCCAAGGGTACGGCCGTCGATCTCGACGCTGCCAATTTCCCGGTCGGCCACTCCGCCATGACGCTGATCGGTCATATCTCGGCGCTCATGACGCGAACGGACACGCAAGGTTTCGAGCTTCTGGTGTTGCGCGGCTTTGCCGAAAGCCTGTGGGACGAGCTCATCCAGATGAGCCTTGAGTTCGGCGTCGACGCAACGACATTGCGTTAGACGGTCCGCTGGCTTCAAATTTCGTTGGAAAACAAAATCAAATGGTCTGGCTCCGCTTCTGCGGGTAGCTGATGATTGCCAGATAGCGGGCAGGCAATTGAACCAATTCCTGCGGTCCGTGAGGCGAATCGGCATCGAAGAAGAGGCTGTCGCCCGGCTGCATGGTGAAGAGTTGGTCGCCGTGGCGGTAAACCACTTCGCCTTCCAGCATATAGAGAAACTCCATGCCTTCATGCTGGAACGTCGGGAAGACGTCGGATTCGGTCGTCAGCGTTATCAGATAGGGCTCCACGGTGACGCCGCTCGTATTGTTTGCGATGTGGCCGAGCAGGCTGTACTGATGACCCGCGCGCGTACCGCGCCGTTCGATGTTTACACCTGTCCCGGCTTTGACGAAGACCGCATTGTGCGGCTCTTCAAACCGGCGGAAGAAGGCAGTGAGCGGCACGCCAAGCGCTCTGGTCAGGGCTTGCAGTGTGGTCAGCGAGGGCGAAATATTCCCATTTTCGATCTTCGACAGCATGCCCACCGATATCCCGGTCGCGGTGGCGAGATCGGTAACGGTGATGCCGAGTGCTTTGCGATAGGTTCGAACCTCATGCCCTATGGCCATTTCAAGGTTATTTTCCCGGGGCTCACGAATCCGGTGCGGATCCTGGGACAGGACTGCCTTCTGCCCGTCCTTCTCATTCGTGTCGGTCATCGCCATCTCCTGTACGTTATGTTCTCTACAGGAAACATTTCAATATTCGGAAGAAATTTTTAGCTGAATGAGATGCAAACTGCGGTGAAGCTGCAATCGACCTTTTCGCAGGCGACGAAAGCATGGCCTTCGTGGCGCACAAGATCGCGTTGCGACATCCAACCCCTCCATGCAAGCCAACATCAGGCAATATGGCGGCGCTTTGGATCCGGGATCGGAACCGCTGCCATCAGTGCCCGCGTGTAGGCATCCTGCGGATTCTCGAACACGGACCGGCGCGAACCCATTTCGATGATGCGGCCGTTTCGCATGACCGCAACATTGTGGGACATGCGCTCGATAACTGCCATGTCATGCGATATGAAAAGATAGGCCAGCCCCATCGTTTCCTGCAGTTCCAGCATCAGATCAAGCACGCGGGCGCGGACCGAAACATCAAGCGCAGCGACACTTTCATCGGCGACGATCAACTTTGGCGCGAGCGACAGCGCACGCGCGATGCAGATCCGCTGCCGCTGTCCACCCGAAAATTCATGCGGATATCGGCTTGCCGCATCCGGCTGCAGGCCGACGCGTCGGAGCAGTTCGGCAACGCGATCCCGGCGTTCGGAGCGATTGCCGATGCCATGGATGATCAGCGGCTCGGCGATCGCATCGCCGACAGCCATGCGCGGGTCGAGCGAGGCATAGGGGTCCTGGAAGATCATCTGGGCGGAGCGCCGAACGGGCTGCATCTGCCGCTGGCTGAGGCCGCCGATAGTTCTACCATCGATGGCGATATGGCCGGTGAAAGGGATGAGGCCGAGCACGGCCTTCCCGGTCGTGGATTTGCCGGAGCCGCTTTCGCCGACGAGCCCAAGAGTCTGGCCGGGAAGAATATCGAACGACACCTCCTCGACTGCCGCCGCAACGGGCTTCGGACGGAAAAGCCATCCCGACTTTGCCCCATACGTCACGGCAAGGTCGCGAACGTTGAGGACCGGCAAGCGGTCGGGGGTTGCCGATTCTGCGGGCATTGCGCCGACGCGCGGTGGCCCGTCGGTGCCGCGGTGAGCGCCAAGCAGCGGAACGGCAGCCAGCAGTTCGCGCGTATAGGGTTCACGCGGCGTGTTGAAGATCGGCAGGACGCCATCCTGCTCGATAACTCGGCCAGCCTGCATGATCACGACACGGTCGGCCATTTCTGCCACGACCCCCATGTCATGGGTGATGAGGATGATCGACGCGCCGAATTCCTGCTTCAGTTCGCGCATCAAACGCAGGATCTGCGCCTGGACGGTAACATCGAGCGCGGTGGTCGGTTCGTCGGCGATGAGAACCTTCGGCTGGCAGGACAGCGCCATGGCGATCATCACGCGCTGGCGCATGCCGCCGGACAGCTCGTGCGGATACTGGGTCATGCGGCGCACCGGCTCTGAAATCTGAACAGCGTCCAGCATGCGCAGCGCCACAGCGGTCGGAGTGGTGCCTTCTGATCCCTGATGCTCGCGAATGGCCTCGATCAACTGCGCGCCGACGGTCATCACCGGATTGAGCGAGGTCATCGGCTCCTGGAACACCATGGCGATATCACCGCCGCGCACGGTGCGCATTGCACGATTGGAGAGCTTTGTCAGTTCGCGGCCGGCCAGCGCGATGCTGCCTGAAGCAATCTGAAGCGAGGCTTGCGGCAGCAGACCCATGATCGAAAGCGAGGTTACGGATTTTCCCGAGCCGCTTTCTCCCGCGATGCACAGCGTTTCGCCCTGGCGCAGGTCGAAACCGACGGCATCGAGTACCCTGCGCCGTCCTTCCGGCGTGCGGGCATCGACGCAGAGTTCACGTACGGAGAGGACCGGGCCTGCTGCGGCAACGGCGAGCGTCACGAAAATACGATCCTGGGGAAGTAGAAGGATACGACCCAGTTCGGCATGTCGACGATTTCGCTGATCCTGAGATCGCCGCAGACCGAGCAGAGCATGTAGGCATCAACGGGATTCATGCCGTGTTCGGTGGTGAGCAGGTCAATCATGCGCATGACGCTTTCCCGCGCACCGGTCATCAAATCCGGGCCGATACCGGTGGTCACTTCATAGCCCATGCCATCGAGATGCCGGGTCACGGGTTCGGTGGTGGTGAAGCGCGGGCTCTGCAGCCGGGCATCCTTGACCAGTTCGATCGTCGCCTCCACCTCCATCTGGCTCTCGATCGCCGTACCGCAGACCTCACCATCGCCCTGGGCGGCATGCGTGTCGCCGATCGAAAAGAGGGCGCCTTCGACTTCGACCGGCAGATAGAGCGTGACGCCTGCCGTCAGGTCGCGGATGTCGAGATTGCCGCCGACGCGGCGTGGCGGTACCACGGAATGCAATCCAGGCTCGGCCGGTGCGACGCCGATCGTGCCGGCGAAGGGTTTTAGCGGAACCTTGCCACCGGGGCCAAAAAGAGACGGCGCCATGGTGTTGGCGTCATAGGACCACATATGCAGGGCCGGATCCTTGAATTGATCGGCGAGGAGCCCGAAACCGGGAATATTTGCTGTCCAGCCGATGCCGGAGGGGATGAAACGGCGGATGGTGACCTTCAGCGCATCGCCCGGCGCAGCCCCTTCGATATAGACCGGCCCGGTGACCGGATTGATCTTGCCGAAGTCGAGTGCCGCCAGCGTCTCCAGCGTCGAGCCGGCCCCCAGCTGGCCACCGGAGGAATCCAGGCATTCGAAATGGATCGTTTCGCCCGGCCTGGCGATGACAGCCGGTTCGAAGTCCCTGTTCCAGCCGAAATTGTGCTGGGCGCGGTGAATGGTATAGGTGCAGGCGACGCACATGGTGTTTCCCCGTATTGATTTTTAACTGTGAGGCTTGCCCCTCATCGCAGCTCTCTCCCCGCGCACGGGGAGAGGGAACTGGCTCGGAGTTCGCCGCTCGTCCTTCTCCCCGTTTACGGGGCGAAGGTGCCCGCCCCTTTGGGTGAAAGAGGGGCGGATGAGGGGCAGTGCCCTTTCGTCAGTCCTTGACGAAGATTGCGTCGTAGTTGATGACCCGGGTCGGGTCGATGTAGATATTGCCCTCGCCACCCATGCGCGGCGACTTGGCGACAACCCGGCGTTCGTTCGTCACCGGGATCCACGGCGCATCAGCCATGACATCTGTGAAAATCTTCTCCCAGGCGGCCGTGCGCTCGGCCGACTTTGTCGGATCGGACATCGAATCGGCCGCGATTGCCCGCGCGTCAAGGTCCTTGTTGCAATACCACGACCAGTTCCAGCCGCCCTGGACCGCACCGGCGCAGCCGAGGATCGGCCCGTAGAAATTCGACGGATCCGGAAAGTCTGCGATCCAGGCCATGCCGCCCGACCAGATCATCGGCGCTTCGCCTTCGGTCCCGCCTGCTGCGATGACGTTCGATTGTGCCAATGCCCGCACCTCGGCCTTGACGCCGATGGCGGCAAGATCCTGCTGGATTGCCTGGGCGATGCGCGGCTGCGGATCGGTGTTGGTCGAGTAAAGGATGGTCTCGAAACCATCGGCAAGGCCGGCTTCCGCCAACAGCGCCTTGGCCTTCTCGACATCATAGGCATAGCCGGCATAGGCCTTGTCGTAGCCCGGCATCAACGGTGGCAGCACCTGGTTGGCCGCGGTTGCGCGACCATTGAGGATGCGGGTGATGCGCTCCTTGTTGATCGCCATGTTGACAGCCTGGCGAACCTTCAGGTCGTCGAACGGTTTTACTTTTGTGTTGAGCGTCACATAGCCGGTGTGCAGTTGTTCACCATCGACGATCACGTCGGCGCCTTCCGGCGCGTTCTTGATCTCGAGGAATTTTGCCGGTGGAATGCCGTCCCCGGCGATATCGACTTCGCCCTTCTGCAGGCGCAGCAGCGCAACCAGCGGCTCCTGGCCGACCTCCACCGTAAACTTGTCGATATGGGGCATCTCCTTGACGAAATAGTCGGGATTTCGTTCGAAGACGAGACGCTGCCCAATGGTCCATTCCTTCAGCACGAAAGTGCCGGAACCGACCGGATTCTTGCCGAAATCGCCAGCTGCCGCTTCAACGGCCTCTTTCGGAACAACGGAGGCGAAGTTGATGGCGAGTACATGCAGGAAGGTTGCATCGGGACGCGAGAGACGGAAAATGACAGTCGCATCGTCCGGCGTCTCGATGCCTTCCAGCGTCTCCGACGTGCCGCCCGACAGCGTGTCGAAGCCCTTGATCGCGCCGAAGAAGCCGGCGCCGGGGCCTTGCGTCTTCGGGTTGACGGCGCGTTCGATCGAATATTTCACATCGGATGCGACGACCTCGCGGCCATTCGAGAACGTGACCCCCTTGCGCAGCTTGAACGTGTAGGTCAGTCCATCCGGCGCGACCTCGAAGGATTCGGCCAGCGAAGGAATGAGATCCGGCGTGCCCGGCGTATAGTCCATCAGCCGGGAATAAAGGCTCTTGATCATCGACCAGTTAACCCAGTCATAGCCGATCGCGGGATCGAGTGTGGCGATGTCGTCCTTGTAGGTGATGACGATATCGCCGCCCTGTTTGGGTGCGTCCTGCGCGAAGGCGGTAAGCGGTGCGAAGGCGAGCGCCGCCGCTACAGTTGTATGTCGAAGCCAGCGTTTGAACATTATGAGTTCCCCTTTTTGGTTGCTGCTTTGGGATGGGTTAACGCGCTCGAATGCGCGGATCGATGAGTGGTGCGAGAACGTCGGCAACGAGGTTGCCGAGAACGATGGCAAGCGCAGAGACCAGCGTCACGCCCATGATGATTGGAATATCGACCTGCTGGATGGCCTGCCAGGCAAGCTGGCCGATACCCGGCCAGCCATAGACCGCCTCGACCACGACGACGCCACCCATGAACTGGCCGATATCGATGCCGATCATGGCGATGACAGGCAAAAGCGCGTTGGGCAGCGCATGGCGAAGTACGATGCGGGCGGAAGAAAGACCCTTTGCACGTGCAGTGCGGACATAATCCTGATTGAGCACGTCGATCATCGTCGACCGGACCATGCGGGCGTACCAGCCGGCACCAAGAATGCCGAGCGTGGCGGCGGGCAGAACGACATGGGCAAAGCTCCCGAAGCCGCTCATTGGAAACCAGCCGAGCGTAACGGCAAAGACATAGAGCATAAGCAGGGCAGCCACGAATTGCGGTGCGGAAACCCCGACGAAGGATGCCATCATCACGACACGGTCCACCGTTCCGCCCCGGCGGAGCGCGGCGACGACGCCGAAGAAGACGCCGAGCATCACCTCGATGAAGATGCCGGCGGCCATCAGGAGAAGTGTTGCCGGCAGGCGCGCGGCGATCAGCGTGCCGACATCGGTTTTCTGGGCGTAGGAGCGGCCGAGATCGCCTTGTAGGATACCCTGCAGATAGGTCAGGAATTGCACCGGAAGCGGCTGGTCCAGGCCAAGCTCGTGGCGGATATTGGCGACGGTCTGCGCTGTCGCGCTACGGCCGGCGATCATGCGTGCCGGATCCGCCGGAAAGGCGTAAAGCAGCAGAAATGTGATCGCAGCGACGCCAAACAGGATGAGCAGCGTCTGGACGAGACGGCGGGCAACCAGAAACGCCATGTCAGCCCCTCCCGCGCTGCGTCGGATCGAGGATGTCGCGGAGCGCATCGCCGACGAGGTTGAAGGACAAGGCGGTCAGCAGGATCACCGCACCGGGAATGAAAACCAGCCATGGGGCGGCCTGGAAATAGCTTTGGCTTTCGAAGATGATGTTGCCCCAGGAGGGCTGCGGTGGCTGCACGCCGATGCCAAGGAACGACAGCGTGGCTTCCAGAAGCACGGTCGTTGCAATGCCAAGCGTACCCCAGACGATCGCCGTCGGCATCAGATGCGGCAGAATATGGTGAAAGAGGATACGGGTATGTCCAGCGCCGAGCGAGCGCTCCGCCACGATGAAATCACGCTCCACGAGTCCACGTGTCTCCGTGTAGACGATGCGCGCGACCTGCACCCAGTTGACCAGCGCGATCACCATGGCGACGATCCAGAGGCTGGGGCGCAGAAGTGCTGCCAGAACGATGGCAAGCAGCAGGGCGGGAAAGGCCATCATCAGATCGGTGAAGCGCATCAGCAGATTGCCGACGATGCCGCGCAGATAACCCGCGAGAATACCGATCAGAAGTCCGATGGAGACGGCCACGCCGTTGGCGACGAGGCCGATCACCAGCGAGGTGCGCGCGCCATACAGCAGCCGGGAGAACAGGTCGCGGCCGAGTGTGTCGGTTCCGAGCAGGAACTGCGCACCTGGCGGCATGGGTGCCCCCTCGAGCGTCAGGCCGTCGAACATCTGTTCGTCGGGGCTATAGGGGGCAATCAGCGGTGCCGCGATCGCCAGAAGCATGACAAGGACGACGATCAACAGACCGAACAGCGCCGCGGGCTGGCGCGCCATTGTTTTCATCACGCGCATCAGCCGGCCTCCGGCATGGGCTCGGCGCCGCCGACAATCGAGGCTGCCAGTTGTTCCATAGGCAGCCGGCGTTTCATGGCGCAGTTGCGCAGGGTCGTATAGGCGTCGTGTTCGTCCACCTTGCGCGCAGCCATGATCTGCAGCACGGCTGCATGAACGAGCGGTCGCAGCCGAACGCGCTCCTCCAGATGATGAACCTTTTCCAGAACGGCGGTGCGCTCGCTGTGAATGCCGAGAGCCATCACGAGAGCCGGATATACGGCAGAAACCAAAAGCGGTTTTGCGATGATCGCGCCGGCCCCCTGCTGCATTGCCCAGGCGATACGGCCGGGGGCTTCCGAGCCGAGGAGCGCCACGAGCGGACGGGGTGCCACCTCTCCCTTCCAGGGTAACAGCCCATCCCAGCCCTGGTCGGCATCGACGAGGATGATATCCGGCAGCGCGTTCGGCGCGAGCGGCTGCCATTGCAGCGTCACGGACAACCCGAGCAGCCTGAGTTGGCGCGCCAGACGCTCCGTCATGCTGTCTTCGCGGTGCAGGATCGTTGCACGCCAGCCATTGAAATTCGGTGTTTCCCTCATGAAACGACCCGGAGCTGTGTCGGGAGGCGCCTCTGGCGCCCTGTCAGATAGGGGTCGGCAGCAATGGCCGTCTGCGATGCGATGATATCGAAACCGTTATCTGCGGTGATGCGGCCGAGATGGAAGGGCAGGGCCGCATGATGGGTGTCCGAATCGATGCGGATCGGGCCGAGCACGGTGTGTAACGGGGCTGCGGTTAAGAACTGGCGCACGGCCTCCGGCTCGTCGGTACCGGCAGCAATGATCGCATCCGCGCAGAGTTTCAGCGATGTGTAGGCGCAGGCGAAGACACTCGAAATCCGACGTTCCGGTCCGAACCGCGCCGCGACACGCCGTTTGAAATCGAGGTTTTCCGGGGTGCCGATGCTGTCGAAATAGGCCGCTGCGCAAAGCTGCCCGGTCGCCACGCCGGTGCCGATGTCCGACAGTTCGCACTCGGTCAGGTCGCAGCTTACAACCGGGCAATTTTCGGGACGGAAAGCCGGGTCGCGCGCGCCAAGCGCCTTTATGGCAGCGAGAAAGGCGTAACTCGACGGGCCCACGAGATTGTTTAGAATAAAGCTCGGCCGACGGTGCTCGATATCGCTGATGATGCGTTCCACAGCCGTTTCCTCGAACGGCAGGTAACGCTCGCCCAGAACTTCGCCGCCGACAGCGCCGATCAATTCCCGCGCCAGCCGGTTCATCTCCCAGCCCCAGACATAGTTTGCACCGACAAGATAGGGCCGGCTGCCATAGCGTGGCAGCAGGTAATCGAACACTGGCAGCAAATGCTGATTGGGACAGCCGCCAATATAGACGACGTTCTCGTTTGCCTCGAAGCCTTCGTAGGGACACATATACCACAGCAGCCCGTCGTGTTTTTCGACCAGCGGGAGAACTTCCTTGCGGGCAATCGAGGTGATGGTGCCGACAATATGCCGGCAGCCCCGATCGCGCAGCATGCTCCGCGCTCCTTCGAGGTAACCCGGAATACTGGCTTGCGGATCGATAAACACAGGCGCGATGCGGTCTTCATGCGCTGCCTGCAACTCCTCGATGGCCAATTCCGCCCCATCCCAGGCGTCGCGCCCCATCGATCCGTAGGGACCGGTGGTGGAGTAGAGAATGCCGATCTTTACTGCGTCGCGCATGAACCCGCCAAAAATCAAAAAACCCCATGACGCGGTTCCCGTGGGGAACGGGACGTCATGAGGCCAAACTGCCCGGCGACCACGAGGGTCATGTGAAAGAGAACGAAACTGCCTAATCTTATTGCGTGATTAACATACAGGCAGAACCTGCTTGTCAAGATAAATTTGCCCTCAAAATCGTATACGGGACGGGGCGGAGGGGCGAAGGCGCCATCGTCAACGGGTTTGCTCCGTGCCCTTCATCATCCCTTTGGTCGCACTTCTTCCCCGTCTCATGCCGAAACGGCGTTCGGAAACTGTGTAGCCGTCGTTGACCACGTTTCCCGCAACTATTCACGCTTCTTTCACGCTGAAATAGCGGTCGAATCGTATTCCAGCATAATTGTAGCGCAGCCAAGCAAATGGAGCGGAACGGTGCACGAACAGTCGGAGATAGTCGCTTCCGTTTACCCTCAAGCGGCCTCTGCATCGCCGCTCGTCTTGCTAAAGCCAGGTTTTGTGCCACACTTGCGCGACGCGTATTTTGGCAAGGATAAGTCTCCCTACAACGATAGTATCAGGTCAGCCCCCATGGACCGCAGGCAGCAGCCAGAAGCGGCTTATCGCATGTATCTGATCGGACCCTTCGCGATCACTGACCGTGCGGGAAAGGCTTTGACTCCACGGTCGCAAAAGTCGCAGGCCGTTCTGGCCATGCTGGCCCTTTCCCTGAGGGGATCACGCTCCAGGGTCTGGCTCCGGGACAAGCTATGGAGCGACAGGCCTGAGGATCAGGCATCCGCAAGCCTTCGCCAGGCCCTGCTGGATATCCGCAAGTGCCTGGGCCACGCCCGTGATCTCCTGGTGACCGACAAGAATACCGTTTCCCTTCGGATGGACCTCGTCGGGCTGGATACCGACGACATTCTTGCGAACGCCCATGCGGGCGGTCAGGACGATCTGGCCGCCGAACATTTCCTGGAAGGCGTGGACGTGCGCGACCCGGAGTTCGAAGAATGGTTGATGCTGGAAAGACAGGTCTGGCAGCGTCGATACGAGGAGGGGCAACTCCAGCACAAATTCGAACCGAAACTTGAATTGGCACGCGATGACAGGGAGCGAACACCCCTCGTGCCGGCAACCACCACAAGGCCGGAGACCGACAGGACGGCAGGCGAAGGCTCCAGTCTTGGAACAGGTTCCTCAAGCCCGATCGTCGGAGCAAAATCAAGCCAATGGGTCGTTGCACTCCTGCCGCCGCGCATAGCGGCAGGCAGCGATGGCGGACAGATTCTTGCGTCCGAAATGATGAGCCTGGTCGCAAAGACGATCGCTGACGGGGCCGACATCCGCGTTACCGATTTCTCCTTTGGCGGCGGAGGATGGGCGGGTTTGCCCCATGGCGATCAATTCGACGGCGGGGTTTCACTGGCAACACCGATTGGCATACAACTGGAACTGACGCTTTCCGGTCAAACGGCCCTGATCGTCCTGAGGGTCCTGCGGCTGGCCGATAACAGTCTGGTCTGGAAGGACAGTTGCATCGCGGAAATGCGGCGGCTGGAGCGGGGTGAAACCCACCAAGTGCATGGCCTGATCAACCACATGATCGATCAGGTCCACGCCTTTTTTCTGTTTCGGCCCGAACGAGGAGACCTAGAGCGAGAGACCAGTCTGGTCGAAGCGGTGAATTTGATTTTCCGGTTGTCCCGGGACGATCTGAATCGAGCCGAGATCATCCTGCACACCCTTGCGTCCGATCGGCCAAGCGCGTCCGTCTATGCGTGGCTTGCCTTCATCAGAACCTTTCGCGTTGGTCAGCGATTCAATGCATACGACTCGACAATCGTCGAGGAAGCCCAGTTCTATGCCCGGAAAGCACTGGAACTCGATATGAATAATTCCGTGGCGCTTGCTCTTATCGGGCATGTGCACTCGTTCCTGTTTTGCGAATATGACTATGCCGCCGGCCTGTTCGAAAGGGCGATACGTCTCAACCCGGTCCAACCGCTCGGCTGGGATCTCTATTCCATGTTGCATTGCTATGCCGGGCAGCCTGAAAACGCGGCGGCCATGGCCAACTGGGTGCAGAATCTCGGGTACTACAGTGCCCACAAATATTATTTCGATACGACAAAATGCATCAGTTCGGCGCTGGCGGGCGACCACGCCGCAGCCATCTCGGCAGGCCAGGAGGCGTTGAGGATGCGGCCCGACTTCAATTCTCTTTTGCGGTATCTCGCCGCAAGCTACGCGCATCGCAATGAAATGGACCTTGCGAGAGACTGCGTCCAGCGACTGGAAAAGGTCGAGCCAAACTTTTCGATCGAGGCTCTGCAAGACAATCGCTATCCGCTTTTGAACACTGCCGGCGGCAGGATGCTGATTGCCGGCCTCTCAAAGGCTGGCGTGAAGCTCCGGTAGTTTCCTTCAGATCAATCCGCTTTCCACATGAAGGGTACAGATCATGGCCGACGGAACGCCGACAACATCTCTGGTTCAGTTCTTGAACAGGTATCGCTTTCAGGTGGACGCTGACCAGGTATCGCCATGTGTTCCCATGCCGGTCCTTTCGATCGTGCCGGAATTGGCGATGCCGGCAGAGGACCAGCCCGACATCGCGGCTCTACCGATGGCCGCGGCTGTCTTGCATACGGCCGGCGTCATGAGCGCCGGCGTCGCCAACCAGTCGGTGCTGAACAAGGCGTCCCTCAACAAGAATAAAAACAAGAACAAGAACAAGAATAAAAACAAGAACAAGGTGACCTTCGGCGAATCCGGTTCTGGCGACGCCTCCTTGATTCCGGCGTTCGAATTGCGCCGGCTGCACCAACAACCCTCGCGAAACGCCTTTACGGCGGCAGCGCGGTTCACGTGGGAAATGCTGGATATCCCGCCGCCACCCGGCCCGGATTTCACACGGCTGGAAACCAAAGTTCTCCTGTCGATGCAAAAGCGCGACCGTGAGCGGGCGCGGCGGCTATCGGATATCCAGCAGGAGGCGTCGCTTTCCGTCAGCGAGTTTTCGCGACCGCTCTATATCGAGAATATTGGCGGCTACGAGCAAACCGAAGGTCTCTTCCAGAGCATCCTGACGGCGTGCGAATATGTCGGGCTTCTCTACAAAAGCAAATTCAATCGGCTGCGGCCCAATCAGTTCGAACCGCGCCTGAGACCGCTTCTGGCGGTGCCTGCTCACGAGGCTTATCCGAGCAACCATGCATTCCAGTGCTTTTCGATCGCGTTTGCGTTCAACACGATCCTTCCGGAACACCCAGCGACGGAAGAACTGACGCAAATTGCGCAGAATGTTGCAGAAAACCGGGAATGGGCGGGCCTCCACTATCCAAGCGATACGGCTGCCGGCCGTGATCTCGCCCGGCGGTTTGCCCCCTATCTGAGGGACGCATTCACCGCCAGTTTCAATGCCGTACACAAGGAGTGGGTGTGAAACGCATCCCTTTCCTTACCGACTGCTCACGCGCGAATGAGGTTACACATGGCACCGCAATCGGATGAAATGCAGCCCGCGCCTGTCGGGTATTATTATCTCTGGCATCTGGCAGCCCTCGGCATTGTCAACGCCGACTTCGGGGCCGCACCCACGGCGGTGCCCGCTGCCTCAGACAGTGCGCTGCGCAACAGTCCGTCGCCGGTCATCAGTACCACGGTATGGGATGCGATCGCTGATGCCGGTCCGGTGTCGCCGGCAAGGGTGGCCCTCATCGACGTGGGAATTTCACCCGATCATCCCAACCTTGCGACCCGGATCGACCACGGCGCTTCGATCGATCTGACGACGCACAATTATGGTGCCCGCACGCTCGACATACTTGACGATACGGACAGCGCTTTCCGGGAGCAAAAACAGCATTTCTTTTCAGGGCTCGATATATCGGCGCTTGGAAATTTCGGCCTGTCAAACGACGACAAGGAATATCTGGACGATATCGTGGCAGAATACGTGTCTTCGGAGGGTGTCTTGCGTCGCCTTCTCGATGTCAATGGTCTGTTCGCCTCCCATGGCACGGCCTGCGCCGGATTGATTGCCGGAGAGCCCTCCGCAGTCTTCTTCCCGGACAGCGGCAGTCCCTCACCACCCGAGGATATCTTTACCGGTCCCGGTTCGACCGAAGCGCGGCCCAACAAAAATCTCAATCTTTTACCCTATTTCGGCGCCGATCCCTTTTCCCGCCTTCTCAACATCCGGACGTCGTTTGAACAGGATGCCAAACAGTTTATCGCGGCGTTTCTCTATGCCTATCTTCAGAATGTCGATGTCATCGTCGTGCCTCGCGGCATCCCCGATCCGCGAAGGGGCGTCATCGAGCCGAAAAATGACCTCAAAGCAGATCTGGAACGCTGGGCCAGTCGTGATGCCGCGGATCTCTTCGCGCGGATTGCCCTTGCCGAAGAGGGACCGGCTGAACTGGAGCCGAAAGCACCGCAGCCAGGCTGCAATCCCGACAGGTTATGGAAAATCCTCAAGCGCGTCATTATCGGCGTGAGCCGGAAGATACCGGTCATCTGTGCTGCGGGCAACAGCGGCGAAAGCCAGCTGATCTATCCGGCGAGCCTGGCAGCTGCCGACAATGGCATTGTCGCGGTCGGGGCCGTCACGGTCGAAGGTTTTCGAGCGGGGTACAGCAATTATGGAGAGGGACTGACCCTCGTGGCGCCTTCCGATGACAGCGAAGTTTTCAACCGGCATCAGTTGCGCGTCGATCGTCTTTCCCCCTTCGTCGGCAGTCATTTGTATACCGCAGGTTCCGGAAAGGAATATTGCCATTCCTACTTCAGTCTTCTGACAACGGATCTCCCGGGCGTCTTTGGCTATGACGAGGGCAAGGCGCCCTGGTCGTCGCGGCTCCCCTCCGCTAACAATCCCGGTATTGGCGGCGGCTATTATACGAGCTTTGGCGGAACGTCCGGAGCGGCGGCCCTTGTCGGGGGCGTCGCGGCTCTGGTGCAGCGGGCTCATCGTGCCGCGCATAGCGGAGCGGTGAAGCTGGACGGTGTTGCGGTGAAACATATTCTGGAAGCGGCGTCGAGTTGCAGCAGCCATGTGGCCCCGGGCTTCCGGCCCCTGACGCCCGATTGCATGAACGAGGACAACGAAGACGTCATCGACCCAAGCTATTTCTTCGGCGCTGGATTGCTGGATGCGGCGAAGGCCGTGCAGGCTGCGCTGACCGCTTGAACACGCTCTGACGTCTTTCGTCAAAAGGATCCGCTCGCGGGTCCTTTTTTATTGAAAGTCTATTCAGCCTGCGCTTTTGACGCTGCGTTGACGGCCAGATAGCGTTCAGGAAACGCCGCCTGCTTAGTATCTTCCCATAGACAGCAGGTTCAGTCCGGCGCGCAGCTCAATCGAGCAAAAGACCGTGCGGGACGACGTATCTCAGCCGCCGTGCCATCCCGGCGAACCCGTTTTGACGAACAGCAAACAGAACAGAGAAGAAGCAACAATGTGATTGCCCCACTGCTGGTGCAATGCGCGTCGCGTCTCTGCCGATATCAGTCAACACCAACACAAAGGGCGATCCCATGAGCAACGAACCTGGAGCAGCAGTTCTCACGATCTTTGACGAGCTTGTCGACCGGATCAAGCAGATGTCGCCGGCTCGCACCGATGACAAACCCTTGGGCAGCATGGTCTACTCGCAGCTTCTGCTGGGCATGCCGATATGGAAGGACGACTACCACCGTCCATGGTCTCCCGCCGGCGGCGCTTCGCTTCAGGACGCGGTTGCCAATGGTGCGGTGCCGGCAGCTGCTGTCGAAGGCGCTCCGCCGGTTCCGGCGCCGGACCCGCGGATGTTGAAAGCGATGCAGGCCGCGTGGAAAACCTCCATGCTGTGCCGGACCATGCTCGAGTTGACGACCGACGGCACCTACCGCGAATATCCGACAGGCCGCCACCTCGACATCGCCTATGAGTCGATCCTGAAGGGGATGCAGCCCGGGACGGAAGCAGAGATGGCTCCGGACGTGAAGGAGCGGGTGGAGACCGCCGAAAAGATCCTCTTCGAAAAGGACGAGGACGGCGCCATCATCGGCAAGACCAAAATTTACCGAAACTATGTCGCCAATGCGCAGGCGCTGGCAAAGGCGAAGGCCGACTACGCCACCGCCAACCAGTCGGCCTTGCTCGATCCTGCCAAGGCGCAGGCCTGGCCGGTCGTGTCGGCCACCTACCAGCAGGCTGTCAATCAGGCGCGCGATGCGCTGCAGACGGAGGGCGGGCCAAAGGTCGAGCGCGCCCTCGACACCATCACATCGGTGGGCGTCCCGATGCAGGCGCATATGATCTCCAAGGCAAAAGACGTTTACGACAACTGGAACCTCGGACTGTCGGGCATCGTGCCCGGTGCAATGCCTTACTCACTGATCCTGCCGACCAACTGGTGCGACTTCGAGGACAATCAGGGTTTTGAGGTGCTGACGGTCGACAGCAGCTCCTACTCCCGCCATTCCGACGCCCAGGCGAATTCAAAGTCCCAGCAGTCCTGGGAGCGCCATGCCAAGAGCAAGTCGGGCAGCGCGGGTGTCTCGCTCGGTTTTATCACCGTCGGCGCAACCGGCAGTTCCTCAAGCTCAGGCGGTTCCTGGCAGAATTCGAGCGAGTCGCATTTTACCAGCAACTTCAAGAATTCCGCCAAGCGAATGACGATCAGCCTGGAATACGGCCTGTGCACCATCGTCCGGCCTTGGCTGATCAGCGACCTGTTTTTCCTGAAGAACTGGTACCTTGTCGGTACCAAGAAGAACTCGGTCAGCGACGGAACAATCGACGGCCAGGCGGACAGCCAGGAAAAGCTGTTGCCGATGATCCCGCAGCAGTTCCTGGTGGTGCGCAACGTCTCCATTCATTCGACCGACTGGGGCGAGGACGGACAGACCCTTCAGAACGCCTATGGCGGCGGCCAGGGCTCTGACGAGAGCTCCCAAAGTGGCGCTGGCGCCGCGGTTGGCGTCGCCCTCGGCTTCCTGAATTTCGGTGGCACGGGAAAGACGTCGCGCTCAAACTCTTCGGGCCAATCGTCCGGCTGGGCGGCAAACGACAGCACGTCGAATTACGGCGCGACGTTCGATGGCCAGACGCTGTCGATCAGGGGCACCCAGATCATCGGCTTCCTCAGCGACGTCGTTCCCGCCGGCCCTGACAAAGACGATCCGACACTCGCTTGAAGCAAGGCAACATCTGATTGGAGGAGGACGCGATGTCGACCATCGAACACGTCTTTGACGCACTGCGCGACACCGTTCTCGACCATCTCGGGGGAGCGGGCGTGGCGGGCAATTCGAAACTTATTGCGTTCGAGCCCGGCACGCCCATTCCCGACCAGAGTTTCAGGCTGGCCGACGAGGCTCGCACGCTGTCGCCGGAGCTTGCGCGTGAATTCATCTCGGCCCATGCCGATACCTTCCCGGAGGTGATCGACTCTCTGTTTTCGCGCCGGATGCTGACGGTGGAAAACCAATATGGCGTGCTCCTTTCCGGCGCCGCGCCGATCGACCCTGCGACGACCGAAATGCTGGGCGCCGTCAAACGCATTGCAAGTGATGACTTCGATGTGGAGGTCCAGGCCTTGCAACCTGGCATGGGCGGCTACCGGCCGGTCATGGCAACGCCCGCCAACTGGTACGATCTCTCTGCCGACGGCAACTGGACGACGATCAGAATTGGCGCCGCGGATGATCCGCCGCCGACGCAGCGGGTGCCGGGGCGCTACGCATCCACATTGACGATGTGGCAGACGCTGCCTTCCACCGAACGCCAGATCCTGTCGAAACCGCTCGATATCCAACTGTTCGACGCGACGGAAACACCGTCCTTCCTTGGTGCGGATGCTCCCTTGAATCTGGTTCAACCTCTTCAGCCGCATGCCCGGTTGCAACGTTCGGGCGCGATCGATGCCCGCTTCCTGCGCCAGGTCGAAGCCGTCGAATCTCCCATCACACGGGTGGGCTCATTGACTGCGCAGCGTGTTGCAATGAGGCGCGATGCCGCCCGTGTGGCCGTCGAGCCCGCGCCACGACTGGTGCGCAACCACCGGATGGACAAACGCCGGCTTTTTACCGCGGAACGTCTGAGTGCGTTGAACGACCTGGTGCTTGCCAATGCAACGCCGAAACCTGTCTCGACGGATTCCTTCAGCATCTCCTTTCGGCTGTGTCTGGTGCAACTGCATCGGCCATGGCTTTCGCAGTCCCTGCTGAGCCTGCCGGGCTGGTACTTGCCGGGCTTCGCCAGGGGAAGCCTGTCGGATGCATCTTCGCTGACGGCGCCCATGGCGCTGGTCCCGACCGGCTGCATCCTGATCCGCGACCTCCAGATCAAGGGTCAGTGGACCGACGACGACCGCGAGGCGCTGTCCAGTTCGGCATCGCTCGGTCCGCTGTCGCTGCTCGGGCGCGATTACGATGCCGGTTCGGCGGCCATTACGGTCTCCGGCATGCAGTCGATCGGCTGGCTATGCGAACGCATGCCCGTCATTCCGCCTGCCGGCGACCCCAATCTCCCAACCGTATGAGGATCAGACCATGGACGCAGCAATCGCCTGGCCAAACAGCAAACATTACCTGTTCTCCGGTTCCACCTATCAGCGCTGGGACGCCCTGACCGGCGTTTGCGAGGCCACAGACGTGGCGATCTCGAGCGCCTGGGGCACTCTGTGGCCCGATGGGGTCGATGCCGGCGTCTACTGGGGTTACAACAAGGCATTCTTTTTCAAAGGCTCCGACTATTGCCGTTACGACTGCGTAACCGACACGGTCGATTACATCCGCCCCATCGTCGACTTCTGGCCGGGCCTGTGGACCAGTGGCATCGAGGCCTGCATCAACTGGACCAACGGCAAGCTCTACATCTTCCGCGGCAGCGACTATGTGCGTTGGGACATCGGCTTCGACCGCATGGATGAGGGATATCCCCGTGCCATTGCCGGTGCGTGGAACGGCATATGGGCCGATGGCGTCGATGCCGCCCTCTACCCCGGAGGCAACGAGGTCTATTTCTTCAAGGGGCAGGTCTTTCGCATCTTCGATATCGCCGCCGATACCAGCGACGGTGTCGACCGGCCGATTGCATCCTTCGCTCCCGCTGGCGTGCCAAGGGGATTGCTGACGCCGGCGCGTGACCTGTCGCGGGACGATGCCGCCAAGATCGCAGTCTGGCAGGCAAACAGCGGGTTCTACCAGTTCAAGACAGCCTGGACTGCGGTTACACACGCTGCGGATGGCAGCGTCGCTTCGCTCAATCCGAACAAGCCGGCCACCGTCGAGCCGCGCCGCATCGGCATGGTCGAGTATGTCAACGACCTCAACCTGCAGAGCCAGACGATCGACAATCTCGATCCCCGCATGCTGGTGGCGCTCGAGCGGCTCGGGCGATGGATGAATGCGGACCATCCCACCGTCACCGAGATCCGCCATCTCGGCATCGGCCACGGCGGCTCCAATCCCAACGATTGCCACAACCAGGGAAGAGCACTGGATCTGTCTGGCCTTAGCGGCTCCGTTGACGATGCGGCATTCGACCTGCAGGTCACGCGTGACTGGGGCGCCCGGCCGGAGGGTCCGATGGGCACATACAGGCTGGACGCGGCAACGGCGCCCGTTGCGCACAATCTCTTCAAGCGCGCCTACGCCTTCGGCACCTACGAGTGCGAATGCAACCGCGGGAATGTCTGGCCTCCGACAGAAATCGGCGAAGGCGGTTTCGTTATCTGCCCGGACTACTGGGGCGACGGAAGCGCCGACAACCAACGTCTTCGCCACGACCATAACAACCATATCCACATGCAGATCGGGCCGACCGTCTCGCATTAGCCGACTTCATCCCAACCATGAGGAGTTTCCCATGACCGACTTTACCGATTGCTTCCAGGTTCAGGCGCCCTGTTTTTCCGAAGATGGATCAAGCTGCGCCTCGTTTTTCAAGGCAAGCATGCTCACCCATGCGGTCACGACCATTTCCTATGTTTGCGACGTGACCGATGTCGAGGTGACGATCGAGTTCGAAATCAAGCCGGACGGCTTCTTCACGACAGATCAGGATTTTGCCGGCTTTTCAGTCATGAGCGATCCCGTTACGATCCAGCCGAATGAGACGCTGACGATTGCGGCCGATATCGCAGGTTTCCTTCAGGCCGGAACCCATGTCGATCTCATCTGCCGCGTCATCGCGGACGGAAATACCGTCGACGGCGCCGTCAACAGCAACAGCAATCTGGAAATTGTCGAATAGCCCAATGACGGGGAGGTCACTGCCGACACCCGGTTTTGGCAGGATAATCGAAACCCGGGTTCCGGCACAGTTCCCGGTGCGCGCTTGAAATGCGACGAGAGGAGTCGTTTGATGTTGCTACCGCAATATTTGCTGACCCGCAGCGATGATCTCGTCGTTCTGGGCGTGTCCTGGGCCGGCTATGACGTCGCGCCCGGTGTTCCCTCCCGGCTTGTTCCCAGAACTGCCGACGCGACGATTTCGCTGACCTTCCCGCCGCAAGCCGTCGGGGAGGGAAAATTCTCGGCCAGTGAATTGGAAAACCTCATTCAGGGAGAGCCCCTGCGCGATCCGGGAGCGCGACTGTCCGGCCCAAGCGTCCTGACATTCCGGCCGCCGGCCACTCGCGAAATTTCGCTCACCATCGAGGGAATTCTGGCAGCACTCGGTGATGTCGACACCGAGCTTCAGGGCGGAAACGCGACACCGGACGCCCCAACGCGGATCGAATTGCCCTGGCGTCTCGTGTCCTCGATCCTGGCCTCAGACGGCGAGTCGCGGCTCGGTGTGGAATGCGCGGCATTCCCGGTATCGTCTGCCGATAGAACGACTGGACTGTGGCGCGCGCGATTGCGCAGCTTGAACCCGATTCGCGGCGAGGCGGCGTTGTCCCTGTTGCCGCTGGCAGACCTTATGCCGGGCGAGGAAATCCCGGGTTTTTCGCCGCTGTCGGCTGCCCATCGCGGCGGAATCGTCGCGCTTGCGCAGACTGGCGGCGGAGCGTTGCCCTGGCTGAAAAACATGGAGCTCTCGGCCCTTGGCGGCTCCCTCATGACAGGGTTGTCGAGGCCTGATTTCGACTGGACCCACAACACGGTTCTCGGCCGCGACATGAATGTGCAGGTCGTTACAACCGGTGTCCTCTATCCCTTCGGCCATAGGGCAAGGGTCGTGGAAAGCGCGGTGCGAGGCTTCGCCCCTGTTCGAGGTTCGCAGGAGCGGGCAGTCGCCGGTCTGCGTGGACACACCATTCTCTCCGTGCTTCAACCCGTCGTCGGTCCGGCGTCTGATCCTCGACTTGCGCGCAGGCTTCCGTTCGACGCAATCGAGATCATGGGAAGCCAGTTCGAGATCGCCGAGCCGAACTGGGAGACGCATACACAGGCTCAGAATTCGGAGTTTCTGGAAAAACTCCGGTCAAACCTGACGGAATTCAAACGGCAGGTGTTCGAAACCCTGTTTGCTCAACCGCGGTCCCTTGCGGAGTATTTCGAACTGCAGATGGGGTCGGTGCCAATTCTCAACAGTTGGGATGGGATCTTGGCTCAGTTGCAGTCCGAGCTCGCCGATTTGATTGCTTCGATTCCACCGGACCCTCCAGTCGATCCGCCACCGCCGCCGCCGGAGTTCATCGAAGCGGATGTCATCGGCTCCGATCGGCCCGTTTTTCCGGACATGCCGATAATGTCGGATTCGGGCTTCATTCCCGCGCAGCTATTTGCTTTGATCCGGGCAAAGGAGGCAGAAATCGCCAGCGCCGGAGCATCGCGCGCCCAGGCTCAGGCTGATGTGGAGCAGGAATTCGCAATGCTTCCGCGCGATATAAACGCGCTGGCTGCCCTCGGCGATCCAGCAGCACTGGCATCGATCGAGATACAGGCAAGACTGGACGCCATTGCGGCAACGCATGCGAGTCACCCCGTTTTTTTCGCGCCCAAAACAGTCTCTGCCGATGCACTGGTCCTCCCGGTGCGGGCTGCCGGGACAAACGGCGATATACGGTTCACGGTCAAGGCCGTGTTCATTCGCGATATCGATATTCCGGACACCGAAGAATTCTTTGGATTCAGAGCACTATCCAACGACGATATTCTGTCGAGAGTACATGACATGTGGGGCACGAGCGGCATCGTTCCCCTTGACGGGCAGCGGATAGACCTCGTTCGTGCCGTCGTGCAGCGCCCCGGCGACGTTCACGAAGTGCATCAAATGAATTTTGCCGCCGTGCCGCACGGCGACGGATTTCGCGCCGTGATTGATCAGGTGCTGGCCGAATTGCCTGCGCTGCGCGCACTGCTTCCCGAAAAAATCGGCCTTGTTCCCCTCGAATTCACCGAAGACTTTCTCGATCGGGGACTGGAGGCCGCGATTGCCTTGAGGCCGCGGGTGCCGGTCGGCATCGACTTTCAAGACAATGCAGACCGCTCCGGGGGACTGGTCGTTCCAAATTTTGTTGCGGATGTCATCTCTCCAGACCTTGGCCCCATCGCAAAGGCTGCCCTGCCAGACTTCGGGAGCGATCTCAGCAGTGTGCTGAACGACACGACCCTGCTCGGATTGTCAATGCGCGACCTCGTCGCAGGTACCCTCCCGGACCTGCCCGGAACACCCGAGATCGTCCCCATCCTGAACGGCACCATACCATCGGGCGTGAAGATGAAATGGGCGCTGCCACTTCGCTCGTCGGGGATGTTCAAGGCAGGACCAAACGGCAAGATGGACTTGACTGTCATCCGCTCGGCCCCAATCTCCGAGACGGTGTGCCGGATCGATGATTTCGCCCTCGCCATTCCCGAGGCAAGTCCGCTTGTCCGCCTCGATTTTCGCACGCTGGCGCTTACCCTTGCGCCTGGAAAAATGCCGGACATGGCGATGGGCGGACTGAACGTTTCGTTCTTCGGCGCTCTGAAATTGCTGAAGCCGCTGCTGGATAAGGTCAGCAGCCTTGTCGGGTCGGGAGGGCCAGCCATCCGGGCAACGACGGACGGTGTAACGGCTGATTATACGCTCACCGTCCCCAGTGTGAGCTCCGGCGTCTTCGCCATGCGCAATGTCGCAATCCATATCGGCGTCGATGTTCCCTTCAGACGCAAGCCCGTGACCGTCTCGCTCGGTTTTGCCCGGCGTGACAATCCGTTCAATCTGAGCGTCCTGATGTTCGGCGGCGGAGGCTATATCGACTTCACCATCGGGCCAAAAGGCCTGACGGGACTGGAGGCCTCGATGGAATTCGGCGCTGCCGTCGCCGTCGATTTTCTTGTCGCATCGGGCGAAGTCCATGCTCTCGGCGGGATACGCTTCGAACTGGCCGACGGTGCGGTATCGCTGTCGGCGTTCCTGCGCATCGGCGGAAGCCTCAGCGTGCTGGGTCTGGTTTCGGTTTCCGTCGAGCTTGTCATCACGCTGGATTACATCGAAGAACAGGTCGTCGATCCTGTTCTGGGATTGCAGCAGCGCAATCGCCTTGTGGGCCGGGCGACGCTGGTCATCGAAGTGGATCTGACACTCTTCTCGGAATCGGTCGAACTGGACAGCGGCGAATGGGTGCTGGCGGGAGACGAAACGCGCTCGCTCGAGGCCGACAGACAGTTCATCACCGCATCTGCCGCGCCGCCTATGGGAGATGCAGGCAGGCAGGAGATGCAACGCGCGCAATGGCGCCGCTACCAGGAGGCTTTTGGCTGATGAGCGAACTCGTATGGATTGCCGTCCCGAACGGCTTTTTGGCGGACGGATCAAGCGCCAGGCTGCGAGTCTTGATCTCACCTCGATTGACGACGACGAACCTTGCCGAGGCCGGTCTTGCAAATTGGCCGCCTCCCGAGATTTCGGGCGCACGTCTTGAGGTCGAGTTTCGGACGGACGGCAATACACCGCCCATGCCTCCTCTTATAATCAGCCCCCCTCACATCGTTGCCGAGGACGGCGTCTGGGATCGCTTCTTCGGGGGTGGGATCGCCGTGAAACCGACCGGACTGCGTGAAAAACGCCAGGTTAAAGACCTGCAGATCGTGCCGACTGCCGACCTTGCAGACAGGGTTTCGCACGCATTCGTGCAGGCCGCTTCGATGCCCGTTCACGCCGATCTCGACGTCAATCCAGAGCTGGAGATTGCCGTCACGTCAAATCTTCAAAAAGACTGGTTGCAGGATCCGGAGCCCGTTTTGAAACGGCCGTCCACCGCGGTCGGTGTTCCGGAACCCGCTGACTTTCACCGCGTGCTTGCGCTGTTGCGCGAACATCCGGCGGTGCTGAAAAGTCTCGGCCTTATTTTCGAGATAGACATTCCGGCAGCGGCAATTCCCCGTGATGGAAGCGCGCCGAGCCTGCGCGTCACCTGCGCGGATGCGCCAAACTTCCTGCCGCAAATCGCCTCGCCCTGGACATTGTATGGTCCAGACTTTCGACCGGCTTCATCCTCCACTATCAGCAGCGGCATGGTGATGCTCACCGACGATCGTGTCGCCAACGGTGACAAAGGTTGGAGGATCGTCACGTTCGATGTCGACAATGGCGTCGAGCGGCTGCGACAGGCAGCGCGAAAACTTGACAACGGAGCCGGCGAAGCAGGCCTGCCCACCCCGCGCGTCACGATGCCGACCCTGCGGTCGGCCGGCATGATGCTGGTAAAGAAGGGCCGGGCAGATGACTTCGCCAACCGTCGGCGGGCGGCAGCGGAAAATGCCGCGCGCGCCTCACTTGAGGATGTTGTGCTCGGTGCGGATGATCTGGTCATTGGCTACCGTATCGATGTCAGGGACACCGCCAGCAAAGGCTGGCAATCACTGCATCAGAGACGGGCCAGCTACCGCGTGGGCGGTTCATCTGACGAGAGTGCGGTGGCCGGTGGAGCGATCGTCGAAGAGGGGCATTTGAAGCATAATGCTGCGGTCGATGACGGCGGCGACATGCTGCGGGCCGACGAGGTCGTTGCCCGCTGGGATGGCTGGGGGCTCTCCGTGCCGCGCCCGGCCTTCGATGCATCCGAGGGCGCCCGGACTTCCGGACGACGAATCGACAACGTTCCCTTTCAGTTTTCCTGGGATTTTGCGCCTGTTGCCGGAAGCCTGCCGCGATTGAGATTTTCGCACAGCTACAGCTTCCGTGCCCGCGTCGCCGATGTCGCAGGCGGCGGCCTCTCTCTCGACGACCCTGCGGCCGAACGATGCTTCACCGATCGGGTGCCCTACCTGCGCTACGAGCCTATTGCCTCGCCGGAGGTGACGGTGCCGGGCGAGGCCCCTGAAAATGGGCGTCTCGGACCGTCGGAGACGGCGCATGTGGTGGTCATTCGCAGTGACCGCGGTATGACTGTCGCCGCCTTTGCCGCAGCCAATCCAGGCTATGGCACCCACAGCCGCCGCAACCTGGGGCCACCACGCGCATCGCTCGCCCTTGCAGAGCAGCATGGCGCACTGGACGATCTGGACTCCGAGGATGTCTGGGAACGGGTGCACAGCGCAATCGCCGCCGCAGGCCGTGGAGCGGAATCGACATTGCCGGATGTGGCAGCGCAAGGCGTTCGCGTCTTCGTGCGCCGCGACACGGGGGGATTTGCGGCACCGTCGAGCGACCGGCCCTGGACCGGGCAGTGGCCCAACACCGTTTCCAAACGGGTCGAACTGCAGGAACGTGCTGCGGGGCAGCCCGCAACGATCGGCTGGCAGAACGGAGAAGGACCGCAACATCTGGTCGTGGCGCTTCCGCCGGCGGCCCAGGTGACACTCGATCTTTCCTCATTCCCGGTCGGCGAGATGATGGCGCATTTCGCGCTCCAACCGATCCCGGGCGCATCCGTCGATGCTTTCGCAGCCGGGCGTCATCCGCTGGTTACGCCGGCAACCGCCGTCACCTTTACGCATGCCGTCCGCAAACCACTGAGAGATCCCGTTGGCAAGCTGACAGCGCACCGCAATCCTGGTGAAACATTCACGACGCTGGTCGCCGATACGCCGCGCCTCGGCGTCGATCCCGACAGCACCGCCCAGGTCGATATAGAAGCGACCTGGACAGAGTTTTCCGACGACCAGAGGGTGTTGCAGGCGGCGATTCCCGTGCAGTCGGTCCTGCTTTCCCGCCAGGACGCGGATTTTGGTGTGCCGATAAGACACGCGTTTGGCGATACAAAACATCGCGTCATCGCCTATGAGGCAACCGCCGTTTCCCGCTTTCGCGGCTATTTCGATGCAAGCGAGGCGCCCGAGCGGTTCGTCGCGAGGGGCAGCATCGGGCAGAGCCGGGTCAGTATTCCCAGTTCGGTCAGGCCACCTGCGCCGATCTTGCTGTCGACACGCCCATCCTTTCTATGGGAGGAAAGCGGCGATACCGCCAGCGGAACGATCGTAAGGCGCCGGCTGGGCGGACGTATCCGTATCGAATTGCAAAGGCCCTGGTTCCAGACCGGAGAGGGCGAAAAGCTCGCAGTCATCGTCTGGCCAAACAGCGAAAGCCCGCCACCGCTGGCCTTTGGCTTTCTCAGCCGTGTGGGAGCGGATCCGATCTGGCGGACGGATCTGCCGCTGGCCTGGCTCGGACCCGCCGATTTCGCAGGGCTTTCAGGCGAAGGGGGCAGCGTCAGACTGGATGAAATCTCGGACACTGTTGTCGCCTTGCCCTTCGAGCCCTGGTTTCACGACAATCGCTGGTATGCGGACGTCATTCTGAAAAACATCGCCAACCTCTCCTACTGTCCGTTCGTGCAACTTGCCGTGTGCCGGTACCAGCCGGAAAGTGTTGTCGACGACAGATCCGATCGGAGACTGTCGCCGGTCGTCCTCACCGACATGGTCCAGCTCTACCCCGACCGCGAAGTGACCGTCACACGGTCGTCGGGACGTATTACGGTCGGCGTTGACGGACTTGGGCCGATTGCCCCGCGCCGCAACCGTGTGGATGTGATCCTGGAGACATCGGCAACCCAATCCGCTGCGCTCACCGCTCACGCGACATCGCCGATGGATGCACCCGCCTGGCAGCCGGTTTTGAACGGCATCCAGCATATCGAGCTCGGTGGCGGAACAATTTCCTTGCCGCTACCGATGGATCAGGAATTTCTGCGCCTGAGAATCCGTGAAGTGGAGCTTATCGGAGGCCCCGGGGCGTCATTCCCAGCTCAAACCGGAACCGCAGACGAACTGACAGAAAGGGTCGTCTTTACGGATATTGTACCATTGACTCCATGATTTTTCGCGGGCCAAGGCCGTCCTCTGTTTGGCATTTCAGCCTTGCTACATCGAGATGACTCACTATCTCTTCAGGATCTGTGGCTAAATCGATTTTTGGGTGCGACCTCTTGTCAGAGCATCGTCCATTGCGTCACAAGGACAGGAGCCAAGCACGGAGAGTAAAGTGAGTGTCGCCTTTACCAAGGAAGAAAGCTCGGAAACGGCTGCGGAAACCTTTTTGCCCGACCGTCCGATTTCGCCTCACCCCAACCTCGTCACACAGGCAGGATTGAACGCTCTGGAGGCTCAGCTTCGGCAGGCCCGGGCAGACTACGATGTCGCGAACAGGATCGACGACGTGAACGAACGGCGTCGGCAAACGGCGGGTCCCTTGCGGGATACGCGCTATTTTGCATCCCGGGTGCAATCTGCTCAGCTCATGACCGCCCCGGCATCAACCGACAGCGTTGCCTTCGGAAGCACCGTGACCTTCGGCCGTGACGACGGTCGCGTGCAGACCTACCGTATCGTGGGCGAAGACGAAGCCGATCCTAAGACGGGATCGATGTCCTTCGTCTCCCCCGTGGCGCGTGCTTTGATGGGAAAGGGTGTTGGAGATGTCGCCGATATCGATGGCCAGGAGATCGAGATCCTCGTTATCGCGTAAAGGACCTCGAGGCTCGGATGACCCCTCTTACTCTTGCGTATTGGACCCATGAGGGCGGGCTCAATCCTGCCGTTGTCATCGATCTGCTCTCTCGCCACGTCGTCGGCCGGGCTATCGCTGACAGGCTGCACCGCGAACCGGCGATTAATGGCTTTTACAATTGCCCTGCAGCGCTCAGCGTCTAACGAGCGAAGCCCGCGCAGTTAGAAAATTGACCGTATGATCTGAAAAAATGTCTTTCCGGTCTTCCGATACAAGTCCTGCCTAAGGGTGAAGGCGGAAACCATCATATGCCTCCGCGGCAAGACGGTCGGAATAGCGTCGCATCATTTCCACCTGAACTTCCGTCTGGAAGGCCAGAACCTGCTGCGAAATAGCCTCGTCGGCGATACCAAGTTTCTTGAGACGGGCTGCAAGCGCCCGGCATTCGGTCTTCCAGTAAAGGAGCGCTGCCTCACCGTGGATATTTTCCAGCTCGCCGGCGCATCGTCTGACGGCACTGACCTGTCCGGCCAGCGGGAAAGACAAAACTTTGTTATCGGAATCCGAAAAACGCACATCCTTCAACGCAATACTCATTCCGGCGGTTCTCCATGTTCGTGATTCCTATTTAGGAACCATATGGTTAACGCTTGGTATCCGCTGGCGATTTTGCGTGTTTCGGTCCATGACACAATCTCATTCAACAGGACGGAGAACATCCATGGAAACGACCGAGATCGGCAGCCGCGCCGACTTCGCCCTTTGGGCCGTACAGCGCTCACAGGAAATTCTGACAAATGAAGGCGCGCGACTGGCCATGGCCGCCCGCGATATGAATGAGGAAGCCCTGGCCGATACGGCAGCGAAGCTGGGAAGGGCGATCAGCGACGCCCTCGTGGAAGTCTTCGACGGCCTGATCGGCGAATAGCCCGGTGGGCCGGCAAGCCTCACAATAATGCAGGCGCTCGTCGCCTCATCTTGCCTCGGGACAGAACTGTCCCTAGGACACAGCTTCCATATGATGGTTGAGGAGCAGTTTGGTGAAATCCTTTTTGAAGTCGCTGTTGGGATTAACGGACGGCAGAAAATCGAATGCGCTCGCCAAGTATGTCCGTCGCCATGGAAAGGTGCCGCTGGCGTGGGCGGGTTCCACCTCTACGATGGATTATCTGAACATCGGCGATGCGTTGAGCGCCGTCATGGTCGCGCTTCTGTCGGGGCGCGACATAGAGCGCGTTCCCTCGAAGTCGAATTCCCTGCGGATGGCCTGCGTCGGCACGGTCGGGCACGGGGTCGAAGGCGGCAAAGTCTGGTTTTGGGGAACCGGCGCCTCACCATGGAAAAATCCCGGCGCGCCTGCGGACCAGCGGGTGATCTTCGATGTTTCCGGCGAAACGGGCTTTACCGTGACGGCAACCCGCGGACCTTTGTCGGAAAATCTTCTGACGGGCAAGGTGGAAGGGACGGTCGGGGTCTATGGCGACCCTGTCTGGCTGTTGCCCCGCTTCTATGCGCCGCGACCCGTCAAGACGTGGAAGCTGGGGGTTATCGTTCACCTCTCCGAGTTGGCGGATCGTGACCCCGAAGCCCATGTCAAAGCGGATCTTCTCCGCTATTCCATTCCCGAACATCTCAAAAATGACGTTCATCTGATCAATACCGTAACCCCGATCGGAATGACGGCGATCAAGGACAGGATCGATGAGATCCTGGCCTGCGAACGGATTGTCTCGACCAGCCTGCACGGTATGGTTTTCGCCGAAAGCTACGGCATTCCGTGTCTGCCTTTTCCGACCCAGGGTCCGGACGGCCTTCATGTTCGCAATCTCGGAGACGGCTGTTCCCTCGATTCCCGGATCATCGATCTCTATCGGGGTCTCGGAATGAGCGAATTGGCCGTCTACGCGCAGCCGCATCGGCAGATGACTGATTGGGACGAGCTTATGGCTGCCATCGACAGTGCCTGGACGCCGAAACGCTTCGACGCGGAGCGGCTTCTCGCAGCCTTTCCGCTTGACCTTGAACCTTTGTCCGCCCCAAGCGGCGGAACGATATGGGATCATCCGGTGCTTCAAAGGCTAAAGCTGCAACACGATGTGAACGAACTCATACGCGCGGACAAGATGCGTACCGAGCGCTGAGGCCACCTATATGTGACCTCAGCGCGACTTGCTGTTTTCAATCAAGGCGAGGACAAGGGCGGACAGCAAAGTCAGAGGCGTGGTTGCCGCGGTCTGCGGCTTGGAGCTCTCACTTGGGCTGATGCCGACCTTGCCGACAGGCTTGTCATCGGCATCCACGCCGCTATTGCCGAGCGTCCACCAGCCCTTGCGGAGTATCTTTTCGATAACGAAGGTTGCAACGTCGAGCGAGCGCGACGGTGAGCCCGGCGGTAACACGTCTGCAGAGGTCGGATTGCGCTCGTTCATCACCGAATAATAGACCCGGCGAATATCGTCATCGATGTCATCGCTGCCATCCGGTGCGGAATTGATCTTCTGACGGAGTTTGCGCAGGTCCGCCACGGTCACCGTCAAATTATCGGCTATCCCGTTCAATTCCTCGGCAAAAAGATCCGGATTGCTGTTCTCGCCCGTAAACAGTTCGGACAGCGCCGACCCGGGAGCGGCTTGCCGGTTTCGAATGACTTTCGCGGCGCCCCGGATTCCGTCCCGGAAAGCTTCCTTGCGGATATCGTCCTGTTCGGCGATCAGGGCCGATGTGGCGGCACAAATTTCCAGAAGAAGCGCCGATGCATTCTTGTCGGCCGATGCCAGCGCGCCTTCTCGTGCCCTTGCGAGAAGATCATTCAAAGACGATTTCGGATCTGTCATCGACGGCCTGCTTCTTGGATCACAATTTTGCTTACGGTCCGAATAGCTTATTTCAGTTTTGCATAGAGTTCCTGCAGGCGGGCGCCGTATCTCTCCGGCGAAAACAGCTTCGCCCTCTCAAGGCCGACTGTCTGATAGTGCTCCACCAGTCCGTCATCATGTGCAACATCTTTTATGGCCTGCGTAATTGCATTAACATCGTAAGGATCGACGATCAACGCGCTGTCGCCGGCGACCTCGGGGTTCGCGCCTTCGCTGCCCGTGATCACGGCCGTGCCCAACTGCATGGCTTCGAGGATCGGCAGTCCAAATCCTTCGTACAACGAAGGGAAGACTACGGCCCGAGCACAGCGGATCAGTGATGTCAGCAGGTTGAGAGGGAGATATTCCAGCCGGACGACGGAAGCCGTTTTCGATGCATGACCGATCGTCGGATCGGAAAACTGGCTCCGGCGCGATTTCCCAGTGTCCTGGGGCACGCCGAGGAGACGCAGTTCATTGGCGTTCTTCCAAACCAGTTGGCCGACGATGACAAGCGGACGGTTCGTCTGGCTGGCCAAGTAGGCTTCGATAATGCGGGCGACGTTCTTCTTCGGCTCGATCGCGCCGAAAAACAGGAAGTATTCCTTGTGCTCCAGACCAAATATGGACTGGACCTCCTGACGCACCTCATGTTCAGGGCGGTTCAGGATGTAGCTCGGGAGATTGACCGCCTGATAGGTGTTTGTCACGCGGCTTTCATCGACACCCAAAAGTTCGACGATATCCCTCTTGGAAACTTCAGAGACTGTGACGATATGATCGGCTTTTTCGCTGATCCGCCGGACCTTCTTCAGGAATTCCTTCTTGTTGTCGAGCGTCGTATAGGGCAACCGCAAGGGTACCAGATCGTGGATCGTGTAAAGATTGGCTGCATTCTTGAGCGTCACGGCCAGCGGATAGGTCCAATGGGCAATATCGGCGGCGCCGGGATAGTCAACGTTCAGAAACTGGCCGTAGGTTCTGAAGTGCCAACGCGATAGCGTATAGAGGTCGCGCGCGTTGAAAATCCGGTCATGCACGGGAAGTCCGCCAGCGGTCGTTCTGGCGATGACCTTGCCCGTGATCGGCACCTGTCTGGCGCTGACACCCATAGGCGAGGTGATAAGACGCTTTATGACTTCGTGGGCCTGCATCGATTTCGTCGACGGGTCGAAGAAGCTGACTTCCGCAAGAAGCTCATTCTTCCCAGCCGACGACCGGACCCCGTACATCAGGTCGACCTGATGGCCAAGTCCTGACAATTGCTCGCTCAAGTTACGAGCATAGGTGGCAATGCCCGTTCCCTTTTCCAGCGCGAGATTGTAGCCATCGACCATGATGCGGGCACTGGACATGAAAACTAATCCTAATTTGTTGTCGGCCGAACCAGATCCGGATTGGCCGCAGGCTTAACCGATGTCACCGGCCGACTGCTTCAGAGAGGATCAGCGCAGCCGATGACGAGAGCGATTAATTGCTATCTAGGCGATCACCATTTTGGAAGCAACCTCATCTGTTGCCGGGCAGGCGGGGGCTCATCAACGGGCTGGCACGGATGTCACGCCCGGCCGAACTCATCGTCCAAACGAACGATATCATCATCCTTGAGATAGGAGCCGGTTTGCACCTCGATCAGTTCCAGGGGCAATTTCCCGGGGTTGCTCAATCTGTGAACTTCGCCCTGAGGAATGTAGATCGACTCATTTTCGTGCAACAGGCGGATCTCGTTTCCAATGGTGATTTCGGCCGTGCCCTGCACGACAATCCAGTGCTCCGAACGATGATGATGCTTCTGGAGGGATATTTTCCGTCCCGGAGCGACATGCAGCCTTTTGACCTCGAAACGTTCACCGCTCAGCACCGAGGCAACCGCTCCCCATGGCTTGTAGGATGTGGGATGAACTTCGGCAAGCTTGCGGGTCTCTGGCGTTTTCGCCAGTTGCTTGACGATCTGCCCGACATCCTGGCTGTCGGCCAAGCGACCGACATAGACGGCATCCTCGCTGGCGATTACGGCCATATCGTCCAGGCCGTGGACGGCAAGATGGATGTCCCGGGATAAAATGAGCGAATTTCTGGTGTTGGAAACCGTGGCCTGCGGGCCGATGACGTTGCCGAAAGCATCCTTGTCACCAATGGCCCAGACGGAATCCCAGCTGCCGAGGTCGGACCAACAGAAAGATGAGGGCACGACAGCCGCATGGCCAGTTTTTTCAAACACGGCATAGTCGACCGAAATGTCCGGTGCTTCGCTAAAGGAAGCGCTATCGAGACGGACAAAGTCGAGATCGGCAGCTGCGTTTTCGACGGCCTTCTGCACGGCTGCATGGACTGCCGGAACGAAGGTGGCAAGCTCACTTAAAAATAGTCCAACCGGCAGCATGAACATTCCGGAATTCCAGAGATACCGTCCGCTCTCGAGCAATTGCGCGGCGCGGGCCTGATCCGGTTTTTCGACAAACCGGGCCACCGTCTTGGCGCCGGTATCGAGGTCGACGCCAATTTCGATATATCCGTAGCCCGTGGCCGCCTCGGTGGGGGCGATGCCGAAGGTCACGAGCCTGCCGGATTCTGCTGTCGCGCGCGCGACCGCAATACAATCGAAATAGTGCGCCGAGGCATCGATCTCGTGATCGGAGGCCATAACCTGCATGATGGCGCCGCTGCCATGGTCGCGCTGGACGATAAAGGCCGCCGCCGCAAGTGCCGGGGCTGTGTTGCGTGCCACCGGCTCAAGCAGGATAGCTGAAAGGGGAACCCCCACCGTCATAGCCTGTTCGGCAACGATAAAGCGGAACTCGGAATTGGTGACGATGATCGGCGGCGCATATAGCTCGGAGTTTGAAATGCGCTGCAAGGTTCTTTGAAACAGGGAGTGATCGCCGAGAAACTGAAGAAATTGCTTGGGAGATGCTGATCGGGACAGCGGCCAAAGCCGCGTTCCCCTGCCGCCAGCCATTATGACCGGCACGATTTTCGAAGACATGAATATTCCTCTGCAGCCTCAGGCAATCGCGTCTCGAGCGTTTGGCCGAACAATGACCGAACCCGGTAGTCTTACCGGCACCCACCAGCCGAAGGGCTACACGATGTTGCGCTTGCCCTCAGTGTCCGTTGGCCCTGTGGTTTCGCAGCGCTCTTTCGAGTGCCAGACCGACGAGCATAACACCAAAAGTCCAGCCGATCATGTAGTTCATTGAAAGCATGTGTGTCGGATAATTGGAGTAAAAAGCGGTACGAAACAGCGCGACGAAATGCATTATAGGGTTGTAAACCAAAATCTCTTTCATCTGCGGCGGCATATATTCCGGAATGTAGAAGACTGCGCTGAAGAAAATCTGAACACGGGAGATCATTCCCCAGATGAATGTCCATAGGGGAAAAAGAAACGCCAGGAATGAATTGATCAGGCCGATGCCGAAGCCGAAGAGTGAAATCAGAATCAAAAACTGAACGATCGCAATCGGGTTGTATGGAACCGCGAGACGCGAAAGGTCGAGAACACCGATCAGCGCAAAAAAGCCCGCAAAAGCAATAACGAATGAAAGGAATTCGACAAAGCTTCGTGCAATAGCGTAGTCGATTGCCTCAATATACGGGATAGCCGTCACGGCTTTGGACGCCTCTATGGCCGATGCTGCTCGAATGCTTATGGTGCGGAAAAACAGCACGGGGAGAATGCCCGTGCTGATAAAAAGAAGCAGACTATCTCCGATGGGGATATGCCGCCCAAGAAATTTGAAAATAGCGTAATGCACGACAATGAAAACGACCGCCTCCAGCAGATCGAACAACTGCGTGAAGGCGTGCTTGCTGTTGCGCAACCGAACTTCACGAATCGTCAGCGCACTGACGATTCTTACCTGACGGGAAAGGCCGATGGCGATCGCATTCATTAAAACTGTCCCAAACCCGGTCCGATGTCCCGATCAAGCATGATCGCGGATGCTGTAATAGATCAGCGTCGATACAACCCAGATACCAATGGCCGACAAGAGCAACAGCAGCGTATCCACAAACACGCGGGGATATGATGCGACCTGTGCGATGCTCGGTTGAACATAGGTTGCCAGATAGGTTTGGCTGTTGTTGGCACGCATACGGGCATTTTCATAATTCGTCAAAGACGAGCTGTAGAGCTTCGTGGCGATCTCGACATCGGTCTGCAACTGATCGTATTTGGTTATGCGCTGGGCATCATCAAGCATACCCGGCGTCGAGCCAGCAACCGTGGACACCTGCGTCTGCAGGTTCTCGATCTGCTCGCGTGCGGCCGCAATCTGGTTCTTCAGGACAGTCAAGCGCGGCGAAGTCGCGTCCATATAGCTTGAGAGTGCGGAATACTGAGCCTCCAAGTTCGCCAGATCGCCGCGAAGCCTGTTGTTCAAAAGAAGCTTGCCTTCGGCCTCCTTCCTGACATCGATGCTTTTCTCTCCGGAGCGCAGTTCCGTTTCACGCTGACGAACATCCTTGAGCCTCTGCTCCGAGCGATCGAGTTCGCCCTTGGCAAAAGCCATCTGTGTCTGGCGTGCCTTTTCGGAGATATCATTGACCAGTTGTTCGCACAGCGCCTGCAAGGCGACGGAAATCTTGTGAGCGTCTGCCGGCGTAAAGGCCGTAACTTCGATCACATTGATGCCGGTCATGAGGTCATAGCTCGTCGATACATGATCGCGCCAGTAATCCACGAGCGATTCGAGTGAGGCGTCTTGCGGCAACCGTGAAAAATGATCGATTGTCTCTCCCGCATAAATGTCACGCAGGCCGATGGTCTTTTCAAGCGATTCCACGGCGTCCCGGCTCAACGCGTAGTCGGACACGATAAAACTGTTCGACATGGCAAGCGCCGCATCTGCGGCGACGGACGAAGACATTGCGGCACCATCCGTCGGGCGCACGGAAAAACGGAACTCCGACATATACTGAGGAGACGCGACAAAGGCAAAATAGAGCGCGCCGATAACAGTTGGCACGATTACCATCAGGAAAAATGAAATCCACGTGCCGGATATGCCACCCTTCGCCTTGGCGACCATGCCCGTCATGCGCGCGGATTTGTACGTAACCGTCGTTTTCCGGGGGAATTCCTTGGTGGCAGGAACCGCGCTGGTCTTCTGCCGCGCAGGTCTTACATCATCGAGCCGCAAAACCAGTGCGCCGGTATCCTCCGGTCGCGTTTTTGTTTTGTCTAGCTTCGCCGACCCGGACACGTCCTTCAAATTTCATCTCCTGAATTGGGCGCTTTGCCACAACGAGCATGTTTCATAACACGAATATGCAACTTGAAAAAGTGCATCAAACGCAAAGCTCCATCGGCGTTACCGATGGAGCTTTAACTGCAACAACTGGGCGGCTTTGAGGCGAAGCCTTTTGTGGCTACTTGCCCAGGTCCGAAAGTGCATTGGTCACAGAAGCCGCCTGTGCGATCGGCGCGGCCGTCGAACTGACGAGCGTTGCGAACTTACGCACTTCGGCAAGCGAGGAATTGGCGATATAGATCAAATCCCGGTTCCGCATGGTGAACTCCTTGAGCAGGAAGAACCCGCTCGGATCGGTCAAGTCGATTTGATAGATCACGTTCGTCGTCGAGCCGTAGGCCGAAAAATCCTTTTGCGGCATCAGTCGGCGAAGCAAACTCGTCGATTCCGACCGGTAGATGAATATGCCCTTTGCATTTGCCCGATCGTCATTCAAGCCACCGACCTTCGCAAGTGCCTGGTTGAGATAGAGCTTCGATTCATCGAACTGCACCGATGCATTGGCGGTGGTTGCGCCAAACACTGTGAAGCTGCGGGGTTGCCGGATCAACGCCACGACATCATCTGACTGAACGTAGATATTTTCGCTCGGATCCGAAATCAGGCGTTCCATAGGAATGGTTTCTGTCCGCCTGCCTCGCGTGATCTGCACGGAGAGCTGGTGGGATTCAATGCGCGGACCGCCTGCAGTTGCGATAACGTCAAGCAATTTCTCGCCACGCGGCGAGAGGGGAATTCGTCCGCTATTTGCCACTTCGCCAGTCACCGTGACCGTGTTGGACACGTTCTTGATGACGCTGACAAGAACCTGCGGCTGGACGGCCATGCGGACGAGAGCTTGCTCGATCAACTGTTTAACGTCGTCGGGGGTCCGGTTCGCGGCCTTGATGACACCCGCATAGGGAACCGAGATAGTGCCGGCTTCCGAAACCGGCTGTTCGGGGATCTGCGTTCCGCCACCACGGCCGGCGCCGCTGGAGAACAAGCCATCAGGGGAGGCTTCCCAAATGGAAATCGCTACCGTATCGCCCACGCCGATCAGCGACGAACTTCGCTTTTTACTGTTTCCAAGCGATACCGAAAGTTGCTGGTCCAGAGCCTGATCCAGAATGGAAGCGACGCCGGAGTTGACATTGATCAACGTGTAAGGTGCGTATTTCTCTTTAGCTTCCGCCCGGATCGTGTTGGCGCTCGGCCCGGAACTTGGCATCGTGCACGATGACAGGGCAACACAGACCGCGGTCAATGAAATCTTGGTGAATTTGTCCAAATGCCCCATGGTAACCCTGTACTTGTCGGCTTGTATCCAAGCCATTTCACTCGATCTCAGGTGCGCACTGGATATCGCAAAGCACCTGCCTAGACAATCACATCAAAGCCACGTCGACAAAAACAGCAATTTTTAGTTAAAAGCGACACACCAAGCGCATCAAAGGCCATCAATAACGGTTTCCCTGCAACACCTCTGGTGAGCAATTCCAGACATTATCCTGGAATCGAACGGCGTGTTTCAATGGAAATGCGTTGAAAAGAGCCTCTCCCGTATAGGTTAATGGTTGCCAATGCGTATCGATAAACGCGATCGCTTTTTCCCAGGCCGTTTCCTTGTGGTGCGGATGCAGATAACTCAAGACCGCGTCCCTATCGACGCCGCCATAGAAATCGATCATGCGATGATCGATCGGCCGTGATCCGTCGATGGGCAAAAACCCGGACTCGCCCTGATTGGTGGAAAACCAGGCACAGGGAATATTGTAGGTCTCAGCAATGACCAAACCGTGAAGACTGGTCGACAGAATGCGGCGACAGGAAACAATTTCCTCGATCTTGTCGTGCATTCCGGCGAGGTTTGCACCGGTGTAGGTGTTGATGATCTTGATTTCCTTGGAAAGTTCCAAGGGAATATTGTAGCGCAGAAGATTCTTGCGCACGGTGGCTTGAGCCGTCGCCTCATCCAGTTCCGAAATATGAACGATGACTCCGAGTTCGTATTTCTTCTCCAGGCTGGCAAAGGGAAAGATGCGCGGCAGGAACCAGACGGGATCGCCGAAAATATCAGGAACATCGACCCCGAGTTTGCGCAACCCCGCCGCCGTCTGCTTGCCGCGCACAGCGTGAACGACCAGGGTCGTATCCTCTGGCACCCGGTATTCACCCACGGCGCCGGTGGGGTCGCGGTTCAAATCGAAGCCGGTGCCCCAGACATGGACTTTTCCTCCACGCTGCGCATGGCCGATGGTGCCTACCGCGGTCATCCGCTCGCTTTTCTGATTGAAAGCCGAGGGATCGATTTTCAGTCCGGATATGGCCGACACCATGACGGCGCTCAACGCATCGCCGAGGTTGGCATCCGGATGTTGCTGCGTGGTCCAAACCCAGGACAAGCGAATTCGTTTTTGGCGGCTGGTTCTATCCCTGGACAGAACGCCGGCAGCCGGCAAGGTTTTACGGCCCAGCAAGCGCTTTGCTGTTTCTAAGCCCATGGCGACCACCATTTCTATCGTGTCCGCTTAAAAAAACGCGAGAGAAAGCCGTTCGTGGCGCGTTCGATGAGATTGGGCTCGCGGACAACCGGAGCGCTTCGAATCAGGGGGTGATCGAATGCGCTGCCCGTTTGGCCTTTTTCCAGCATGGAGAGAGGAAGCGGGAAAGATTCGATCAGCGCATCCTCGTCAAGATATTTCTGTTCCCAGACGCGGTCGATTGTCTGGATCAGCGCATTCCAATCCGTCTTGACGCCGCGCGGCTGATACCACACATCCAGATGGTCCTGCCCAAGGCCCCGGTAGAGATCCACAAATCGCAGATCGAGCCCTTCCTCGAGCGTCAAATCAATGCGCCCCAGCCCCGGTGTTTTGGATCGCGGCGAAAAATAGAGGCACGGAATGCCATAGGATTCCGCAAACACCATTCCATGAAGACTGGTCGAAACGATACGCTTGCACGCCAGGATCTCGTCTAGCCTGTCTCTTAAGCCATCGATCGATACGGGCGTAACCGTATTGATCAGTTTCACCGTCTGCCGGTCGGCGGCATCGATGACATGGCGCATCGAGTCAGGCTTGGGATGCGCCGCATGTTCGCGGTCAGCCAGCTCCGACAAATGCAAAATCACACCCAGCTCATGGGTTTTCTCCTTCGGTGCCTCGTGGAAGCGGGGAAGAAGCCATAGGGGGTCGCCATAAACCGCAGCGCCGGTCGCGTCCGGTGCCAGAATACGCCGGCTGAAGGGGCCGCGTGTTGCATAGGTGTGAAATCGTGTATTGCCGGGCCGGGTATAGGCGATTTTCGGCTGGTCCGATTGATTGGGGTTGAGGTTGGGAGATGTTCCCGTTCCCCAGAAAGACACATCGCCACCGGCGAACATATGGCCGATCGTGCCGACGGCTGCCAGCCTTACCGCATTCGTCTTGGTCGCCGTATGATCGACCGGAAGACCGGACATCATCGAAACGATGACCGGCGACAAGGCATCGCCAAGATTGAGATAACTCTGATCGCTGCGGGTGGTCACCCATGAAAGGGGAATCGTTCCTTTCGAGCGGACGATATCAAGAAGTGCTTGCGACAAATTTCACCATACTTAGATGACGATACAGGCTCCGGTTCCATTGTCTCCGAAGGATGCAACCGCCGTTTCAGTTGCGGCGGCGTATACCATACCGGTTTAATATGCGAAAGTGGCGCTTGTGGGAGGCGCATGTTGAACTCTTCAGTGTGTGCTGTGGCGTTTCCCATCGTTTGAACAGCATCTGGAATTGCAGGCATCGATGTATCGTCTTTCAATGCGGCCCCTTTCGATTGAAACGCCTCGCGTCCTTTTCGATATTTCACGGCTGGTCCGCAGTTATGGAAAACCGTTTGGCACAGGGGTGGACCGGATTGATCTGGCCATTGGTCTGGACCTTTCCCAGCGATTTGGCCCGAATTGTCATTTCGTCCATGCGGGCATGCATGGGGTCTGCATTCTACCGAGGACTTTGGGAGAGAGTGTTCTTGAAGCCCTGCGGCATGCCTGGAACGGCGAAGCACGCGGGGCGAGCAGACGGCTGTTTGTCGGGCCGCGTCTGAATATTGAGCCTTTCCTACGACGCTTCCTTTCAGCGGGGGAAGATGTCGTCGCCGAGCAAACGACCTATGTCGTCGCTTCGCATTCGGGTGTGGGCAAGGTTAAGGGAGGGATGCGACGCCTCGATCCGCAGCAGAAAATGCAGCGCCTCATTTATTTTCACGATCTCATACCCATCGAATATCCCGAATACCAAAGACCGCAAACCAAGCGGCAGTTTCTTGGCTTTCTGAAAGAACTGACGGATGTTCCGATCATCGCCGTCAGCAATTCATGGGACACAGACAGGCGGGTTTCCTCATTCGCATCGCGAAACGGCTGGACCTTGAAGGAAAGCGACGTGGTCGTGCCGACGTTGGAGTTCAAAAGCGCGCCGCAAAGGCCACTTTCGCCGCGTGTCGATGCATTTCTGGCGGACCAAAGACCTTTCTTCGTTGTGCTTGGAACGATCGAACCCCGAAAAAACCATCTTCTTTTGCTGCAAATATGGCGTGAACTTGCCCAGCGGCAGGATCCGCCCCGTCTTTGCATTATCGGGAAACGTGGCTGGGAAAACGAAAATGTGATAGATATGCTTGACCGGTGCGAGGTGATCGGAAACTCGGTGTTCGAGTTCTCAGGTCTTTCGGATTTCGAAATTCAAACGATATTGCGCCAGGCCAAGGCGCTCTTGTTTCCTTCCTTTGCCGAGGGGCTCGGCATCCCTATATTGGAAGCGGCGGCCTTGGGGGTGCCATCCATCGCCTCTGACATTCCGGTGTTTCGCGAGATTGCACCGCCGGGTACAATTTTTCTGAGCCCGCTGGACGGCTTTGCCTGGCTCAAAGAGATTGCTGCACGCAGCAGCGGGTCTGGCCATTAACAGGTGAAAGACTGAACGTGACGATCGAATTCATCAATGTCCACAAAACCCTCAGGCAGAAAACCCACCGGACCAAGGTGCTCGAGGGCGCCAACGTGGAATTCAACCCTGACCGACTGACCGGAATTCTTGCACCGCCGCGCACCGGAAAATCGACCGTCGCCAACCTGACGACGGGCAAACTACGTCCCGATACGGGGCGAGTAAAACGGTCCTCTCTGGTGTCGTTTCCGGTTGCCGCTCCTGGTGTTTTCAACGGATCTCTGACAGGTCGCGAGAACCTGGCGTTCCTTTGCCGTGTCTTCGGATTCGATCCGGTTCCAATCATTCGTTTCGTGCTGGATTTCACGGAAATCGGCGATGCGCTCGACAAGCCGTTCAAGCATCTCAATCGAGATCAACGCACAAGGCTTCTGTTTACATCGTGCTACGCCATTCCGTTCGAGACTTACATCGTCGATGAAAGCATTATTGGTGGGCGCGGCGCCTTTAGAAACAAATGCGAGGAACTCGTCAAAGACCGGATGCAATCTGCCGGCTTCATCATCGTGACGTCCTCGCCGAACCTGCTGAGAAAATATTGCAATGATTTCTTTGTTATAGACGATTTCCAAATTCACGAAGTGAACTCAGCCGACGAGGCGGAAAATTGGTTTGGCAAGGACAAGCTTAAAGATGGTGACGGAGAACTGGATAGCGTCGCCAATGTGGAGGAGAAAGAAGAGAGAGAAGAGAACAACGAGATGATGTAGATATCGCCGCTCGCCTACTCATCCTGCGGTTTCGGTCACCTTCAGGCACGGTAACGGCAGCCGATTTGGGACGGCCACGTATAGGCTGTCCCATTCCATGGGTCTCACGAGGACAAAGGCCGGTGGAGCGTCAGGAGATGATCCGCAAGAGCGACGGGGTCGTTAATCAGCTTCGTCGGCAGGCAGTGGCCCGTGCCGGAGGCCTTGATCCTTTCGGCCTGGGCGCCGAGATCGAAGGCCAGCGGTTCTATCCCCATATGAAATGCCAAGGAGAGTGTATAACAATAGGTTTCAGGCCAGACGCTGGGAATGAAGGCAAAATCCGGCGCCAACTCGGCGAGCTGCTCCACGGCATCCTCCTCTGAATAATAACGCCCGGTAATCTTTACGCCGTATTGCTTCAGTGCGTCATCCTGATTTGTGTGGCCCACGACGCTGAAATCGATGGGCAAGCCGCGCTCCTGAGCATCCTTTGCAAGTGCTAGTAGAACATTCGATCCCTTGTGCGGGCCGATCGCTCCGATCAACGCAATGTGAAGACGCTGGCCGACGACGCGGTGTTCCTTCTTCAGCGGAAGGGGCATATCTCGCTCGACATGCGGAACAACCTCGATCTTTACGTCGGGATAGTAGATATTGATAATGTCCGCTGCCGCTTTACTCGGGGCCTCGACTTCAGTAAGGGCAAAGAATTTTCTGTATGCTTCATGCCGGACCGAGGGGTCGCAGACATCCACCGGGTCGGAGGATTTCATGCGAGCCCAGGATCGCAACATGTCCTGCGACGGCAAGCCGGTATAGATATAATCTGGCCTGATCAGTTGAAAATTGTGGGATACGGGCGAATAATCATGGACGACATACCGCTTTCGCGCGGGAGATCTGCCAAGAATGTCGAGCAATGCGGAATGAAACGTCCAGGCCAGTCCCGCAAAGCTGTTGACATGGATCAGTCCCGGCGCAATCGTTCCGATGATTTCCTCGATAAAATCGAGATCCACCCGCAGATCTATCCCCGAAAGATTGGGTATGAAGATCTCACTGTCGGATTGGAAAGAGAAGCTGGCATAATGTCTGCCCGAGACTGTCATCGTTAAAATGGAAGGCGAGATTTCCTGGAATTCCTCAGCCTTGTTGTTCAGATAGGTCTCGATTCCCCCTCCCCATTCATGGGTGACGACCAGCACGCAGCCCTTGGCATAGTGAGCAAGACGGGCGAGATCCAGCTGCCGGCGGTAATGCAGCGCCGGATCGGCTGCGACATGGTAGGTGACGAGCGGAACGTAATTCGGGTGCTTGCGCGACAGGCCTTTCTGGCCCGCATCGAAGTTGGTTTCCTTGATGCTGGAAAAGGATACCGAGCCGACGTGAAAAGCAAAAACGTCACAGGCGATGACGTTTTTGAAGCCGGCGTTCAGGGAACGCATGCAGAAGTCGTTTTCTTCACCATACCCCACCGCAAAGGTCTTCGAGTCCAGCGCCCCTATCTGTTCGATCACGCTGCGGCGCATATAAAAGCAGAAGCCCACTCCCGTGGGCGTCTCAACGGAGATGCCGGCATTGGCTTCAGCGGCAAATTTGTCCAGTTCGGCCGGCGTCACCTCCAATGCAAGAAAGTTATCCCGATCGGTCAGCGGGTAGCTGCAGATCGTCGCATTGTTGGACAGCGGCGTGATCGTGGATATCTTTTCATCCCTGTCGGCATGGGCGACAAGGCGGTCGAACCAACCATCGAAGACGTAAGCATCCGAGTTCAGAAGTACGACATCGAGAGATCCTGACAGGTCCTCAATCGCATAATTGCAGGTCTGCACAAAGCCACGGTTCCGGTCGTTCACATGGTAGTCGAACATATTGCGCGCCGCGAGCTTCTCAAGCTCGGCGTTCAGCTGCAGGTCCGGGCCACAATCATTAACGACAAGAAGGCTGTAGTTCGACTGCCCCCGCGCCGCGACTGCATGATAAACCGCCGCAAGGGTTTCATCATATCCCTTGTAAACGGGGATGATAACGACAGCTCTCGTCTCGCTGGAGCGGCATGCAGGTTCGATACGCGCCCATTCCTGCTCACTCGGTGCCACCGGCACGAACCACATTTTTTCGCCGATCGGATTTCCCTTGAAGCCCTTGTGCCGGTTTTCAGCATAGTGAACCAGAGGGATAGTACCTTTCTTCAAGGCCCTGCGATACTTTTGTTCGTAATACCAGGGATCAAAATAGCGGGAAGGAACGCGCTTTTCCTTCCAGCCATGCAATAGATAATGTTTTGTCGGATCGACGCCTGCCTGCCGGATGTCCGGGTTTATCTTGAGATAGTCTTCACCATCGAAAACTTGCTTCAAAAGGCCAAGCGTCTCCTGATAGGATCTGTCCGATCCGATCATCCGCACAACTTCCCGATCAGCTTCCTCGTTTCCGTCAGCATCGATGGCTTTCAGGAAGGTAAGAAAACTGTTCCAGGTGTCGCCCGTCCGGCGCAAGAGATGCGCGAGATGGATATAGGCGTCCGAATCCTTGGGGTCGAGTTCTGCTGCTGTTGCGTAGGCTTCCTGTGCCTTTGCGAAATTTCCCGTTTCCTTCAGCGCATGGCCGAGCTGAACCCATATGGGCGCGCGGGTGTCGTCTATGCTCACGGCCAGCTGATAATATCGAGCGGCTTCGGGCCAGTTGCGCGCCTGATTGAACCTATCGCCCTGCTGGATGGCTTTGGAAAGGCTCGAATTGGCACTTCCGAAAAACGTAGAAAAATTTTTCCGCACACTGAAATTCCCGGTATTGAAAAAAGCTTCAGACAAGCCGGCTTCAGCCGCTAACCGTCACCTAAGCCAAAACCTTCGATAGAAGATATTTGCCATAGGTGCTCTTGCCCAGCTTTTTGCCCAGCTTTTCCAGCTGCTCGCCAGAAATGAAGCCTTGATGATAGGCAATTTCTTCCGGGCAGGCGATCTTGAAGCCCTGGCGGCGCTCCAGCGTTGCGACGAATTCGCCGGCATCCAACAAGCTGTCGGGCGTTCCCGTGTCGAGCCAGGCATAGCCTCGGCCCATCAGTTCGACATTCAGGGAGCCGCGTTCCAGATAGGCCCGGTTGACATCGGTAATTTCAAGTTCGCCCCGGGGCGAGGGGGCAAGATTGGCGGCGATATCAACGACGTCGGCATCATAGAAATACAGGCCGGTCACGGCCCAGTTCGATTTCGGCTGCGGCGGCTTTTCCTCGATCGACAACGCCTTCATTTGATCATCGAACTCGACCACGCCATAGCGCTCGGGATCGGCCACATGATAGGCAAAAACCGTCGCGCCGGTCTGACGCGCAGCCGCATTTTCAAACAGGCTGGTTATGCCGTGCCCATAGAAGATATTGTCTCCGAGGATAAGGCAGGACGGGTCCGATCCAACAAAATCGGCGCCGATGATATAGGCTTGGGCCAAACCATCGGGTGACGGTTGTTCGGCATAGCTCAGCTGAATGCCCCAATCGCTGCCGTCTCCGAGCAGGCGCTGAAAGCTGGGCAGATCATGGGGTGTCGAAATGATCAGGATATCCTTGATCCCGGCCAGCATCAGCGTCGAAAGCGGATAATAGATCATCGGCTTGTCGTAGACCGGCATCAGTTGTTTCGATGTCACCAGCGTCATCGGATGAAGCCGGGTACCGCTGCCGCCCGCGAGAATAATTCCCTTCATACTCAAATACTCCCAAAACTAAACTGTTTTTAAAACCTGTTTGACCACCGGCTTCACGGCCTCCCGCCAATTCGGCATGGAAACACCGTGCTTATCAGCGAGCTTGCTGCAATCGAGTTGCGAATTTGCCGGCCGTTGCGCCGGTGTCGGATAAGCGCTCGAAGGAATATGCTCGACATTGCAAAACGGTCCGCCCTGTATCTTCGACGTCTCGAAAATAGCCTCGGCAAACTCTGCCCAGCTTGCCCTACCGGCATTCGTCAGATGAAATGTTCCTCGTAACGCGGGGTCTCCGCTCTGGAGAACATTGCCGGCCACCGTCAGAACGGCGTCAGCGATGTCATGCGCGGATGTCGGCGTTCCATACTGATCGGCTACCACTTTGATCAGGTCGCGATCAGCGCCCAGGCGAAGCATGGTCTTCAAAAAGTTCTTGCCGTAGGGGCTGTAGACCCAGGCTGTTCGCAGAATGACGTGGTTGTCCGTTGCCGCTGCAACTGCAAGCTCGCCGGCAAGCTTCGAACGGCCATAGGCGCCAAGCGGAGAAACCGGATCATCCTCGACATAGGCGCCGGTCTTGCTGCCGTCGAAAACATAGTCCGTGGAGATCTGCAGGATTGGAATACCAAGTTCGGCTGCGGCTTGGGCCAGCACCCCCGGCGCATCCCCGTTAACCCGTCGAGCAAGATCCTCTTCGCTCTCGGCCTGGTCGACGGCCGTGTAGGCCGCGGCGGATACGATCAAATCCGGCCTGATCGCCTTCAGCGGGCTCACAATCGTGTCCGGCTCGCCAAGATCAATCTCAGGCCGGCCAAGGATCACAATCTCGATATCTGGATGGTTTTCAGCGCGCGCAAGCAGCGAGCGAGCAACCTGGCCTTCCCGGCCTGTGACGAGAATTTTTTTCCGCGTCATGATTTCTTAGGAACCTCACCCTGCAGAAGCCCCAGGCGCCGACCGTCATAGCCATCGCGCAACGGTTGCCACCACCATTCATTGTCGAGATACCAGCGAACCGTTTTTTCGATGCCGGTATCGAAATTTTCCAAGGCTTTCCAACCGAGTTCCGTTTCAAGGCGGGTCGCATCGATTGCGTAGCGCGCATCATGTCCAGGTCTGTCCGCAACATATTCTATAAGCTGCGAATGCGGTTTGCCCTGCGGCCGGAATTTGTCCATCAACTCGCATATGCGGGTCACGACATCGACATTGCGCCGCTCGTTGCGGCCGCCGACATTATAGGTCTCGCCGATCGCGCCGCGTTCGGCGATCAGGTCAAGCGCCCGTGCATGATCTTCGACATACAGCCAGTCACGAATATTGCTGCCGCTGCCGTAAATGGGAAGGCTCTTGCCATGGAGCGCATTCAGGATGACCAGCGGGATCAATTTTTCAGGGAAATGATAGGGGCCGTAATTGTTCGAGCAATTGGACACGACCACAGGCAGGCCGTAGGTCCGGGTCCATGCCTTGGCCAGATGATCCGAGGCCGCCTTGGAGGCCGAATAGGGCGAACTCGGGTCGTAGGGCGTCGTTTCCGTGAACAGCCCATTCTCACCAAGAGAGCCGTAGACTTCGTCGGTGGAGACGTGGAGGAACCGGAATGCCGCCTTCGCGTCTCCTGCCAGGGTGTTCCAATAGGCCCGCGCGCTTTCCAGCATGGTGAAACTGCCGATGACATTGGTCTGCACGAAATCGGCAGCCCCTGTAATCGACCGGTCGACATGGCTTTCGGCAGCCAGGTGCATTACCCGATCGGGACGAAATGTGTCGAAAGCTTCCTGAATGGCATTCCTGTCGCAGATGTCCGCCTGCAAAAAGCGGTGATTGGCCTGATTGTCCAAGCTCGCCAGAGACGACAAGGTGCCGGCATAGGTGAGTTTATCGATGTTGAGAACTTCGTATCCCTTGTCGAGGACAAGATGACGAACGACAGCCGAACCAATGAAGCCAGCTCCTCCGGTGACAATAACGCGCATATCGGTAAACCTGTATTGAAAGAGATTATGATGAATTATTTTTGAATGTATGAAAAGCTTTCTGACAGCTCCGTAAGGAGCGGCTGGACCTTGTCCTTGCCGGAAACCACGGCAGTCCTGGTCACGTCCGGCCAATCGATGCCGATCGCCGGATCATCCCATCGCAGGCCGCGGTCATGCTCCGGGCTGTAATAGTCCGTGACCTTGTAGCTGACCTCGGTTGCCGGTTGCAATGTACAGAAACCATGGGCAAAGCCAGCCGGTATCCAGAGCTGATGACCGTTCTGTGCCGTCAGTTCTGCCGAAACATATTTTCCATAGGTCGGAGAGCCAACCCTGATATCGACGGCGACGTCGAAGATGGCGCCGGCAATGCAGCGGATGAGCTTGCCCTGGGCCCGTGGCTCGAGCTGGAAATGCAGGCCGCGCACCGTTCCGGCATCAGCGGAGAGCGACTGATTGTCCTGCTTGAAATCGACCGCTGCGACCTGTTCCTCGAACAGCGACTGGCGGAAGGTTTCCATGAAGTAGCCGCGGTCATCGCCAATCTTCTTCGGCTGGATAAGGACGACGTCTGGAATCGAAAGGGGCGAGAAGATCAATGTCTGTTTCCATTCAAGCGGTGGTTTGGGTGCAGTCTTACCGTTGGCTGAAACTCGAAGCAACCGGCAAGTTGTTCGCCACTCGGTCATGGGCCAATGGAGTAGTCCTCGCGTTCCCTGGTCAAGTTGATGTTGTAGTAGGGATCGTTTTTGACGATTTTCGACCAGCGGCCCAGGACGATGCTCGCCTCGTCGCGATAGCGCTTCTCTTTCTCTGGCGTGGTGTCCAGTCCGCGAGTGACACTTTCAAGATGGATCAATTGCGCGCGAGGCGTAAACAGGTTGAAATAGCCTGCCGCTCCAAGCTTCAGGCAAAAGTCGAGGTCATTGAAGGCGACGGCCAGGCTTTCGTCCAGGCCACCGACATCGAGATACTTCCGTTTTTCCACGATCAGGCAGGCTGCCGTCACCGCTGAGACGCGGTGCGCCGCTGCAAGTCGCATCATGTAGCCGGCATCATCGCGCCCGCGAAACTTGTGGGGATGTCCCCCCACCAGTCCGATGCCGCAGGCGAAGCCGGCATGCTGAACATGCCCCGACCGATATAGAAGCTTCGCTCCGACGGCGCCGATCTCCGGGCGGGCGGCTTCGAGCACCATTTCCTTGAGCCAGCCTTCCTCCACGGCAACGATGTCATTGTTGACGAGACCGACGATGGAGCCGCGCGCCTGTTGCACGGCCGCGTTGTTGAGCGCCGAAAAATTGAAGGGACCCGGAACAGGCAGGACCGATATGTCCGGTTGCCCACCAAGCTCGGCAAAATAGGCAAGAGTTTCCGGCTCGGAACTGTCGTTGTCGACGATGATGATATCGAAGCTCGGATAGGCCGTCATGGACAAGAGAGAGTGAAGGCATTGACGAAGCAAGTCTACCCGGTCGCGTGTCGGAACGATCAGGGTGACGTGAGGCCATTCCGGCGGTTCAGGCCTGACGATGCGGTTGAGCCCGGGGCCGTCTGCTACGATCCTGATGCCGGGTGTGCCGATGGCTTGCGCGAGCAGTTCCTGCCCCTCGGCGGTAAAAGCCCTCGACGCAATTGACGGTAGCCGGCTGTCCATATGGCCGAGAACGGCGGCAATATGGACGATCTGGTGTGGCTTGATCGTATAGGCGGTTTGTATCGTAAGGTCGAACCAGTGAGGGGCGGGTGCGGGCGCTGCCTCCAGTGCCGCTTTCAACCGGTTGCACCTGATGGCGACAAAGTTGCCGAGATAGCCCGTTGCCGCCTCGTAGTCGGGATCCCAATCGGGCTTGAACAGGGGATTGCAGCGCCGGCCGTCCTCGAGACTGTCCTCGTCGCCATAAAGAAGATCCACCGAAGGGTTGGCGACGATTTTTTCTGCGAAGGCAAACAAGGCCCCGGGCGCGAGCGTCGAACCCGGTTCGAGCATCAGCATAAAATCATCGTCCCCCCCCGCAATCGCGGCCGGTAGACTGTCCACTGGCGGCAGTCGGTGTTTTTCTTCCAGAAAAACGGATAGCGTCGTTTCATCCGCATCTGAAGACGATGCGGCGGTGATGAACTGCACCTTGAAGTGGCGGTAGATCTGGCCGGATAGCGAGAGAAGACTTTGTTTCAACGCATCCGTTTGCTGCAGGTCGAACGGGATCAGCACGGTGATACGCGGCGGCTTCGACCATCTCTCGGACATTCTCTGTCGCGCGCCGATCTGCTCAGGCTTAGGCGTGCCATGTCTGCCGATCCAGCGTTGATATAAATCGGGGCCTTTGAACGCGAGTATGTTGCTGATGTCGTCTTCAAGCTGGCTCAGACGTCTGTGCGTGCGCCAGCTGGAAAGTGCGGCTCGGGCAGAACGGCGGTCGATCCTCCAGGCTGCACGCAGGGCGCCCGGCAGGCCTCTCTGTTTCATCTGGAAGACCGTCACCTTAAAGGCGCCTTCGAACTGCACCGGGTCGAGCCGCATCGACAGCACTGGCGCTGTCAGGAGACATAAGGCGTAAAACCGGCCGTCGTGTTGCGAAAGCCGGTAGAACGAGAATGCCTGCCAATGCGGACTGTGTTCGACATAGAGAATTGGGTCCACAGAGGGAAATTTCCCCTCGATGCCAAACTCGATCTCGATCCAGCCACCGGGTGGGCCGCCGTCTTCGTACAGCAGGTCGAAACGTGGATTGGGCGTCGTTGCAATGAAGGTGCCGTTCCTGACGATCAGATTGGCCTTCGGAACGAGCTTTACATCGAGCCGCCGTCCGCATGCCGCCTTGTAGAGTGCTGCGGCACCGCCGCTTGGCTTCGCCGGAGTTGGCGTTTCGGCGAACAAAGCGTCGCGCTCACGCTCGGCGATCTGGGTCTGTCGTGATTTCAACCGATCGATACTGGATCGGTGCGGTTCGAGTTTTGCCACTGTGTCGAGAAGATCTGCCGATGCCGGACGCAACTGCCGGTTCTCCGGCGCCAGAGCGACGCGCAGGCCTGCAATTTCCTGGGAAACCTTCGTCTCGTGGGGAAGCCGGTCCAGCGCTTCGAATTCCGTCAAAGCCTCTTCAAGCCGCCCGAGATTCTTCAGAAGATGGGCAAGATGCAGCCGGGGGTCCGGATCGGTGCCATCTGCCCTTATGGCCGAGCGGTAGGCAAATTCAGCATCCGCCGATGCCCCGCCCTCTTTCAGCATATGCCCCAGTTGCACCCAGCGCGGGCTTGACTCGATGTCGCTTTCAAGGAGGCTCGCGTAAACAGCGCTTGCTTCGAGCCACCGGCCCAGTCCCTTCAGTCGCTCGACCTCGTCCAGTGAACTCATGAGGCTTCCAGTGCTGTGATAGCATTGACCTGCGCCCGCAGGTTCAAAATTATGTTGCGTGTACCTGCCGATAGCATTGCTTGGAGGCGATGCAAAATGGGACCGGTTTGACAATTTGTAAAGGCGAGCCGCTGACGATCAGGCGACGCGGTCGTTGCAGTTGTTCGGACATTGATTGCCTGACAAGCCGTTATAACATCCGGGATTCAGAGCGCCGACAGTTCCCAAAGCAGGGTATCGATGCGGTCGGTCAGAACCACGTCATCCTTGAACATAGCCTGCAACCGGATGCGGTCGCTGACGCCGGACTGATACCAGGCGATGAGCCCGGCTGCGACCTCGCTCGCGGCTTCGCTGCGAATGTCGGCAGCATTTTCCTCGCACCAGGCTTCAAGGAAGCTTTGCAGAAGGTTGAGATCCTCCGCCTCAAGCGCTGCATTTCCGTCGAGTGGCTGAAACATGGAACCCTCCATCGAGCATGTGATCTGCGACTGGCTGAGCGGGTTGCGGGTTCAGGCAACGGGTCGGCGCGCTCATTCAGTTCTGCAGGCCGGACCGTTATCCATAGTCGAGCTTGCGTGAGCCTTGTTTGCTGTCCGGCTGCGTGGTTGATGGTTGTTGGCTGCGCTTCGGACTTTCAACCTATAAGGCCAGTGCCGCCGAAGGGTGGGACATACCCAGGCGTAAGAAAGTATCCGGTCCGTCCATCGGCCTGCCGAAATAATAACCCTGCATGACGCGACAGCCGAGGCTGCGCAGCAGAAGCGCCTGTTCCGCTGTCTCCATGCCCTCGACAATACAGGTGCAGCCGATATTGCGGGAGAGGTCGACGATCGTCCTTACAATGCTCTGGCTGAAGATGTTCGTGCAGATATCGACCACGAAGCTTCGATCGATCTTGACCTTGCGCAGCGGCAACCGATGCACGTAGCCGAGACTGGACTGCCCAACACCAAAATCGTCCAGCGCAATTCCGGCTCCGGTCGCGGTCAACCGGTCGAGATTCTCCAGCGCGAGCGAAAAGTTCGACATGACGCTGGTTTCCGTCACTTCGAAATCCAGCGCGGATGGATCAAAGCCGCTCGTTGAAAGTATATCGATCAGCGCGGAGACCGTCTTTTCAGACATGATGTCCTTTGTGGACAGATTGAAGGAGAGCCGGGTATCTGCAGGCCACTGGACGGCGGTTTGCAGTGCTTTTTCGAAAAGCACCGGCGTCATGGCAGCAATGATCCCGCAACGCTCGGCAACCGGAATGAAAATATCAGGCCGGACGGCGCCGAGTGCGGGACTGTGCCATCGTGCGAGTGCTTCAAACCCGATGACCCTGCTCGTGTCCATATCGACAAAAGGCTGAAAGACGACCTTGAGCTCCCGTTCGAACTCGGCGTTCTGCAATTCCTGCTGAATACGGCTGAGACGGGTGATTTCACTTTCATGGTGCTCGGAAAAAACCACGACTTGGCCGCGGTGATGCTCTTTTGCGTGGTAAAGTGCAAAATCCGCGCGTTCGAACAGCACAGACGCCTGTGTCCCGGCATCGGGAAAAACAGCGAAACCGAGAGAGCCCGCAACCTTTGCCGATATGCCGCGCACGTGGCAGGGAACATGCAACATATGGCATATTCGCTGCCCCAACTCCGTCAGGGCAATGTTGTCTCCCGTTTTTACGATCAGACCGAACTCGTCTCCGCCGAGACGTGCAGCAAAAACGCCCTCGTTCTCGAAGGTTTTCAGCCGGCTGCCTGCCTCGATCAGCACGGCATCGCCGACTGCATGGCCAAAGGCGTCGTTGACGGGTTTGAAGCCATCAAGATCGATGATGCCGATGGCCAGGCGCTCATGATGCTGCGCTGCGGCCTCAATGCGCACATGGAACTCGTCCTGAAAGCGCCGGCGGTTGGCGAGGCCCGTCAGGCTGTCGATATTGGCAAGCCTGCGATTTTCATCGCTCAGCTTTTGCGTTTCCTCCTGTTTGGCGGTGAGTGCCTTCTGAGATTCGATCAGATCGACGAAGTCGCGATAATGGGTCAAGAGAATGTATATCATCGACGCTGCGACAAGCACCATGTTGATCGCAATCGCCTGGAAAACCGGCTCGCCGGTCAAAGCGAAGAACAGCGTGAAGGGTGTCAGAACAATGGCCGTCACCAGCAAGGCTGCCGAGCGGAGATGCATCAGGCAGAAGATGCAGCCGATGACCGTCACGGCCATGTAGAAGGCCACGTGAACCCGGGCCAGTCCTTCGCTGTAAGGAAAGAGAGCGAGGGCCCATGCGGTGAAGCTGCAACCGAGAATGCCCGCAAGCCTGATCGTGGAGCGGAGACGAGCCGCAGCCATCCGATCACTGATCACCCGCAAGCGTGTTCGCCACCACATCGACACGCGGATGATGCATGCAATGCCAAGCATCGCCGGAATATAGACCGTCAAATACCGCGGCGCGGAATTCAGGTGTGTCAGAGACAATGCCACCGTGTTGGTCAGCAGCATGAAATAAAGGAGCGGGATCTGCTGTGAAAACGCGGCGTGTTGTGCCTGAATCAAAGCAGGATTGCTTTCATCGACGGCAAAAAATGCTTTCAGTCGCCCGCGCATCGCAGTTGTCTCCTCCCAAGCGGAGACTATCGGCTATAAAAATGAAGCAAAGCTAAAAAATCGCCCACTGGGATTGCGATTGACGGATCGTCAAACCTCGCGCCTGCCCGACGATTTGTCCTAACTCAGATCGCGAAGTGCATCGAGCGGCCCGACATACTGGGGCGGCTGCGGGTTTTCATCCGGATTGGGAACAGGATCTTCGTCCGGCAGACGATCTGGCTCAGGTTCTCCGATCGGCGGATCGGGCTGACCGAGGGGTGGTACGCCAGGCACGTCTGGAAGAGGGTCGGGTGGAATTGTCATCTCAGGTCTCCGTCATCAGCGTTACAGCTGCTCAACGCTTGTCTATCCTTTTGGTTCAACTCGGCATCACGCGGTAAAAGCAGCTTTCATCAACGTCTGTGTATAAGCTTCCCGGGGTGTATCGAAGATTTCGTCCGTCCGGCCCTCCTCGACGATGGTGCCGTTCTTCATGACGATCACATAGTCCGACATGGCCTTTATCACGGCCAGATCGTGGCTGATGAAGATATAGGAGAGGCCGTGGGCTTTCTGCAGGTCGCGCAGCAGGTCGATGACCTGGCCCTGGACGGAGCGGTCGAGCGCAGAGGTCGGCTCGTCCAGAATGACGACCTTCGGCTTGAGAATGATCGCCCTTGCAATCGCGATGCGCTGCCGCTGGCCGCCCGAAAATTCGTGGGGATAGCGGTTGCGGGCAGCCGGATCGAGCCTGACCTCCCTCAGCGCCTCAATAGCCCTTCGATCCCGTTCGGCTCGACCGAGTTGCGGTTCGTGAACATAGAGACCCTCGGTGATGATTTCGCCGACAGTCTGGCGCGGCGACAGCGAGCCGTAGGGGTCCTGAAAGACGAGCTGCAGCTGACGCCGCAGGGGTCGCATGGCTGACCGGTCGAAATCGGAAATATTGGTTGCGCCGAACCTGTAGCGCCCGGTGCTTGGTATCAGCCGGAGCAAGGCCCGGCCGAGCGTCGATTTTCCGGAGCCGGACTCACCGACGATCCCGATGGTCTGTCCCTCCCGCAGGCGGATGCTCACGCCATCGACGGCCCGGAAGACGCCTGCCGGCTTGCCGAAAAGTCCGCCGCCTGTCGCGTAGTCTACCGCGACATGTATGCCCTCCAGCATGGTCGGGGCATTCTCCGCCGGTGCGTCCTTGCGGCCGTTCGGTTCGGCGGCAAGCAGCATCTTCGTATAGTCGGCCTGAGGCCGCTCGAAGATTTCCTCGGTTGTTCCGGTCTCAACCACTTCGCCCCGGCGCATAACGGCGACACGGTTCGCAAAATGGCGAACGATGCCGAGATCATGGGTGATCAGCACCACCGCCATGCCGAATTTCGCTTGCAGGGTCTTGAGCAGATCAAGGATCTGCGCCTGGATGGTGACGTCGAGCGCCGTGGTCGGCTCGTCGGCAATCAGGATGTCGGGCTCGTTGGCCAGCGCCATGGCGATCATGACGCGCTGGCGCTGACCGCCGGACATTTCATGCGGGTAGCTGTCGATCCGCCGTCCCGGATCGGGAATGCCAACCAGTTCGAGGAGTTCCAGCACGCGGGCACGCGCCTGCTTGAACGTGCCGCCGCGATGGTGGACGATCGGTTCGGCGATCTGCCGTCCGATCGTGTAGAGCGGGTCGAGAGAGGTCATCGGCTCCTGGAAGATCATGGTGATCTTTGCGCCTCGCACGCTGTTGAGTGCCTTTGCAGGCAGCCCCACCAGTTCCTGTCCGCGATATCTGGCCGAGCCGGCAACGGTTCCGTTGGAGGCAAGCAGTCCCATGATGCCCATCATCGTCTGGCTCTTGCCGGACCCGCTCTCGCCCACCACGGCCAGGGTTTCGCCGGCCTTGATGTCGAGATCGATGCCCTTGACCGCCTGCACCGTTCCGTCCGGTGTCGAAAAGGACACTTTAAGGTCTCGGACAGCGAGAATTGTTTCCCGTGTATCAGTCATGTCAGCGGTCCTTCGGATCGAGCGCATCGCGCAGGCCGTCGCCGGCGAAATTGAGCGAGAACAGGGTGAGCACGAAGAAGATCGCCGGGAAGATCAAAAGCCAGGGTGCCGACTGGATATTGTTGGCGCCTTCGGCAATCAGCGCGCCCCAGCTGGTCAGAGGCGCCTGCACGCCCAGTCCGAGGAAGGACAGGAAGCTTTCGAGCAGGATCACCTTCGGCACGACGACGGTGACGAAGACCACGACGGGCCCGATGGTATTGGGAATGATATGGCGGCGGATGATCTGCCAGTCGGTCAGACCCAACGCCTGCGCGGCACCGATGAACTCGCGCCGTTTCAGTGCCAGCGTCTGGCCGCGCACGATGCGGGCCATATCAAGCCATTCTACCGCACCAATGACGAGGAAGATCAGGACGAAGGAGCGGCCGAAAAAGACGACCAGGACCACGACGAGGAAGACGAAGGGTAGCGAATAGAGAATTTCGACGAATCGCATCATGACATTGTCGACGCGGCCGCCGATATAGCCGGAGGTTGCGCCGTAGAGAACGCCGATCGAGAGCGAGACGAGACTGGCGAGCAGGCCGACGGCAATCGAGATCTGGCCGCCAAGCATGACCCGCGCCATGAGGTCACGGCCGTTGGAATCGGTGCCGAACAGAAAATATTCCCGGGATACGTTGCCGGCCAGTTTCAGTGTCTTACCAGCGTCTTCGGTGGCGGTGACCTGGGTATTGTCGAATTCGTTGGCGCGGTCGAAATAGCGGGTCGTGCGGGGATCGATCGGTGAGGCCGATGTCACGGTGGCCGTGAAGGCCTGACCCTCAACGGCGAATTCCTTCAGATCGACGCGCGCGCGGGAGGCAACGCTCTCCATCACCTCCTGCAGGCTCGACGCGTCGGGCCGCGGCTCAAGGCTCGGCGGGATCGAGACATAGGATGGAAAAACCTGATCGTAGCCATGGCTGATGAAATAGGGTCCGAGGAACGAGAACAGGGCAATCAGCGTCAGCATGACGCAACCGGCCATGGCGGCGCGGTTTCGGCGAAAACGCAGGGTGGCGAGCTGAAACAGGCTTCGGCTTGCAGTCTCGTGCGGCAGCGGGGTTGTGACGATATCAGTCATGGCGAACCCTCGGATCGAGCAGGCCGTAGAGAATGTCGACCAGAAGATTGAAAACGATGACGAAGATGGCGATCAGCACCACGGTTCCCATGACCAGCGTATAGTCGCGATTGATCGCACCCAGCACGAAGTACCGGCCGACGCCGGGAATGGTGAAGATCGTCTCGACGACGGCCGAGCCGGTGAGCAGGGCGGCGGCGGCGGGTGCGAGATAGGAAACGACCGGCAGCATCGCCGCCCGCATCGCATGGGTGACGACGACGACGCGCGACGGAAGGCCATAGGCGCGGGCGGTCCGGATATGGTCGGTATGCAGCGCCTCGATCATCGAGCCGCGCGTCAGCCGGGCAAAGACTGCAAGCTGCGGCAGGGCGAGCGCGATCATCGGCAGGATCAGGAAGCGCAGCGAACCGTCCCCCCAGCTGCCGGCAGGAAGCCAGGCCAGCGTGATCGCGAAGACGAGCGTCAGCACAGGGCCGACAACAAAGTTCGGCACGGTAACGCCGACGGTCGAGACCGACATGACCAGGAAATCGACGGCACTGTTCTGCCGAAGCGCCGCGATCGTGCCGGTCAGCACCCCGCCGATCAAGGCCAGAAGCAGCGCGTAGAACCCGAGTTCCATCGAATAGGGCAGGCCCTTGGCGATCAGTTCGGCGACCGTATTGTCCTTGTAGATGTAGCTCGGCCCGAAATCGCCGGTCACTGCATTGCCGATATAGGAAAGATACTGGCTCCACAGCGGCTGGTCGAGATGGTAGGTCGCCATCAGGTTCGCCATCGTCTGCGGCGGTAGCGGCCGTTCGAGATTGAAAGGCCCGCCCGGAGCGAAGCGCATCAGGAAGAAGGAAATCGTGACGACGATGAACAGGGTCGGCACGGCGCTCGCAAGGCGGCGCAGGACAAAGGAGATCATGGTTTTGCTCTCTGACCGTGACGCGCGGCAGCCAACAGCGGCCGCGCGTCAGAAATCCGTTACTCGGAAACGCTCAGGAAGCGGCTGAGATGCGCGTTGACGGCGTTATCCTGCCAACCCTTCACCTTGTCGGAGACGAGCCAGAGATCGGCCTGGGTGAGGAATGGAGCCACCGGCTGTTCCTTCATCATCAGCGCCTCGGCTTCATGAAGGGTTTTGGAGCGTGCGGCCGGGTCGGTCTCCTCGTAGGACTTCTTCATCAAGGCATCGAAATCCTTGTTTTCGAAATGGCCGTAATTGAAGGTCTTGTTGGTCGATACACTGAGCGCAAGGAAGTTTTCGGCATCGGCATAGTCGGCAACCCAGCCGGCGCGGGCAACGTTGAACTTGCCGCCTTCCTGCAGATAGGCGTAGTGCGAGGAGACATCGAGATTGACCATCGACACCTTGGCGCCAAAGGTGTTCTTCCACATGTCGGCGACGGCTGTCGCCACGCGCTCGTGGTTCGGGTTGGTGTTGTAGCGGATCTCGATGTCGAGCGGCTTGCCGCCTTCGCCGTAGCCGGCTTCCTTCATGAGCTTCAGCGCTTCGTCCTCGCGGTCGAGTTGCGACTTGTCGGCGAAATCGGCCTTTGCCGGATCGCCATAGCTCGCCATGCCCGGCGGCACCATGGAATAGGATGGCAGCTGCGAGCCGGAATAGATTTCCTTGGCCAGGAAGTCGCGATCGACGGCCATGGAGAGGGCACGGCGAACGCGCACGTCGCTATAGGGCTCCTGGCGCGTGTCGAAGGCGTAATAATATGTCGCAAGCGTCGGCGATACATGCACCTGCGCGCCGTAGGACTTGCGTAGCCGCTCCAGCTGGTCGGCCGAGAAATTATAGGCGAGATCCATTTCCTTGGCTTCGAACCGGCGGACGGAGGCTGCCTGGTCATCGATCGGGTAGAAGATAACCTTGTCGATCTTGACGTTGGCCGCATCCCAGTGACTGGGGTTCTTCTCGACGGTCAGGCTGTCGTTCGGCGTATGGGCGACAAGCTTGTAGGCACCGTTAGACACCATGACGCCGGGCTTGACGAAATCGGCGCCGTTCTTTTCGACGCTTGCCTTGGAAACCGGCAGGGCGGTCTGATGCGCGAGCAATTCGAGGAAAAAGGGTGTCGGACGTTCAAGGGTGATTTCCAGCGTCTTTTCATCGACGGCTTTCACACCCAGCTGATCCACCGGAACTTCGCCCTTGTTGACCTTTTCGGCATTCTTGATCGGGAAAAGGATATTGGCATAGCCGGCCGCTGTCTTCGGATCCTCGACGCGCTGGAGCGAGAAGACAAAGTCCCCGGCGGTGACCGGAGAACCATCCGACCACTTGGCGTCGGCGCGCAGCTTGAAGGTGTAGACCAGGCCGTCGCTGGACAATTCCCAGCTTTCGGCAGTGCCCGGCACAACTTGGCCGGCGGCATCATAAATGGTGAGGCCCTCGTAGAGATCCTTGAGGATGAACTCCTCGATATTGATCGAGGTGTGGGCCTGGTCAAGCGTCTGAGGCTCTCCGGCATTGCCGCGGTGAAGCACGGTTTCTGCGAGTGCCGGGCTTGCGCCGACGATGAACGACGCGAGCAGTGCCGCTGTGCGGAGGTTGATTTTCGCCAAAGTCATTTTGTTATCCTTCCCCTCTTTCAGGTTGCGAAGGGGCGAGAGAATGCCAATTTTCTACCGAAAGCAAGGCCGTTTGTCGGTTTCCGATGATTGGCTGTGTCGTTATGGGGACGGTGTCGATCGCTCTCTGGTTGTCTTTGCGCCATTATTCTCCCCTGCTTTCCGACTGGCTAAAATACCGTCATCGCGGATGCAGCCGCAGCGTCGCGACAGATTAAGATCAATTTCGAGCAGTTTACGTAATATGTCATGTGGCGTAGCGCCCTGAGGCGAAAGAAAGCGTTTCAACACTTTATTTTCTCCCTGCAGCTAAGTCCGAGGCAGGGTGATTAAGCCGGGTATCCCGGCGCAATCTCGAGATGAATATCCAAGGCTGTCGAAAACGCGTGAAATCCTGTTGATGGATCTACTTGGAGCGGCAGCCCGGTCTGCAAATGGCGCGAAAAAACCGAGTGCGACTCATTTGAAGCGGTCTGCAATCAGTTGGGTGCGGTCTATTCAAAGACGGCCAAGAAAATGCGCGGCCATCGGTCTATGTCGTGCTCAAGGCACGGGTCGCTTTCATCGTTTCGACAAACGCAAATCCGCGTCGTTCCCGGTTGCCAAACCGTGATCATCAATTAAGGTGCTGCAATAATCCGCGCGGCGGGAGGCTTGTCCGGCGAAGGCCTGCACTGGAATCTGCTCGAATTGAGAACAACAAGCCGCCAATGAACGGGCGGTGTGATGAACGGGAGAGTTTAATGGCATTGATCACCTTGCGGCAACTGCTGGACCACGCGGCCGAGAACAATTACGCGTTGCCGGCCTTCAATGTGAACAATCTGGAATATATTCAAGCTGTCATGCGGGCTGCCGATGCGACGGATTCTCCCGTCATCCTCCAGGCGAGCCGCGGAGCCCGCGCCTATGCCGGTGATGCCTTCCTCAGGCATCTTATCCTCGGGGCGACCGAAGAATATCCCCATATTCCGGTCTGTCTGCATCTTGACCATGGAGATCAGCCCTCGACCTGCATTTCGGCGATCACCAATGGTTTCACCTCCGTGATGATGGACGGGTCGCTGCTCGCCGACGGGAAGAGCATTGCCAGCTATGAATACAATGTCGGCGTCACGGCGGACGTCGTGAAGATCGCCCATGCCGCCGGCGTCTCCGTCGAGGGCGAGCTCGGTTGCCTCGGCAATCTGGAAACCGGAGCCGGCGAGAAGGAGGACGGCCATGGATTCGAGGGCAAGCTGTCGCGCGAGGAGTTGCTGACCGACCCGGAACAAGCGTTCGATTTCGTCGAGAAAACCGGCGTCGATGCGCTTGCCGTGGCCATTGGTACCAGCCACGGGGCCTATAAGTTCACCCGTGCTCCGGATGGGGACATTCTGTCGATCGAGACCATCGCGAAGATCAACAAGCGGCTGCCGAACACCCATATGGTCATGCACGGCTCGTCATCGGTGCCGCAGGATCTGCAGGACCTGTTCACCGCCAATGGCGGAACGATGAAGCAGACCTGGGGCGTGCCGGTTGCCGAAATCCAGAAGGCCATTCCGTTGGGCGTGCGCAAAGTCAATATCGATACCGACCTGCGCCTCGCCTTCACCGGCATGATCCGCAAGCATCATCTCGAAAACCCGGATAATTTCGACCCCCGCAATTATCTGAAGCCGGCGACGGCGCGCATGGTCGATGTGTGCAGGGAGCGTTTCATCGCCTTCAATACTGCCGGCCAGGCCTCGAAAATCCGCGTCAAGCGTCTGCCGGATATGGCAAAGGCATATTCGACGGCAGCGTAGACGGTGTGCGGGCGCGAATCTGGTCCCGGCCAGCTCGAGGGTGCCTTTTGCTCGATCCACATCACGATAATGTCACGAAGGACGGTTAGCGACGCACAAACGGTCTGATGGGCCGCCCGTCGCCACCAGAGGACTGACCCTGCGCTACGCCTGTTACATAACGCCCGAGCGCGACCACCCCCTGACGCTTGCCGCGGCGGATTGGCTGGGACGCAATCCCTTTACCGGGGAAGCCGTCGAACTGCGTTCCAGGTCCGGTTTTCAGGCTGCCGAATTGGAAGCCCTGACGGCCGATCCGCGGCGCTATGGTTTCCACGGCACGATCAAGGCGCCTTTTGCGCTGGCAGCCGAAAAGAACGAGGCGCAACTTCTTGCAGCTTTTGCGGACTTTGCCGCGCAAGCCGTCCCTTTCGAGATCCCGGCAATGACGGTTGGGCAACTCGGGCCGTTTTTCGCGCTCGTTCCGGCCATGGAGTGTCCGGACCTGCAGGCGTTGGCCGATGCGACGGTTCGTCATTTCGAACCGTTCCGCGCACCCCTCTCGCCGCAGGATTTTGTGCGCCGGAAACTGGAACTCCTCAGCGATGCGCAAAGGGCGAACCTCATCTCGTTCGGTTATCCTTATGTCTTCGACCAGTTCCGCTTTCACATGACACTGACGGGGCCGGTGCCGGAGGAGCGGCAGGTTGCCATGAAGGCCGTGCTTCTCGAGATGTTTGCGCCCTTCATCGGCAAGCCGCTTGCTGTTGGATCGCTTGCCCTGTTTATCGAGCAAGCGCGCGGCGCAGCGTTTGCCGTCCATTCCACGTTGCCGCTCGGTTAAAACATCCAAACGAGAGAGATCATGATATGACCGCGGAAACCGTTTTCTCCAACGCGCAAATCGTTCTCGAAGACCGGATCATCGCGGGTTCCGTTCTTCTTCGAGACGGCAGGATTGCCGATATCTGTGAAGGCTCCAGCCGCGTCGGCGAGGACTTCGAGGGAGACTACCTCATCCCCGGTCTCGTCGAACTTCATACCGATCATCTCGAAGCCCACTACGCCCCACGCCCCGGCGTGCGGTGGGTGAAGATGGCCGCCATCCAGGCCTATGACACGCAAGTGGCCGGGTCAGGGATCACGACGGTCTTCGATTGTCTGCGCATGGGCTCCGATGACGAAGGGGGATTCCAGCAGGGCGAGATGCGCGATATGGCCGATACGCTCGCGCAGGCGGGACGGGAGAACCGGTTGCGCGCTGATCACCGTATCCATCTGCGCTGCGAAGTTTCGACTGAAAACGTCCTGGCGCATTTCGAGCAATTCGAAAACGATCCGCAGGTCGGCCTTGTCTCTCTGATGGATCATGCGCCGGGCCAGCGTCAATTTCAAACCATGGACCAATACACGCTCTATTATAAGACCAAGCGCGGTCTGTCCGACGACGCTTTCGCGGAATTCTGCGCCCGCCAGCAGGCTCTTTCGGCGCGATATTCCGCCCCGCATCGGGCCGAGATTGCGAAAGCCTGCGCGGAGCGGGGAATTCCGTTGGCCAGTCACGACGATGCGACGCTTGCCCATGTCGAGGAATCCGTTGGCTATGGCATTCGCCTCGCCGAATTTCCAACCAGTTTCGAAGCCGCCGAGGCATCCCACGCCGCGGGGTTGAGTGTGCTGATGGGCGCGCCGAATATCGTGCGTGGCATGTCCCATTCCGGCAATATCGCCGCCCGGGATCTGGCGGAGCGTGGGGTTCTGGATGTGCTGTCATCCGACTATGTCCCGTTCAGCCTCATTCACGCGCCCTTTGTTCTGGCCGGCGAGGTCGAAACCGTCAGTTTGCCCCAGGCGCTGGCCATGGTCACGGCAACGCCGGCCCGCGCTGTCGGTCTCGATGATCGCGGTCGCATTGCCATCGGCTTGCGCGGCGATATTGTCCGGGTCCAGCGAAGCGAAACCATTCCGGTTGTTCGCTCGGTCTGGCGCGAAGGTCGGCGGGTCGCCTGATGCATCGCGCATCGGCGGACAGCCCCGGCACCATGATCGTCATCGTCGGCCCGAGCGGGGCCGGAAAGGACAGCGTCATCGGCTTTGCCGCCAGCCGATTTGCAGGCTGCGACGATGTCGACATCGTGCGCCGGGTCATCACCAGGCCATCCGATGCCGGCGGTGAGGATCACGAGAGCGTTTCGGACGAGCTGTTCGAAAGCCGCCTGAAGGCTGGCGATTTTGCGGTCGCCTGGCAGGCCCACGGGTTGAAATATGCCATACCCCGTCAAGCGCTGGACAGGGTTCGGGCGGGGCAGATCGTGGTCGCCAACGGCAGCCGTGCAGTCCTCGATCAGTTTCGGCTGGTCTTTCCCGCCGTCAGGATCGTCAACGTCACCGTCTCGCCGCAGGTCCTTGCCGCGCGTCTGGTCTCGCGGGGACGCGAAAGCGAGGCGGATATCCTCAAGCGTCTGCAGCGTCAGGCTCCCGACATTCTGGAAGCCGCCGACGTCACGACGATCGACAATAGCGGCCCGCTGGAAACGGCGGGTACGCATTTCGTGCAACTGATCGAAGCGCTGCGACGATCAAGGCGCAACGCTTCCGAGGCTTGATTGATTATACTGCCATTGCCTGCCCGTCACAGGCGATGCAGGAGTCTGGTTGGCACCTGAAGGCAACGAGACAGATGCCAAGTCCATCTCGTTGCTCAATGGTCACTCTCGACTATTCGATGTCGAAGGAGACGCCCTGTGCGAGCGGCAAGGCTTTCGAATAGTTGATGGTGTTGGTGGCACGGCGCATATAGGCCCGCCATGCATCCGAGCCGGATTCACGGCCGCCGCCGGTTTCCTTCTCTCCGCCGAACGCGCCGCCGATTTCGGCGCCTGATGTGCCGATATTGACGTTTGCGATGCCGCAGTCGGAGCCATCCGGCGAGAGGAAGCGCTCGGCCTCCTGCAGGTCGAGTGTGAAGATCGATGAGGAGAGACCCGCACCCACCGCATTATGGTCGGCGAGCGCAGCGTCGAAATCGCTGTACTTCATGACATAGAGGATCGGCGCAAAGGTTTCTTCCGTAACAGGGCCATGCTGCTTCGGCATTTCCACCAGAGCCGGCTTGACATAGTAGCTGTCGGAATGACCGAGATCGACGCGTTCTCCGCCGGTCACCATGCCGCCGTGTGCCTTGGCTTCTTCGATTGCCTTCTGCATATTCTCGAAGGCCGGCTTGTCCACAAGCGGGCCGACAAGGGCCGCCGATTCCAGCGGGTTGCCGACCGAAACGCTCGCATAAGCCTTCTTCAGGCGCGGAACCAGCGCATCATAGACGCTTTCGTGGACGAAGAGACGGCGCAGCGTCGTGCAGCGCTGGCCGGCAGTCCCCATGGCGCCGAAGGCAATGGCGCGCAGGGCCATGTCCAGATCGGCGGAAGGGCAGACGATACCGCCATTGTTGCCGCCGAGTTCGAGGATTGCGCGTGCGAAGCGCTTGGCCAGGCGCGGACCGACATCCCGGCCCATGCGGGTCGAGCCGGTCGCCGAGACCAGCGGCACCTTCGGATGATCGACCAGGACCTCGCCGATGGCGCGGTCGCCGATCAGAACCTGCGTCAAACCTTCAGGCGCATCGCCGAAGCGGGCAATGGCGCGATCAAGGATAGCCTGCGATGCAAGTGCGGTCAGCGGGGTCTTTTCCGACGGCTTCCAGACCACGGCATTGCCGCAGACCAGGGCCAGCGCCGAATTCCAGGCCCAGACGGCAACCGGAAAGTTGAAGGCGGAGATGACGCCAATGACGCCGAGCGGGTGCCAGGTTTCCATCATGCGATGGCCGGGGCGCTCGGTTGCGATCGTCAAACCGTAAAGCTGGCGGGATAGGCCGACGGCGAAATCGCAGATGTCGATCATTTCCTGCACTTCGCCGAGACCCTCGGAGGTGATCTTGCCGGCCTCGATCGACACGAGGCGGCCGAGATCGGCCTTGCTGGCGCGCAGTTCTTCACCCAGCAGGCGGATCAGCTCGCCGCGCTTGGGCGCCGGCACGAGACGCCAGGCGCGGAAGGCCGCGTCGGCCGCATCGATCTTTTCGGCGGCTTCGTCGGCCGAAACCGTCTTCAGACTGGCGATCTGCTCGCCGGTAACGGGCGAATAGGAGGCCATGCTGCCGCCCGTGTAAAGCTCCCTGGGGACGCCGAGCTTGTCAAGGAGAGCGGCCGTTTCCTGAACGACATTCACCGTCTTCGTTGCAATGTTCATGATGGGTAACTCCTTCTATGGACTATCCAAAGCGCACCGAGCCGAGATCGCCCGGTGATGTCATCGCTTTGAGGCCCTGGGCCATGTCCTTGATCTTCTGGTGGGTATATAGGTCGTAATAGATCTGGTTTTTCCGGCCGATGGCATGTTCGGCGCTGAAGCTGCCGTCGAAATCATCGACGGCGACGGCAAACACCCAGTCGCGCAGGCGCCTCTCAAAATCCGGCTCTGTCGCCGAGGCGCTGTCTTTCGGCACCGTCAGATTGAAGTGGACGCCGCCGTCGCCGATATGGCCGAAATCGCGGATGGTTACCTCGGGGAAATTTTTCGGCATCTCGCTCTTCATGCGGTCGCAAAAAGCCATGATATCACCCCTGCGGAAAGACAGATCGAAGGCGATCAGTTTTCCCGCATGCTTGACGCCTTCCGACAGCGCGTGCCGGAGTGCCCACATTTCATGTGCCGGGCCAACAAAGGCGTCGGCCAGCGGTGCTTCATCCGTCTCCCAGATTTCCGCCAGAACGGCTTCGAGAACCGAATCGAGGCTCTGTTCGCCTTGCCGCGGTTCCCAGGTGCGGGAGATTTCCGCAAGGATGACATAATCCGGCACGCCGCCGCCCTGGAACGGATTTCTGAGCGACGGCACATGATCGAGCGTGGCTGCGATGGCGTTTCCCGAAATCCCCTCGAATGCGGATAGATAAGCGCCAAGCCTGTCTTCCATGGCGCGCAGCAGGGGCATGACATGGGCGCCGCTTGATGGCACCAGATATGCGGTCGCAACTTGCTTCGGGAGATATTCGAGGTTGAGAACGCATTCGGTAATGACACCGAAAGCCCCCGATGTCCCGATGAATGCCTGTTTCCAGTCGATGCCGGTATTGTTCTTGCGCAGTTGAGATGTGAGGTCGAGGATGGTGCCCTGCTCGTCAGCCAGAACGACCTTGATGCCGAGCGTGTTGCGTCGCACGTCGCCATATTTCAGAAAGCGCGAGCCGCCCGTGTTGGTGGCAAGCATGCCCCCGAGACGCGGATCGGCACCGAGATCGATCGGAAAGAAAAGCCCGTGTTTTTCGAGCTTGCCATTGACGTCCGACAGCCGGAAACCGGCACCCGCATGCAGCGTGCGATTGTCGAGATCGATGTCGAAACGCTGTGTCATCCGATCGAGGCTGAGGACAACCTGCCCGCCGGACGCGTCGGGCGTCGAGCCGGACACAAGTCCCGTGTTGCCGGATTGCGGAATGACTGCAATGCCGTTGCGGACGCAATAGCCAAGGGCCGCCGACACGTCCTCCGTCGTCTGCGGCCGGATCACCAGTGCCGCGCGTCCTTCATCATAGCGCGCACCGGACTGGTAGGCAGCCATGCCACTGTTCCCGGGAACAATGGCCTTGTCACCGACAATCCCGGCCAGTGCTGCAATGTGCTCTTGATCGATCATTCGGTCGGATTACTCGGCGGCGGCAACGGATGACAGCAAGCGGCGGCATTCCTCGATCGAGGCCTGCTCGATCGCTGCATAATGATCGAACTCGTTGAGCACCTTTGCGCCGAGATCCTCTTCGAACCGCTGCTGGTTCGGGCTCGCCACGAATTCCTGCGCCGCGTCGTCACCGAGATTTGACTGGAAGATACCGGCGGCGCTGACGGGCAGAAAATCCTCATAGACGATGGGATCGAACTGGACCAGGCCATCGGCAATCAAGCTGTCGAGGCTTGCGGAGCGATCTGCCTTGGCCGATCTGCCCTTTGCCGTCAGCGAGTAGGAGAAATATCCGAGGTTTTCAGCCCGGATCCCGGCCCAGCTGTCCGGAAATGGCGCGAAGGCTTCGGCCAGCGCCTTTTCATATTCGGCGGCGTTGGAACCGTCTGCTGCGGGGCGAACGGTCTTGCGGGACGCGTTGAGAAGATCGTCGTACAGGGCGCGGCCCTTGGGTGTCAGCGCGATGCCACGCTGTTCGATCTCGCCGAAGCGGGCTGTGTGCGATCCCTGCTGCCAGCTTCCGTCGTCGGCCTGGAAGGAGACCGGTTCTTCCAGCGCCTTGAACGAGGTCTGGCGCAACAGGATCGGGCATTGGCGGGTCGGCGGTCCTTCGACGATCGCCTTGGGCGCAATGCCATAATCCGGCATGCGCGCCTGAACGGCATCGATATCCAGCGTGCGTGGGGTCAGGTGGTTGATATGCGGGCCCTTGAACGATACGACGTCGGCAATCAGACGATGGGCGTCGTGCAAACGCTTGTACATGGCCGGGCTTACACTCGCTCTCTCGTGCCAGCGGAAGGTTTCAAGGGTTTCGGCAACGAAACGCGCGGCATCATCCTTGTCCAGACCGCCCTGGTTCTCGGCTTTTTCAGTCAGCACGATCGCACCGGGCGTAAAGATCTGCCGCTTCGACAGGGTCTCCTCCGCTTCCATGCGCAGGGCCTCGTCAGCGATCAGGTCGAGCCTGAGCAAGGAGGTAAAGACGCGAAACGGGTTCTTTTTCAGGCTGGCATCGCCCACCGGCCGGAAGGCGGTGGAGTGAACCGGTACGCCGGCGGTGGAAAGATCATAATAGCCCACGGGAAACATGCCCATGACGGCAAAGACACGGCGCATCATCGACAGTTCCGCTGGCGAGCCGAGCCGGATCGCTCCATGACGTTCCTGCGAAATGCGGTCGAGTGAATCGGTATCCTCAAGGCGGGCACGCAGTTCGGGATGCGCCGCGAGCGTTTCGGCATTAACTGTCTCGTCCAGGTCCATCAGCGTGCCATAGGCCGGAACCTCGGCCCGATACATGGCCGACATGGCAGACGAGAAGGCCGATCGGATATGGTCGGTGGAAACGAAACTATTCTCTTTCACGGCGCGGTGCCTCGCAGTATGAAATTCGGGTCGATCATTCTCATTTCGTATCATATAGCTGTAGAATGACCATTGATTGCGACGGTTATGACTTAGATCATGCGAGGCCGGAATGACGTTGAGCAGAAGACTGGTTCCAGACGTCACGACCCTGCAGGCCTTCGAATGCGCCGCCCGCCATGGCAGCTTCACACAGGCCGCGGCGGAACTGAACCTAACGCAAAGCGCGGTCAGCCGCCAGATCAAGGATCTGGAAAGTCAGATCGGCGTGCTCCTGTTCGAGCGCGTCCGGCAAAGGGTTATTCTGTCGGAAGCCGGACAGAAGTTTCTGCCGGAGGTGCGACGGCTGCTGACGCAGTCGGAAGAGCTGATGGTGCGCGCCATGGCGTCGGCCCTTTCGGAATCGACACTTTCCATCGCCTCCCTGCCGACCTTCGGCAGCCGATGGCTGACACCACGGCTGCCGGGATTTCTGAATGCGCATCCCGGCACGGTCATCAATATCGCCTCCCGATCCCAGCCTTTCGATTTCGAGGAGCAGAATTTCGATCTCGCCATCCACTATGGCCAGCCGGTCTGGGCGCACGCGACCTGCAGCTATCTCTGCAGCGAGATCATCGTGCCGGTCGCCAGCCCGGGTTTGCAGGCCCTTTACCCCATGACCGAGCCCGGTGAATTGGAAAACAAGCCGCTCCTGCATCTTGCGACACGCCCGAAGATGTGGGCGCAATGGTTCGAAGGCAATGGTGGAGACAAGACATCAGCCTATCGTGGCAACCGCTTTGACCAGTTCTCGATGGTCATCGAAGCGGCCGTCGCGGGCCTCGGCTTTGCGCTTCTGCCGCGCTATCTGATCGAACAGGAACTGGCCGGAGGGAGGCTTTGTGTGGTGTTCGACAGGCCTATGCAGACGGAGAACAATTATTACCTCGTAATTCCGGAGGGGAAGCTGGAGAATCCGGTCAGCCGCTCTTTCCGGACATGGATCACCGGTCAGGTGGAATAACGTGGAACCATTCTGCTGCATCAGCGTTGAACCGCGGATGATCCCTGCCGAAAAAAACAGGTTCAAGCGCTGTATCCATTTGTTCACGAAGAATGGGAGCCAGCCGCCCATTCTTTTCCCCGACCGGCTGGATTTCGGCTATACAGGGCAATGCGCTCCTTGCAACCTATTGGCAGCGCGGCTAAAAAATGCCCATTTCTTATACCACGTCGTTCCGGCAGCGAAGCGACTGAAGCCTTTACCGCCTTTTCCGGCAGTGCCGAATTCCATGGCTTTCGCCTGTGTGAATCCGATGGCACGACCACGTTCCGGACTGGCAGCCGCGCAGAGACAGACTTAAGGGCTGACGCCCATCCGGGACGATAATTCTTCCCGGACCCTTCAACACAGCCTGGACTAGAACCCGCACCCATGCATCAAAACACCCCCTCTACGCCTTCGAGCGAAGCCGAGATCAAGCCGATCGACTACAATGAGTCGATCCGCTCCACCTATTTCACCATCGATGAACTTCGTGATTGCGGCGCAGCGCTTGCGCGCGATGGCTTGGCGGATCTTCCGAATTTCTTTCCCTTCGAGTTTCGGCCGCGGCATCGCGATAATGAGAACGAGATTTTCCGGGTCTACAAGATAACGGCGGCGGATGTCGAAGCAGGTGCCTCGATCACGCCGGCGGCGGAATGGCTGCTCGACAATCATTATCTGATCGAGGAAGCGATACAGGAGGTTCGACGCGATTTCCCGCGCAAGTTCTATCGGCAACTCCCGACCATGTCCGTCCTTGGAGCGGAAATTCCGCGGACCATGGCGCTCGCCTGGCTCTACGTCGCGCACACCCACAGCACCGTCTCGCGTGAAAGCCTGACGGCGATGGTGGACGGATTTCAACAGCACGAGACGTTGAAGATCGGCGAGCTCTGGGCTCTCCCGTCGATCATCCGCTTCGTGCTGATCGAAAATCTTCGCCGCATTGCCATCCGCGTCGACCGGTCACGCGGCATGCGCATCAAGGCGAACGACGTTGCCGACCAGATTGTGCGGTTGGGTGAACAGGAGAAATTCGGTCCGGTCCTTGCTGAGGCGCAGCCGCTCTGTGCCGACAACACGTTCGTAACACAGCTGCTCTATCGACTGCGCGACGGTTCGCAGACCTCCAGCTTTGTCATTACCTGGCTTGAGGAACAGCTTGAGAAACGCGACAGCAATGTAGAGGAGGCCCTGGTTGCCGAGCAAAGCCGGCTTTCATCCGGCAATGCGACGATGAGCAATATCGTCCGCAGCCTGCGCGAAATCGATGATAATGACTGGGCCGTCTGGTTTGAAAGCATCAGCAAGCTCGATGAGGCGCTGCGCCAGCGCTCGGATTACATGGCGCTGGATTTCGGTTCGCGTAACAAATACCGCAACACCATCGAGCGCCTCGCGCGCCGTTCCGGTCGTGCGGAACTGGACGTGACGCAACTGGCGCTCGACATGGTGGAGGAGCAGGTCGCGTCGCCCGCCGACATCCCCCATGAGCCGAATGTCGGCGGTTTCCTCGTCGGCAAGCAGCGGCGGCTTCTTGAAGACAGGATCGGCTACAAGCCGAGTTTGCTGCAAACCATTGTCCGGCTCGGCCGCAAGCTCGATTGGCTGGCGATCGCAGGACCAAACATCATCCTGACAATCCTTGCGATGATCACGGTCTATGCCTTCGTCAGCCCTATGGACATTCCCACAGGCGCCAAGCTGGTCATGCTTCTCCTGTTTGCGCTTCCGGCCTCGGAAGGTGCTGCCGGGCTTTTCAACACGCTGGTCACGTTTTGTGTCACACCATCCCGGCTTGTCGGATACGAATTTCTCAACGGCATTCCCGAGGATGCGCGTACCCTCGTCGTCGTTCCCTGTCTGATTGCCAAACGCGATGATGTCGACGAATTGGTCCGAAATCTCGAGGTCCATTATCTCGCAAATCCCAAGGGCGAGATCTATTTCGCCCTGTTGAGCGACTGGACGGACAGCCTGAACGAGGAAACGGCGGCGGATCTGGATGTTCTCGATTATGCCAAACAGGAAGTTGATGCGCTGAGCGCGCGCTATGCCCATGTCGGGCGCACGCTGTTTTACCTGCTCCACCGTCGACGCCTCTACAACGAGGCCGAAGGCGCATGGATGGGATGGGAGCGCAAGCGCGGCAAGCTGCACGAGCTTAATCTGCTGCTGCGCGGTGACGATGATACAAGCTTCCTCGCTGGCGCCAATACCGTTCCGGCAAACGTGCAATATGTCATGACGCTCGATTCGGACACCCGGCTGATGCGCGATGCCGTGACCAAGCTCGTCGGCAAGCTCTATCACCCGATCAATCGCCCGGTCGTCGATCCCGTTACGCAGACGATCACTGCAGGATACGGCATCCTGCAGCCGCGGGTAACGCCTTCCCTGACGACCGGCAGCAATGCCTCTGCCTTCCAGCGCATCTTTTCCGTCAATCGCGGCATCGATCCTTATGTCTTCACGGTGTCCGACGTGTATCAGGATATCGCCGGCGAGGGCACCTTTACCGGCAAGGGCCTCTATCATGTGGATGCCTTCGAGGCCGCGCTGAAGGGCAGGATCGAAGAGAATTCGGTTCTCAGCCATGACCTGCTGGAAGGCTCGATGGCGCATTGCGCGCTGGTCAGCGATGTCGAGCTTGTCGAGGACTTCCCGACGCGCTACGAGGTCGAAATGTCCCGCCAGCACCGCTGGGCCCGGGGCGACTGGCAACTTCTTCCCTATATGTTCAACCTTTCCAATGGCGTCAGCATGCTGGGCCGCTGGAAGATGTACGATAACCTCAGGCGGTCGCTGATCCCGATGGCTTGGCTCATCGCATCCGTTATGGGCTGGTACTACATGCAGCCGACCCAAGCGCTGGTGTGGCAATTCGTGCTGATTTTCAGCCTGTTCGTCGCGCCGACCCTATCGCTCATCTCCGGCCTGATGCCGCGCCGCAACGATATCGTCGCGCGTGCCCATCTTCACGCGGTACTTTCGGAAATCCAGGCGGCCAATGCGCAGGTCGCGCTGCGAATCGTCTTCATCGCCCATTCGGCCGCCATGATGGGCGATGCCATCGTGCGATCGGTCTACCGCACCTTTGTCAGCGGCAAGCTGATGCTCGAGTGGCGGACGGCGGCGCAAGCCCAGAGTTCCGCCGGCGGCACCATTGCCGACTACTACCGCTCCATGTGGATTGCGCCGGCGCTCGCCGTGCTATCTCTGCTTCTTGCAGCCGTTTCGGACACCGGACTGCCCTTCATCGGAATTCCCTTTGCCTTGCTCTGGGCCCTTTCTCCGGCAATCGCCTGGTTCGTCAGCCAGTCCGCCGAAACCGAGGACCAACTGGTCGTATCCGACGAGGATGCCGGGGAACTGCGCAAGATTGCGCGCCGGACATGGCTCTATTTCGAGCAGTTCGTCACGGCGCAGCAGAACTTTCTGCCGCCGGACAATTTTCAGGAAACCCCGCATCCCGTTCTGGCTGAGCGCACGTCGCCGACCAATATCGGCGTCTATTTGCTCTCCGTCATGTCTGCCCGCGATTTCGGCTGGATCGGCTTCGAAGAGACCGTTCGCCGCCTTGAAGAGACGATCGGCACCATCGATCGGATGCCGAAATACCGGGGCCACCTCTTCAACTGGTATACGACCAACCCGCTCAATACGATGGAGCCGAAATATATCTCGGCCGTCGATAGCGGAAATCTCGCCGGCCATCTGATCGCCGTGTCATCCATGTGTCGCGAATTGGCCGAGGCGCCGTCCGCGCATGTCCAGGGCAATCTCGACGGCATCGGCGATGTCGCCTCGATCCTGTCGGAAGTTTTGGCGGATCTGCCTGATGACCGCAAGACCGTCAGGCCGTTGCGCCGCCTGCTCGAGGAGCGCATTCTCGGGTTCCACAATGCATTGCAGGCCGTGAAGCGCGAGCCTGAATTCGCCTCTATCCGCGTGATCAATCTTGCGGTTCTGGCACGCGATATCCATAAGCTCACCACCAATCTCGACCATGAGATCAAGACTGGCGAAAGCGGCGAAGTGGCCAAGTGGGCGACCATGCTGGTCAACACCTGCGAATCCCACATTGCCGATGGCGTGTTCGATCTCGGTGCCATCGAGAAATTGCGCCAGCGGCTGGTGGTCCTGCGCGACCGGTCGCGCGATCTCGCTTTTTCGATGGATTTCAGTTTCCTCTTCCGGCCGGAACGCCGCCTTCTTTCCATCGGCTATCGCGTCAATACAAACGAACTGGATGAAGCCTGCTACGATCTTCTGGCATCGGAGGCGCGCCTTACCAGTCTGTTCGCGATCGCCAAGGGCGATCTGCCGACGGAACACTGGTACAAGCTCGGGCGTCCGATCGTGCCGATCGGTGCGCGGGGCGCGCTGGTATCATGGTCCGGCTCGATGTTCGAATATCTGATGCCACCGCTCGTCATGCAGGAGCGTCAGGGCGGTATTCTCAACCAGACCAACAATCTCATCGTCAAGGAGCAGATGAATCATGGACGCCGGCTGGGCACGCCGTGGGGTATTTCCGAGGCGGCCTTCAACGCTCGAGACCATGAGCTGACCTACCAGTACACCAATTTCGGCGTGCCGACCTTGGGCTTGAAGCGTGGTCTTGGCCAGAACGCCGTCATCGCGCCCTATGCCTCTATCCTTGCCAGCATGTATGACCCGAAGGCAGCACTTGCCAATCTGGTACGGCTGCGCGGGGTCGGAGCCCTCGGCGCCTATGGTTTCCACGATTCCGTCGACTTCACGCCGACACGCGTGCCCGAAGGAAAAACCTGTGCGGTGGTGCGCAATTATTATGCCCACCACCATGGCATGTCCATCGCTGCGGTCGCGAACGTCGTGTTCAACGGTCGCCTCCGCGGCTGGTTCCACGCCGACCCCGTCATCGAGGCGGCGGAACTACTGTTACAGGAAAAAGCCCCGCGCGACATTCCCATCATCAATACGAAGAAAGAGCCGGAAGCGCTTGGCAAGGGGCAGGAAGATCTGCTTCGCCCTGAAGTGCGGACCGTCAACAATCCGCTTATCAAGGACCGTGAAACCGCCTTCCTGTCGAATGGCCACTATTCGGTCATGCTGACGGCGACGGGCAGCGGCTATTCCCGTTGGAATGGCCAAACCGTCGTTCGCTGGAAGTCCGACCCCAGCGAGGACCGCTCCGGCACCTTCATCTTCCTGCGCGACACGGAAACCGGCGGCTGGTGGTCGGCGACAGCAGAGCCGCGGCGGACGGAGGGCGAGAAAGCGTCGATCCGGTTCGGCGACGACAAGGCCGAGTTCATCAAGACGGTCGGTTCCCTGGTGAGCGAGGTCGAATGCATCGTCGCCACCGAGCACGATGCCGAAGGCCGGCGGGTGATCCTTCTCAACACCGGCACGGAAGACCGATTCATCGAGGTGACGTCCTATGCCGAGCCTGTTCTGACGACGGATGACACAGACAGCGCTCATCCCATGTTCGCCAAGATGTTCCTGCGGACGGACATCGATCCCAAGGGCGATGTGATCTATGTGACGCGCAACAAGCGTAGCCCAGGCGAACCGGACATGCAGGTTGCGCATCTCATCGTTGACAATGCCGGCAGCAACCGGCTGACCGAGGCAGAAACGGACAGGCGACGCTTCATCGGTGTCGGACGCACCTTGGCTGAAGCTCAGGCGTTCGATGAAGGCTCCAAGTTATCTGGCGCCGACGGTTATACGCTCGACCCCGTAATCTCGCTGCGCCGTACCGTAAGGGTGCCGGCCGGCAAGAAAGTCAGCGTCATTTTCTGGACCATCGCGGCGCCTGGCCGCGAGCAGATAGACAGGGCGATCGAACGCTACCGTCATCCCGACAGTTTCAATCACGAAATGATTCATGCCTGGACCCGAAGCCAGGTTCAGATGCGGCATGTCGGCGTGACATCACAGGAAGCGGCAAGCTTCCAGACGCTCGGCCGCTACCTGACCTATCCGGACATGCAATTGCGCGCCGACATCGCCACTGTCAAAGCGGGGCTTGCGCCGCAGTCCGCCCTCTGGCCGCTGTCCATCTCGGGCGACTACCCGATCTTTGCCGTGCGCATCAACGACGATATCGATCTCGGCATCGCCCGCGAGGCTTTGAAAGCTCAGGAATATCTGCGCTCGCGCGGCGTCACGGCCGATCTCGTGATCATCAACGAGCGGGCCTCTTCCTATGCGCAGGACATGCAGCATACGCTGGATGCCATGTGCGAAAATTTACGCTTGCGCCTCACCGACAGCGCCCGCCAGCATATCTTCGCCGTTCGCCGCGACATCATGGAGGCGCAGACTTGGTCGGCGCTTCTGGCGTCGGCACGCGCTGTTTTCCATGCCCGCAACGGCAAGATTTCGGACCAGATCGCCCGCGCCGAGGCATTGTTTGCCAAGCCCGTGGACAAGACGATCGTGCTCCCGCTGCTCTCGAGCCCCCGTGCCGATGGCGATGGGGCTCCGGCGCAGATCAATGGCGACGGTCTCGACTACTGGAACGGTTATGGCGGATTCTCGCAGGACGGACGCGAATATGTGACACGTCTTCGCGGTGGCGAGGCGACGCCGCAGCCCTGGATCAACGTTATTTCCAACGAGGCCTTCGGGTTCCACGTCGCAGCGGAAGGATCGGCCTTCACCTGGAGCCGCAATTCGCGCGACTACCAGCTCACGCCCTGGACGAACGATCCGGTCATCAACAGGCCGGGCGAGGCGATCTTCATCCGCGACAAGGACAGCGGCGATGTATTCTCGCCCTATGCGGCGCTCTCGCGCCGAAAGTCGGTCCTGTTCGAAACGCGACACGGGCTCGGTTATTCGGTCTTCTCCAGTGTACAGGGCGGGCTTGCCCTTGACGTGGGACATGCCGTCCATCGCACGGCGCCGGTGAAATACTGGCGGGTCAGGATTTCGAACCAGTCGAAGGGCAGCAGAAGCCTCAGGGTCTATGGCTATGCGGAATGGGTGCTTGGAAACAATCGCAGCAAGACCGCGCCGTTCATTCTGTCGTCCCGCGATGAGGCGAGCGGGGCGATTCTGGCCGGCAATCCCTATAGTATCGATTATTCCGGGCGCACGGCCTTTCTGGGGGCGAGCGAATTGCCGGAAAGCGTCACCACGAGCCGGCGCGAATTCATCGGGCTTGCAGGCAGCATCCTGGCGCCGAAGGCTGTATCGGACGGGGTATCCCTCTCAGGCGAGATGGATGCCGACGGCGATCCCTGCGCAGCGCTTGCTGTGGATATCGTTCTGAAGCCGGGCGAAAGCCGCGACCTCACCTTCTATATGGGTGATGCGGACTCGGCCGAGCAGGCGCTCACACATCTTGCCGCGGCGCGGGAGGAAACATTCGACGCCGTGCTGGACGCCACGCATGCCTTCTGGCACGACTTCACCGATGTTCTGAAGGTGGAAACACCGGACAAGTCCTTCAACAACATGGTCAATGCATGGCTGCCTTACCAGAGCCTCGGTTGCCGTATTCTCGCCCGCTCGGCCTTTTATCAGGCAAGCGGCGCTTTCGGCTTCCGTGATCAGTTGCAGGACACGCTTGCCTTCCTCATCCATCGGCCGGAACTCGCACGCACGCAGATCCTCAACGCGGCGGCCCGGCAGTTTCCCGAAGGTGACGTTCTGCACTGGTGGTTGCCTGGCAACGGCTCGGGCGTGCGGACACTTATTTCCGATGACGTGGTCTGGCTCGGTTACGCTGTACAGCATTATTGCAAGGTCACCGGGGATAGGGCGGTCCTTGACGAACAGGTCGCCTTTATCGAGGGAGCGGCACTTCAGTCCGGCCAACACGACAACTTCTTCCAACCCGATGTGTCGGAGAGACGCGCGAGCTTGTACGACCATTGCGCGTTGGCGCTCGACCTTGCGATCGCCCGCAAGGGGGAAAACGGCCTTCCGCTCATTCTCGGCGGCGACTGGAACGACGGGATGAATCGGGTCGGCATTGACGGTCGCGGTACGAGCGTCTGGCTCGGCTGGTTCCTGGCCGCCACCTTGCGCTCCTTCCTCGCAATCGCCCGGGAGCGGCGCGATGAAAAGCGGGTTCAAGCCTGGGAAGCCCATCTTGCTGCCCTCAAGCAGGCTCTGGAAACTGCCGGCTGGGATGGCGGGCATTATCGTCGCGGCTATTATGACGATGGAACACCGTTGGGATCGGCAGAAAGCAGCGAATGCCGGATCGATTCGATTGCGCAATCCTGGAGCGTGCTTTCCGGCGAAGGCGATGCCGCCCGTTCGGCGCAGGCAATGGATGCGGTGCTATCCGAACTGGCGGATGCCGATCATCAGATCATTCGTCTGTTTACGCCGCCGCTGTCCGGGACCGCGCAGGATCCTGGCTATATCAAGTCCTATCCGCCCGGTGTACGTGAAAACGGCGGGCAATATACCCATGCCGCGACATGGGTCGTGCTGGCGCTCGCGGCACAGAACCGCACAGAGGACGCATGGCGCGCGTTTCAAATGCTCAACCCGGTCAGCCACGCCAAGGATCGTGAAAGCGCCGATCTCTACCGCGTTGAACCCTATGTGGTCGCCGCCGACATCTATGGCGATGGCGAACTGACGGGACGGGGCGGCTGGACGTGGTACACGGGTTCGGCGGCCTGGCTCTACCGGGCTGCAGTCGAAGGCATTCTCGGAATCCGCAAGCAAGGCGACAAGCTGTTCGTTACCCCTGTTCTGCCCACGGGCTGGGACGGCTTTTCGGCGACCCTGACAATCGACGGCAAGCCTTACGAGATTTCCGTAACAAAGAACGGGGAAAGCGGCGAGCCCATCGTCAGTGTCAATAAAACTGTCACAAACAACGCGCATGAAGGTGTGCTGCTTTAAAACGGGCATCTTCGACGCAAGAGGCTGGCCAGCGCGGCCAGCCTTCGTCCACTGCATATTATGTCATCCGTCAATGAGGGCAGGGGCACTGAACTCCGACGAGACCCTTTGCTATGCTTCAGAAGCTGAATTTCGACCCGCCCGCCGTCAAAGGACATATCGGAGCTGTCCCGCCCACGCCGCCCGAACGCGATACCCGGCTGGATGTTTATCGCGCGATCTGCCTGATCATGATCTTCATCAATCACGTTCCCGGGCAGTATCTGGAATATCTCACGACGAAGAATTTCGGCTTTTCCGATTCGGCTGAAGCTTTCGTGCTGATCTCCGGGCTATCGGCCGGCCTTGCCTATGCCCGGAAATTCTCGCCGGGCCATCGGCTCGCGGTCAGCCTGAAGATCTGGCGCCGGGCGCTCACGCTTTATGTCGCGCATATCATGACGAGCATTCTGACGCTGGCGATCTTTGCCGGCGGCGCGCTTTATTTCGGCCGGCAGGATCTCATCGGCGAGATCAATATCCGCCCGCTTCTCGAACACACTGAGCAGGGCATTGTCGCGATGGTGCTTCTCGGGCATCAGCTTGGCTACAACAATATCCTGTCGATGTATGCCGTGCTATTCCTGCTTCTGCCCGGCATGCTCTGGCTCAATGCCCGCAGTCCGCTGCTACTGTTCTGCGCATCCGCATTGCTCTGGCTGGCGGCTGGGATCTTCACCATCGTGCCGATCAATTTTCTCGACGAGGGGTACTGGTTTCTCAATCCCTGGTCATGGCAGTTCCTGTTTGTCATCGGTCTGATCTGCATGACCCGGTCCAGAAAGGGAAAGCCCCTGCCGCGCCACCCGCTGATGATCCTCGTCTCCGCCGGCTACGTCACGCTGTCCTTTTTCTGGGTGACGCTGTCGTGGTGGAACATCGATTTTTCCTATGGACTTCCCGCAGTCCTCACCGGGTTCGACAAGACTTTCCTGTCGCTGACGCGGCTACTCCATATTCTTGCGCTTGGCTATCTGCTTGCCGTTTTCCCCGTGTTCAGCCGCGTGACGCGGCTGCGCGCAGATCATCCGCTGGTCATGATCGGGCGCCATTCCCTGCCGATCTTCATCTTCGGTACGATTCTGGCCATGGTGGCCCAGGTCATCCTCTTCGTGACGGGCCGGGACCCTCTATGGGGCTCGCTGCTGGTGGCCTTCGGTCTCGTGTTGCACTTTGTCTATGCGCGTTATCTCGACTGGCTGGGCGGCCTGTCGCGACCGCGGACCGTTGGGGTTTAACAGACAAACCGGTTTGGTTCTCACCGGTCTGGAACTGAACGCAAAAAAAATCCCCCAGGACAATCTGTCCTGGGGGATTTTTGCTGCATATGGATGGATCAGGCCGCTGTCTGGCTCCGGCGGACATCTTCGTCCGTCAGGATGCCGCTTGCCCGCAGAAGGGCTGCAAAACGACCATTGCTCTGGCTGAGCTCGGTAAAGCCGCCCATTTCGACGACGCGGCCGTGGTCCATGAACACCACCAGGTCAGCCTCCCGAACTGTCGACAGGCGGTGGGCGATGATGAAGGTGGTGCGATCCTTGCGCAGATTGTCGATCGCCTCCTTGACCCGATTTTCCGTCTCGACGTCCAGTGCGCTGGTCGCCTCGTCCAGAACGAGGATCGGTGCATTCTTCAGGATGGCGCGGGCAATGGCGATCCGCTGGCGCTCGCCGCCGGAAAGCCGGTTGCCCCGCTCGCCGACCCGCGTCTCATAACCCGTCTCCCGGCCTTCGATGAAGTTGGCAGCCGCTGCAGCTTCAGCCGCCCGGACAACCTCCTCATCGGACGCATCTTCCCGGCCAAGGCGGATATTGTCGCTGATCGAGCGGTTGAGAAGACCGGCATCCTGAAACACGGTGGCAATCGACGAACGCAGCGACTTGCGGGTAATGGTGGCGACATCGACCCCATCGATCAGCACCTGCCCGGACAGCGGCTCGTGAACGCGCTGCAGCATGTTGATCAGCGTGGTCTTACCAGAGCCGGTCGGACCGACGATCGCGATCGTCTGGCCAGCCTTCACCTTGAAGGAGATATCCTGAAGGCCGTCATTCGTGTTGGGGAAGTTGAAGGATACGTTGCGGAATTCGACTTCACCGCGCACATGGTTCAGTTCGCCGGCATCGGCCGGTTCTTCGCGTTCACGCACGGAGTCTTCCAGCTTGAAAAAATCTTCCAGCTTGGCACGCGCCTCGAAAGTCTGGTTGACGAAGTTCTTCATCTGGTCGAGACGGCCGATCAGGAGATTGGCGAAGCCGATAAAGGCAACAACTTCTCCAACCCCGAGCTCGCCGCGCTGGACGAGCACGGTGCCGATCACCAGGATGGTCATCATCGAGATGGTCGATGCCATGCGGTTGAGTGCGCTGGCAAGCGCCCACCAGTCGAGGACCGGCAGCTGGGCGGAAATCAGACGATTGGCAAGTTCCTTGAGCTGACGCGTTTCAGCCTCGATGCGGTTATAGCTGTGAACGACCGAAACATTGCTGATCGAGTCGGAGACATGGCTGAAAACCGTGTGATAATGGCCTTCAACCGAAGCCTGGCCGTCCTTGGTCTTGGACATGACGACCTTGCCGATCAGCACATAGAGAACGGCGAGCACGAAGAGAACGATCGACAGACGCACATCCATCATCAGCGCAGTCGGCACCAGCAAGGCCAGGGCTACGACGGTCGACAGATGTTCGCGCATGAATTCCAGCCAAAGGCCGAACATGGTTTCACAGGCGCGCAGCAGCGTATGAAGGGCGTTAGAGGTGCCGCGCTGGCTGTGCCAGGACAGGGGCATGGAAATGATCCGGCCAAAGGCTTCCGTAATCAGGGTCGAACGGCGCGTGTGAGCAAGCCGGTCGGCCTCGCGGGCAACCAGCACGAAAGCGATCGTATTGAACACGCCAAGACCCGCCCACATCAGAAGCATGGGCGTTACGGTCTGCTTGGAAGACATCGCATCGATAATGCGGCCGAACAGAACGGGTTCCGCGATCGTAATCATTGCCAATACGATATTGGCAGCGACAATCGCCGAAACGCGGAACTTATGTACGGCAAGGTATTGAAGCGCTCTTGCATAGACCTGAAACAATGACACGGTCTTATCCCTCTTGGGCAGTTGGGTGCGGCGCAAATGCTCCGCGATACGATGAAGCGGAAAATTGTCCGTCCCGGCGACCGCAACCTCTTCTTGAGAGTTGTTCTTTGCCGGAGCTTCGAAATCTTCCTATTTCCATGGCCCACAAAACAGTCACCGTCCCTGATCCGGTCAGGCAGTCCGGGCTTCCTGTGGCAGGCGCGACGGGTCTCGTCGTCGGTGCCGCATTCCATCGCCCGAATTTTTGCGCCTTGCAGAACAGTTATGATGCAGTGTTAGGTGGTCCATGGACTGACGATGCCGACTATCGCGGTTGCAACATGAACCAGTGCTGAACAAGGCATTCATGTTGCGCTGCAATGATGTTTTCCGCCTGAAAAACAGCTGCCCTTCGAGGAAATTGCATGAAGATTACGTTGCTGGTTCAATTCCTCGCCCTGATCGACGAGTTGCGCGGCCGCGACGAGATCGTGCAGGAATTCGAAAGGCTTCTGGACCGGTACGGCTTTGAATATTACGGTGTCTTCCAGCAGCTCAAACCGAGTGTCGATCCTTTGAGCCTGCTGCTGGCGGGGCGATGGCCGGAGCTTTGGCCGCATATCTACATCCGCAAGAAATATGTCGTGATCGATCCGACGATCCGCTATCTTGGTCATGCGCGGCACGGGTTCCGCTGGCGCGAAACCATGGTCGCGTTCCGTTCGGACCCGCATCGCAAGCGGATGGAGCGAATGATCGTCGAGGCGCGCAGCCACGGCCTCCATGACGGCTATATCCTTCCCGTACATGGCCGGCGTGGGCTGCTTGGCAACCTGACCATCGGCGGAAAACCGGTCGATCTCAGCCCCGTCGAGATCAGCCTGTTCGACGCCGTTGCCAAGAAGCTGTTCTGGAGGTTGCTTGAACTTGTCAATCCGGCCGTGCTGGCAGAACTGGCCTCAAGCGTCGATGTCCAGATGACCCACCGCGAAATGGAAGCGCTGAACTATCTTGCACAGGGAATGACATCGGCCGAAATCGGGCGGGTGCTGAAAATATCGAACCATACCGTCGATTGGTACATGAACGGAATCCAGGATAAGCTGAAGGCAAAAAACCGGCAGCACATCGTCGCCCTGTCCTTTCGGCTCGGTCTTATTTCTTGATTGAAAATCTTTCGCGGCACCGTGCAAGTCTGAAATTGAACTTCATCTCATGAGCCGCTACTAATCTGTTTCGCGGTGCAGCATTGCCGTGTTCAGGTCTTGAGGAGTCCGATTTGCCCATTTCGAAGATTCTGGTCGCCAACCGTTCGGAAATTGCCATTCGCGTGTTTCGCGCGGCTAACGAACTGGGTATCAAAACGGTTGCTGTCTGGGCCGAGGAGGACAAGCTCGCCCTGCACCGCTTCAAGGCGGACGAAAGCTATCCGATCGGCAGGGGCCCGCATCTGGCGCGCGATCTCGGACCGATCGAAAGCTATTTGTCTATCGAGGAAATCATCCGCGTCGCCAAGCTCTCCGGTGCCGACGCGATCCATCCCGGTTATGGCCTCCTGTCGGAAAGCCCGGAATTTGTCGACGCCTGCAGGGCAGCCGGCATCATCTTCATCGGCCCGACCGGCGATACGATGCGCCGTCTCGGCAACAAGGTGGCGGCGCGCAATCTTGCGATCGAGATCGGCGTGCCGGTCGTTCCGGCGACAGAGCCCCTGCCGGACGATATGGCGGAAGTGGCAAAGATGGCCGAGAGCATCGGGTATCCGATCATGCTGAAGGCCTCCTGGGGCGGGGGCGGGCGTGGCATGCGCACCATCCGCGATCCCAAGGATCTTTCCCGGGAAGTCGTCGAAGCCAAGCGCGAGGCGATGGCTGCCTTCGGCAAGGACGAGGTCTATCTGGAGAAACTTGTGGAGCGTGCGCGCCACGTCGAAAGCCAGGTGCTTGGTGATACCCACGGCAATGTCGTGCATCTGTTCGAGCGCGATTGTTCGGTGCAGCGCCGCAACCAGAAGGTCGTCGAGCGCGCCCCGGCGCCTTATCTGAGCGAGGAACAGCGCCAGGAACTGGCCGGCTATTCGACGCGGATCGCCCAGGCGACGAACTATGTCGGTGCCGGCACCGTCGAATATCTGATGGATATGGACACCGGCAAATTCTACTTCATCGAAGTCAATCCGCGCATCCAGGTCGAACATACCGTCACGGAAGTCGTCACCGGCATCGATATCGTCAAGGCGCAAATCCATATTCTCGACGGTTTTGCCATCGGCACGCCGGAATCGGGTGTTCCCAAACAGGAGGATATCCGCCTTAACGGCCATGCGCTGCAGTGCCGGATCACGACGGAAGATCCTGAACAGAACTTCATTCCGGACTATGGCCGCATCACGGGATACCGCTCCGCCTCCGGCTTCGGTATCCGCCTCGATGGCGGGACAGCCTATCCGGGCGCGGTGATTACCCGGTTCTATGACCCGCTGCTGGTCAAGGTCACGGCATGGTCGCCGAGCCCGCAGGAGACGATTGCCCGCATGGACCGCGCACTGCGCGAATTCCGTATCCGCGGCGTTGCGACCAACCTGACCTTCCTCGAAGCGATCATCACGCACCCGAAGTTCAAGGATAATACCTATACGACGCGGTTCATCGATACGACGCCGGAACTGTTCCAGCAGGTCAAGCGCCAGGACCGCGCCACCAAGCTGCTCACCTATCTCGCCGATGTCACGGTCAACGGGCACCCGGAAGCCAAGGGCCGGCCGAAGCCGAGCGCCGATGCCGCCAAGCCGATCGTTCCCCACAGCAAGGGCGATATCGTCGATGGCACGAAACAGAAGCTGGATGCGCTCGGGCCGAAGAAATTCGCAGAATGGGTGCGTGCCGAAAAACGCGTGCTCTTGACCGATACGACGATGCGCGACGGTCACCAGTCGCTGCTCGCGACACGCGTGCGCACCTATGACATTGCCCGCATCGCCGGCACCTATGCCCGCGCCCTGCCGAACCTGTTTTCGCTCGAATGCTGGGGCGGCGCCACGTTCGATGTTTCCATGCGCTTCCTGACGGAAGATCCATGGGAGCGTCTTGCCAAGGTACGGGAAGACGCCCCGAACCTCCTCCTGCAGATGTTGCTGCGCGGCGCCAACGGCGTCGGATACAAGAACTATCCCGACAATGTCGTCAAATATTTCGTTCGTCAGGCGGCCAAGGGCGGCATCGACGTGTTCCGCGTGTTCGACTGCCTGAACTGGGTCGACAACATGCGCGTCTCGATGGACGCGGTGTCGGAAGAGAACAAGATCTGCGAAGCGGCAATCTGCTACACCGGCGACATCCTGAATTCGGCGCGTCCGAAATATGATCTGAAATACTACACGGCCCTTGCCGCCGACCTGGAAAAGGCCGGCGCGCATATGATCGCGCTCAAGGACATGGCCGGCCTTCTGAAGCCGGCGGCTGCGACGGTGTTGTTCAAGGCCTTGCGGGAAGCGACCGACCTGCCGATCCATTTCCACACGCATGACACGTCCGGCATCGCCGCAGCAACGGTGTTGGCCGCCGTCGATGCTGGCGTCGACGTGGTCGACGCGGCAATGGACGCCTTCTCCGGCAATACCTCGCAACCCTGCCTCGGCTCGATCGTCGAGGCTTTGCGCGGATCGGAGCGCGATCCCGGCCTCGATCCGGCCTGGATCCGCCGCATCTCCTTCTACTGGGAGGCCGTGCGCAACCAGTATGCCGCCTTCGAAAGCGACCTGAAAGGCCCCGCCTCCGAAGTCTATCTGCACGAAATGCCCGGCGGCCAGTTCACCAATCTGAAGGAACAGGCCCGTTCGCTCGGGCTTGAGACCCGCTGGCACCAGGTTGCGCAGACCTATGCCGACGCCAACCAGATGTTCGGCGATATTGTCAAGGTGACACCCTCCTCCAAGGTCGTCGGCGACATGGCGTTGATGATGGTGTCACAGGATCTGACGGTCGCCGATGTCGAAAACCCGGCCAAGGAGGTGTCCTTCCCGGAATCGGTCGTCTCCATGTTGAAAGGCGATCTCGGCCAGCCCCCGGGTGGATGGCCAAAGGCGCTGCAGGACAAGGCGCTGAAGGGTGAACGGCCCTATACGGACCGACCTGGCTCGCTGCTTGCCGACGCCGATCTCGATGCCGAACGCAAGGTTATTGAGGAAAAGCTCGACCGTGAGATTTCCGACTTCGAGTTCGCCTCCTATCTGATGTACCCGAAGGTCTTCACCGACTACGCGCTTGCTGTCGATACCTATGGTCCAGTTTCCGTTCTGCCGACGCCCGCCTATTTTTACGGGCTTTCGGCTGGAGAGGAACTGTTGCCGGAGCTGGAAAAGGGTGTTTCGCTCGTCATCCTGCATCAGGCAAAGACCGAACCGGACGAGCAGGCCATGGTCAAGGTGTTCTTCGAGCTGAATGGTCAGCCTCGCCTGATCAAGGTTCCCGATCGCAACCGCTCCGCGTCCAGCGCCGCGCGCCGCAAGGCCGATCTGGGCAATGCCGCCCATCTCGGCGCGCCCATGCCGGGGGTCATTTCCACAGTCTCGGTCTCGGCCGGCCAGACAGTCAAGTCCGGCGACGTCCTCTTGTCGATCGAGGCGATGAAGATGGAAACAGCGCTGCATGCGGAAAAGGACGGCACGATCGCGGAAGTGCTGGTCAAGACCGGCGACCAGATCGATGCCAAGGACCTGCTGATAGTTTATGGCTGAGGGGCTGTGCCTATCGTCGGCATGTCACGCGCACTACCCTCTGTCTCAGCGACAGAGGGTAAGCCTTCGCGACATTGAAACTCGAAAACTCCTTAAATATCGTAGCTGTTTCCGGCACTCAACGAAGAGATGAATTTCTTTGTCCGCTCCCGCTCCGGCGTCTGGAAAATGTTCCTGGGCGCGCCGCTTTCGACGATCAGGCCTCCGTCGAGGAACAGAACCTGATCGGCGACTTTTGAGGCCAGCCGCAGGTCGTGGGTGGCCATGATCATCGTGGTGCCCTCCGCGGCAAGACGGTTGAGAACCTCCACGACCTCCTCCGCCAGCTCCGGGTCGAGCGCCGATGTCGGCTCGTCGCACAAGAGAACCCGTGGAGAGGGGGCCAGCGCGCGGGCAATGGCGACACGCTGCTGCTGTCCGCCGGACAGAGTCGCCGGCCATGCATCGGCCTTATGGATCATGCCGACCTTTTCGAGCAGTTCCTGCGCTCGAACCTTCGCCTTCGCCTTCGGCCATCTCAGAACCGTGACCAGTCCCTCCATGACGTTCTCGATCGCCGTCTGGTGCGGGAAGAGCTGAAAGTTCTGGAACACCATGCCGGTCTGGCGGCGAAGGCGCTGGCTGGCGTCCCAGCCGGTCTTTTTGTCAGGCGCGAAGGTGATCTGCTCTTCGCCCAGCCTGATCGTGCCTGATGTCGGAATCTCGAGCAGGTTGATGCAACGCAGCAATGTGCTTTTGCCACCGCCGGAGGGGCCGACCAGGGCCGTCACCGTGCCCTCGGCAATGGTGACGCTGATATCCTTCAGAACGATATTGTCACCGAAGCGTTTTTCGATATGGGTGAGTTCGATCATGTGCGCGCCTCCAGAAAACCGCCATAGCGGGCGAAGCGTTTTTCCAAGCGCACCTGCAGCGCGGAGAGCACCGAGCTTAGCGCGAGGTAGATCAGCGCGGCTTCGATGTAGAGAATCAGCGGCTCATAGGTCGTCGCGACGATGCGTTGCGCCGTCTGGAACAGCTCCGGCACGGTGATTGCAGCGGCAAGCGATGTATCCTTCACCAGCGAAATGAAGGTATTTGAAAGCGGCGGCACGGCGACACGCGCCGCTTGCGGCAGGATGGTCCGGCGCATTGCCTGGCCCCAGCTCATGCCGATCGAATAGGCGGCTTCCCATTGGCCGCGCGGGACCGAGGAGATGACGGCACGGATGATTTCCGAGGTATAGGCGCCGATGTTCAGCGTGAAGCCGATCAGCGCTGCGGGGAAAGCGTCGAGCAGAATGCCAAGGCTTGGCAGGCCGTAAAAAATAACGAAGAGCTGCACCAGAAGCGGCGTGCCCCGGATGACCCAGACATAAAAGCGCGCCACCGCGACCAGAGGCTTTGGTCCGAACAGCCGCACGACAGCCGTCAGAAGACCGAGCGCCAGTCCGAGCGCAAAGGAAAGCAGCGTCAGCGGAATGGTAAAGATCAGCCCGGCCCAGAGAAGCGGCTGGAGCGAATCGAGCATCAGTTGAAGCCAGGGGGGCACGGAAGAGCCTTTCAAACACCGTGATCCGTCCCGGAGGTCCGGAACGGATCACGACTATAGTTCAGACCAGGGAGCGACGAAACCTGTTCCCCCGCACCCACCGAACGCCTATTTCGAAACGTCGGCGCCGAAATATTTCTGCGAGATCGTGTCGTAGGTGCCGTCTGCCTTGATCTCGGCCAGCGCCTTGTTGATGGCTTCGAGAAGCTCGGGTTCGCCCTTGCGGATGATGACGCCGGAATAATCGGCATTGGCCTGCTCGGCAGCGATCTTCACCGGCGCGTCCGGCTTCTTCTTCTTGAAGTCGAGGAAAGACAGGCTGTCGTTGATGGTAGCATCGGCGCGTCCCGTCAGCACCAGCTGGATCGACTGGTCGAAGCCATCGGTGCCGACGAGCTCTGCACCGGCATCGGCGGCAATCTTGCCAAAGTTACTCGAAAGCGATTGTGCTGCTTTCTTGTCCTTCAAGTCCGGGAAGCCCTTGATCTCGGTATTGTCCGCCTTGACGATCAGAACGGCCTTTGAGGCGATATAGGGCTCGGAAAAATCATATTTCTTCTTGCGTTCGTCAGTAATGCCAACCTGGTTGATCACGGTGTCGTAACGCTTGGCGTCGAGGCCGGCGATCAGGCCGTCCCACTTGCCTTCCAAGAATTCGGCCTTGACGCCCAGTTTCTTGGCAAGGGCTTCGCCGATCTCGACATCGAAGCCGACGAGCTTGCCGCTTTCGTCGTGATACGTGAATGGCGCATAGGTGCCTTCGGTGCCGATCTTCAGGGCGCCGGCCGATTTGACAGCCTCAAGGTTTTCGCCGGCCTGAGCCGCCCCGAAAGACACCAATTGGGCAAAAGCGGCGGCGGCGAGAAGTTTGGGAACCCACTTCATTGTCTTTTCCATTCTTTCTGACGGCTCATATGCCGATGTTGCGTGACAATCGCACAGCTCTGCCCCGATCTCTGCGTACAAAACCCCGGGTGCCGCGCCAAGCAGGGAATGCTTTTTCTAAATTGGCAGGTTTGGGAGAAGTTTGGCTTCCTTAGCCTAAAAACAAGGCTTCCTGCTCATTCTTTGACGGAAAATGATGATCGGGTTGCAATTTGTTTCTGACCCCTTTATGCCTGTTTATGCCGATTCATCCTTGATTGCGCTTAAATATGCAGCCAGAGCTTCTCCTTCAGGAACGCCAGCGGATGATCCGAGACCGTTTGACCGTTTCCGGCAGGGTGCTGGCGGCCGATCTGGCGCAGGAGTTCAGGGTTTCCGAGGATACGATAAGGCGCGATCTCCGGGAGCTTGCCGCGGCTGGACTGTGCGAGCGGGTTTATGGTGGAGCGTTGCTTGTCGCACCGGGCGGCACGACGCTCACGGAACGGGTTGGCCAGGCGCCGGAGCGCAAGGCGGCGCTGGCCGCGGCGGCATTGCCCTTCATATGTCCCGGCATGATGGTGTTCTTCGATGCCGGCTCCACCAATCTTGCCATTGCCCGTGCTCTTGCCCCGGATCTCGAGTTGACCGTGGCGACAAACACGCCGCTGATCGCCTCGGCCCTTTTGGACAAGCCGCTGGTGGAACTGATCGTGATCGGAGGCCGGATCGACCAGCGGGTGGGAGCGGCTATCGGCGCAAAGGCGCAGCGCGATCTGGAGATGCTGCGGCCGGATCTCTGTATTCTCGGGGCCTGCGGTGCGGATATCAAGACCGGCCTGACCGTGTCCGAATACGAGGACGCGGAGTTCAAGAGGCTGTTGGCGCATCACAGTGTTTCGGTCATCACAGCCATTACCAACGACAAATTCGGGATCTCCGCTCCCCATGCCGTCATCGGCGCGCAAGACTGTGCAACACTGATCGTCGAATATGATGCGCCGGCCGATGCCGTCGGTTCGTTCGAAGAAGCAGGTATTGTCATCGCCCGTGCACGAAAGGCGAAACCATGAGGATGCTCATCGTCGAAGAGCTGCCGGTGCCGTGGCGACCGGTTCTCATCCCTCCTGCCGGCATCAGGAGCCGCGGCTTTGCGTGGCCGTCCTGAACGACCCGACGGCAATTTTGTTAAACAACGGTTTGAAGCGGGTTCCGCCCCGCATTGGAAAAGGTCATGGATCAGCATTCTCTTCCTCAGCACGACACCCTCCGGCAAGGTTACATGCCGAAATCGCGCCTGGCCGTTTCTCTTCTCTTCCTGATGAACGGCTTCGTTACCGGCAGTTGGGCGCCCAAAATTCCCGAGTTCAAGGACAAGCTGGGTATCAGCGAAAGCATACTGGGGCTTCTCATCCTCGTCTTTGGCATCGGCTCGTTGGTGCTGATGCCAATTGCCGGCGGCTATATCGCCAAACTTGGGTCGCAGAAGGTCGTGAGGGTGACGGCCGTCATCCTGTCGCCTCTTCTGTTTCTTCTCACGCTGGTGTCGAACATCTGGACGGCAATTCCCGCCATGTTCCTGCTTGGCGGCTTTGTGGGCGCGATGGACGTGGCGATGAACGCCAATGCGGTCGAGGTGGAGAAATCCATGCGCCGGGCGATCATGTCGTCCTGCCATGCCTATTGGAGTCTCGGGGGCCTGATCGGCTCGGCCAGCGGCGGCGTGATCATGGCGCAGTTCGGCGTCCTGCCGCACGCACTCCTCGTCACGCTGTTCTGCGTTGCGGTTCTTGGCATTGCCTGGCCGATGATCCATGCAGACAAGCCTCATCCCGATGTCGCAAAGCAGAAACTGCGTCTGCCGCTGACGCCGCTGCCTTGGCTGATCGGTCTCGTCGCGCTGTTTTCCATGGTGCCGGAGGGGACGGTGCTCGACTGGGGCGCGCTATACCTTCGCAATGAGCTCGGCGCCTCGGTCGCGCTGTCGGGGTTCGGCTTTGCTGCTTTTTCCGCGACCATGGCGATTATGCGATTTGCCGGCGACCATGTCCGCGACCGGTTCGGCGGCGTGAAGACGCTGCGCATCTGCACGTTGACGGCCTTGGTCGGCCTTCTGTTGGCAGGCCTTTCTCCCACTGCGCCGCTCGCCATTCTCGGCTTCGCGCTGGCCGGCGTCGGTATCTCCAACATGGTGCCGATCGCCTTTTCGGCGGCAGGCAACATGCCGGGGCTGGCGCCCGGCATCGGATTGTCGGTCGCCACCTTCATGGGGTATTCCGGCATGCTGTTTGCGCCCTCGCTGATCGGCTTCGTTGCCGAACACACGGGGTTTGCCATTATCTTCACCTGCGTGCCCATCCTCTTTATCGTCGTCCTCCTGCTCTCCCATCATGCGGCGCATGCCGATCTGAAAGGGCGCGACTGACGGCAGGGCAACCATCAATTCGCCGTCAAGACATGGTGTTGGCCGTTGACAAGGCGGCCATCCTCATCCACCTGAGGATCGTCGCCGTACCAGAACCTTCAAGGGGCCACCATGTCGTCCGCCTTTGATTTCGACCCTCAGCCGCGCCGGGCTTCCGTTGCCGTCGATGTCGGCGGCGTGATCGTCGGAGGATCGGCGCCCGTCGTCGTCCAGTCGATGACCAATACCGATACGGCCGATGTCGATGCGACAGTTGCACAGGTCGCCGCCCTGCACCGCGCAGGCTCGGAGTTGGTGCGCATCACCGTCGATCGCGACGAGAGCGCGGCCGCCGTACCGAAAATCCGCGAACGGCTCGAACGGCTGGGGCTGGATGTGCCCCTGATCGGCGATTTTCACTATATCGGACACAAGCTTCTCGCCGACCATCCGGCCTGCGCCGAAGCGCTTGCAAAATATCGCATCAATCCGGGAAATGTCGGCTTCAAGGCGAAGAAGGACAAGCAATTCGCCGAGATCATCGAGCGCGCCATCCTGTTCGACAAGCCGGTGCGCATCGGCGTCAACTGGGGATCGCTCGATCAGGATCTGCTGACGAAGCTGATGGACGATAATCAGGCCAAGGGATTCCCGCTGACGGCCAGCCAGGTCATGCGCGAGACCATCGTGCAATCCGCGCTGATTTCGGCCGAACTGGCCGAAGACATCGGCCTGCCGCGCAATCGCATCATCCTGTCGGCCAAGGTGTCGAACGTGCAGGATCTGATCGCATGCTATTCGATGCTGTCCGGCCGGACGAACCATGCATTGCACCTCGGCCTCACGGAGGCCGGCATGGGCTCCAAGGGCATCGTCTCGTCCGCCGCCTCGCTCGGCATCCTGATGCAGCAGGGCATCGGCGATACGATCCGCATCTCGTTGACGCCAGAGCCCGGCGGCGACCGCACCCGCGAGGTGCAGGTCGCGCAGGAGTTGCTGCAGGTCATGGGTTTCCGGCAGTTTATTCCCGTCGTTGCCGCCTGTCCCGGCTGCGGCCGCACCACATCGACGGTGTTTCAGGAACTGGCCCAGAAGATCGAAGGCGACATCCGCCGCAACATGCCGGTCTGGCGCGAAAAATATCCCGGTGTTGAAGGGCTGAAGGTCGCGGTCATGGGCTGCATCGTTAACGGACCCGGTGAAAGCAAGCATGCCGATATCGGCATTTCGCTGCCCGGCACCGGCGAGCTTCCGGCCGCTCCCGTTTATATTGACGGCAAGAAGGCGATCACGATCCGCGGCACCAATATTGCCGGCGATTTCGAGACGCTCGTCGCCGACTATATCGAGAAGCGCTTCGGCCAGGGACAGGCCGCCGCCGAGTAAGGGAACGATGCTCTAAAGCCTTGCCGTCAGCAGGCGGAGGCCGGCAAAGGTGAAGAAGCCCGCCATGGCCCCCTCGATCCAACGGTGCGCCCTCCGGTACGCCCGGTTGACGGGTGCCAGCGAAAACAACAGCGCAAAGCCAGTGAACACGACCACGCCCATGACCATGCAGCCGCCGATCAACACCGCCATGATGCTGGCGGGCGCATCCTTCGGCATGCCGAGCGAGACCAGCATGATCCAGGCAAAGATCGCCTTGGGATTGGTAAGGTGGATGCCCAGGCCCTTGAAATAGAGTTTCCGCAGAGAAGGCTGAACTTCGTTTGCGGCTGCTGCCGGCAGATCTTTCCGCAGAGCGGCCCTCAAGGCGTTGAAGGCAAGCCACAGCAGATAAAGGCCGCCGGCGATCTTCAGAACGATCATCGCCTGCCCATAGGAGCGGATCAGAGCCGAAAGCCCGGCCGCCGTCAGCATCGCCCAGATATAGGACCCTGTGAGCACGCCGAGCGCCAGCGCCATACCCGCGCTGCGCCCACGGCTGATCGAGGTGCCGATGATGGCGAGGACTGCCGGTCCGGGCGACGCGACGGCGATCAGATAGGCGCTCCAGGCAAGCATAAGCTGCGGCAGGTGGGGTAGAAGATCTGGCAAAGCGGAGACTCCGGGCGGAAAGTTACGTATATTCATTCTGCCGCAGCGGCCGGCGAAGGGAATGTGCAATCTTGTTGCGGTAACAAGTTGGCTGGCCGGGTGGACAATGGCCCGACGTTCCTCGCCTTGTTGGTACCTCTCCCTTTAAGCCGAGAGAGACCAAGAAGGAGTTCCCGCTGGCCTGCGTTCTTGCTCCTCCCCAATGGAAGGGGCAGGGCCGAGGCTCCGGCGAAAGCATATAATGGTCAGTGGCTTCGATTGGCCACGAAACGGGCCGTTTCACAAAGGATCGAGGCCTCCTGTCCGAAAGCCGTCAGCAAGGTCTCTGCATTGGCGACAAGCCTTGCCAGCTCTGCCTCAGCCCAAACCTGACCGCGCAGCGCAACCAGCGTGCCCTTGCCGCGGGCAGCGTCCTTGCCAGTGGCCTTGCCCATGGTCTTGGCATCGGCCGTCAGATCGAGAAGGTCGTCGGCGAGCTGGAAAGCAAGGCCGATCGTTTCGCCGTACTGGCGCATCACGCGCCGGTCGTCCGCGGTGCTGCCGGCGATGATGGCGCCGGCCTCGCAGGCAAAGCGGATCAGCGCCCCGGTCTTCATGGCCTGCAGGGTGATAATGCGGGCTTCGTCGAGACCGCGCCCCTCTGCCGCCAGATCGAGCGCCTGTCCGCCGGCCATGCCGCCAATACCTGAAGCGCGGGCCAGCGCCAGGATCAGGTCCGTCTTGCTGCTGTCCGGGAGATGGGTTTCCGGTGCGGCGATAATGTCGAAGGCGAGCGTCAGCAGGCCGTCGCCGGCAAGGATCGCATTCGCTTCGCCGTGGGCGATATGCACGGTCGGCTGCCCGCGCCTCAGTTCGTCGTCATCCATGGCCGGAAGATCGTCGTGGACAAGGGAATAGCTGTGAACGCATTCGAGCGCCGCGCCGACCCTGAGTGCTGCCTGTGCATCGCCGCCGAGCAGGGCAGCGCTCTCCATCACCAGAAACGGGCGCAGGCGCTTGCCGCCGTTCAGCACGCCGTGCCGCATGGCTGCAAGGAGCGATGTCGGCCGGGCGATCTCGTCGGACTGCACCTGATCTGTCAGAAGGTGAACAAGGCAGGCCTCGACGGCCATAGCATGGCTCTTCAGGCGCACTTCGAAAGAATGGGGCAGGTCGCTCATGCGGCGCTGTTTGGCACGACTGCGCTGCCGCTGGCAACGGGATTTTGCCATATGGCCATGGATGCGGCCGCCGGACGGGACAAAGTCCAGAAAAGCGTTCAACTCCCGCTGTTCTTGCTCTATGAAAATTCAAATGGATCATCAGGCGGGTGTGTCAGGGGTGGAAATCATACCGGAAAGCCGGGAAGAGGAAGAGGTGGTGTCGTCCAGCCGTTCTCAGGGATGGCGCGCGGCTCTGCACCGTCGCTGGCGCCAGATCATATTCATCGTCCTCGCCATCGTTCTGTTGCCCTATGTGCTGATCGTCCTTTACGTGCCGGGTTTCGTCCATCCGGTTTCGACGCTCATGCTGCGCGATCTGGTGCTGCTGCGCGGCTACGACCGCCAGTGGGTGTCGCTCGACGATATTTCTCCCAATCTCGTCCAATCCGTGATGATGTCGGAGGACGGCCAGTTCTGCATCCATGCCGGCGTCGACTGGGTACAGATGCGTGGCGTCGTCAACGAGGCCCTCGAAGGCGAATCCACCCGCGGTGCCTCGACCATCCCGATGCAGACGGCCAAGAACCTGTTCCTATGGAATGGGCGCTCCTTTGTCCGCAAGGCGATGGAATTGCCGCTGGCGGTCGCGGCGGATTTCGTCTGGAGCAAGCGGCGGATGATGGAACTCTATCTGAATATTGCCGAATGGGGTCCGGGCATCTATGGCGCCGAGGCCGCCGCGCAACGCCATTTCGGCGTTCCTGCTGCCAAGCTGACGCGCCGCCAGGCGGCTCTTCTCGCGGTATCGCTTCCCAATCCGGTCGAGCGCAATGCGGGCAAACCGGGACGCGGTCTGCGGCGTCTCGCCTCGGTCATCGAACGCCGGGCCGGGCGTTCCGGCGAATATATCAAGTGTCTTTATGAGTAGGATCAGGCCTTTTGATTGGCTTTGAGCGTGGCTTTGCCCCTATAGCAGGGCAACCCAAGCGGATCGGAGAAGACCGTGACCAATCTCACCCTCTATATCGGCAACAAGAATTATTCCTCCTGGTCGCTCCGGCCCTGGCTTGCGCTGGAAGGCTGCGGCATTCCCTTCGAAGATGTCGTCATCCCTTTCGATTTTCCAGCCGGAAATCCCAAATTTCGGGATATTTCGCCGACCGGTCGCGTTCCCGTGCTGCACCACGGCGATATCCGGATCTGGGAATCACTGGCGATCATCGAATATGTCGCCGAGCTCTTTCCTGAGGCCGGGCTCTGGCCTGAGGATATGGTGGAACGCGCCGCCGCCCGCAGCTATTCCATGGAAATGCTCTCCGGGTTCCGGGCTCTCCGCAATGCCTGCCCGATGAATATCCGCCGTGAAAAGCGCGCCATAGACCTGCCTGCCGGCGTTATGGAGGATGTTGAGCGGATCGAGACGATCTGGCGGGAGGCCGTGGCCCGCTCGGGCGGCCCCTTCCTGTTCGGTCGCTTCACCGCTGCGGATGCTATGTTCGCACCGGTGGTCAACCGGTTCGAGATCTACGATCTCACCCGCAATCCTGGCTCGCTCGGCTATATGGATGCGGTCAAGACCCATCCGGCCTTCCGGAAATGGCAGGACGCGGCGTTGCAGGAAAGCTGGATCGTTCCGGAGGACGAGGCTTGATGATGCGAACCGTCCTTTGCGAAAAAATGATGGCAGGGACTGGTCAAACATCTGCCGGGCATGTATAAGCCCGGAAAATTCCGAGATTGACATCTGTTTGTCCCGACCAACGGTCTGGCCGCTGAACAGAGTTTTGCCCGATAAGTGGAGACTGAAATGGCTGTACCAAAAAGAAAAACAAGCCCGTCCAAACGCGGCATGCGCCGCTCCGCTGACGCGTTGAAGTCCCCGACCTATGTCGAGGACAAGAACTCCGGCGAACTTCGCCGTCCGCACCATATCGACCTGAAGACCGGCATGTACCGCGGCCGCCAGGTTTTGACCCCGAAGGCTTCCGCTTAATCAGCGCATGCTTGGGATTGAAGACGGAGGGCTGGCTTTTGCCGGCCCTTTTCTTTTGGTGCCATTTCTTGACCGCAAAAACACTGTAAGCGAATATCATTGCGCCGGTCGGGACCGGTCTCAAGAAACCGGGAGTTCCTGTCGATGATTGCCGCCATTCCTTTGCTGATCCTGCCCTTCGTGCTTTACAATCTCGGCATGGTCGGGCTGCTGGGAAGCGGAGGGGTTGCCGTCTTCGACAATACGATCTTCTCGATGACCATGCTGTCCGGTGCGGTCTGGACGATGAGTGTCGGGGACCTGCTGATCGTGATCGCGCTCGCCGTGCTTTTCGTGGAAATCCTCAAGGCCACGCGCATCAGTTCCAAGGCGCTGATGGATCACCTTCTTTCCATGGTGCTGTTCATCGTTTTTCTTGTCGAGTTCCTGCTCGTCGCCAATGCGGCGACGCATGTCTTCTTCATTCTCATGACGATCTGCTTCATCGACGTGATCGCAGGCTTTTCCGTGTCCATGCGCACGGCCGGGCGGGATGTATCGATCGGGCTATGACCGCGTATTTCACGGGAGCGCTTTTACACGCTGCCCGATCCGGACCGGGTGCAGCGGTCAGCCCAGATTTTCCAGCTTTGTCTGCAAGGCGCGCAGTTGCTCCTTCAGGTCGTCAATGTCCTTCGCTTCGGCCTTGCGCGGCTCCTTGGCGGCCGGTGTTGCCGCCATGAAGGGCGAGAACATCTGCATGGCCTGATTGAAAATCTCGGTGTTGCGCCGGACCTGCTCCTCCACCAACTGCAGCGGAACGGCCAGATTCTTGACCAGCGGCGTGTCGCCGAAGGCCTTGTTGATCTGCTCGCGCATCTGCACCTGCTGGTCGGTGAATGCCTGCATCGAATGTTCGAGATAACTCGGCACGACCATCTGCATCTGGTCGCCGTAAAAAGCGATAAGCTGGCGCAGGAAGGAAATAGGCAGAAGCGTGTTGCCGGTCTTGGATTCCTGTTCGAAGATGATCTGTGTCAGCACCGAATGGGTGATGTCATCACCGGATTTCGCGTCCTGGACGTTGAATTCCTCACCCTTTTTCACCATCACCGCGAGATCGTCGAGCGTGACATAGGTGCTCGTGCCGGTATTGTAGAGCCGTCGGTTGGCGTATTTCTTGATAACGATCTGGCCGTCGTGTTTAGCCATCTGGGTCTCCTCCCCATGGTCCCGTCTTTATTATGTTTTTTTAGAGTATCCGGAAAAAACCTCTTCTGACAATCTCTTTGTGCGATGCGGCGACGCAAGCGCGAGGTTTCGCGCTGACACCAGGTTTCAAACAGTGGACGTTGCGCGTCAACGATCCCGTTTGACTTGCGGGCAGACCTTTGTCAGTCTTTGGCCAGTTGCTAAAAAAATGAACGAGGAAACATTTCATGAGCACTCCCTCCATCGTCATCGCCAGTGCCGGCCGGACGGCAGTCGGCGCCTTCAACGGCTCTTTTGCCAATACACTGGCCCACGAACTCGGGGCCGCCGTCATCAAGGGTGTGCTCGAACGGGCGGGCGTCGACCCCGCAGAGGTCGATGAGGTGATCCTCGGGCAGGTGCTGTCTGCCGGCGAGGGCCAGAATCCGGCGCGCCAGGCGGCAATGAAGGCCGGCATTCCCCAGGAAGCAACAGCCTGGGGCATGAACCAGCTCTGCGGTTCGGGCTTGCGCGCGGTTGCGCTCGGCATGCAACAGATTGCCACCGGCGACGCAAAGATCATCGTGGCCGGCGGCATGGAATCCATGTCGATGGCACCGCATTGCGCGCATTTGCGCGGCGGCGTGAAGATGGGCGATCTGAAGATGGTCGACACCATGATCAAGGACGGGCTTACCGACGCCTTCTACGGCTATCACATGGGTACGACGGCCGAGAATATCGCCAAGAAGTGGCAGCTGTCGCGCGACGAACAGGACCAGTTTGCCGTGGGTTCGCAGAACAAGGCCGAAGCCGCGCAGAAGGCAGGCCGTTTTGCGGACGAGATCATTCCCTTCGTGGTGAAGGGGCGCAAAGGCGACGTGACCGTCGACCAGGATGAATATATTCGCCATGGGGCAACGCTGGAATCCATGACCAAGCTGCGCCCGGCCTTCGACAAGGACGGAACCGTGACGGCAGCGAATGCTTCGGGTCTCAACGACGGCGCCGCTGCGGCTCTTTTGATGACGGAAGATGAGGCTGGTCGGCGTGGCATCCAGCCGCTCGCCCGCATTGTCTCCTGGGCAACGGCCGGCGTCGATCCGCAGATCATGGGCACGGGTCCGATCCCGGCCTCGCGAAAGGCGCTGGAAAAGGCCGGCTGGTCGGTCAGCGATATCGATCTTGTGGAAGCCAACGAGGCTTTTGCAGCGCAGGCCTGCGCCGTCAACAAGGATCTCGGCTGGGATACATCGATCGTCAATGTCAATGGCGGCGCCATCGCCATCGGCCATCCGATCGGCGCATCCGGTGCGCGGGTGCTCAACACGCTGTTGTTCGAGATGAAGCGCCGCGGCGTTTCCAAGGGCCTTGCAACGCTCTGCATCGGCGGCGGCATGGGTGTAGCCATGTGTGTCGAGCGGTTTTAAACGTCCGATTTCCTGGTACGTCCTGGCCCGCTGGCCGGGACGTACCAAGGCGGGCGACGGTGTTATAAAAAACGGATAAAACGGGGGGAGATACGAATGAGCAGAGTAGCACTGGTTACGGGCGGATCGCGTGGCATTGGGGCGGCTATTTCCGCTGCCTTGAAGGACGCCGGATACGCGGTGGCGGCCAATTATGCCGGCAATGATGAAAAAGCCCAGGCATTCACTGCCGAAACCGGTATTCCCACGTATAAATGGGATGTCTCCAGCTATGCGGCCTGTGCTGCCGGCCTTGCCCGCGTCGAAGCCGATCTCGGTCCGGTCGAGATTCTCGTCAATAATGCCGGCATCACACGCGATGCCATGTTTCACAAGATGACGCCGGATCAATGGACGGCCGTTGTCGATACCAACCTGACGGGCCTTTTCAATATGACGCATCCGGTCTGGACCGGAATGCGGGATCGCAATTTCGGCCGGGTGATCAATATTTCCTCGATCAATGGCCAAAAGGGCCAGATGGGCCAGGTCAATTATTCCGCCGCGAAGGCGGGCGATCTTGGCTTCACCAAGGCGCTGGCGCAGGAAGGCGCTGCCAAGGGCATCACCGTCAACGCCATTTGTCCGGGGTATATCGGCACGGAAATGGTGCGTGCGATCCCTGAAAAGGTTTTGAACGAGAGGATCATCCCGCAAATCCCGGTGGGACGCCTCGGAGAGCCGGCAGAAATCGCCCGTATCGCGGTGTTCCTCGCTTCCGATGACGCGGGCTTCATTACCGGATCGACCATATCCGCGAACGGCGGTCAGTTCTTCGTCTGACGGATGCGGACCCCAACAAGGATACGGCGCGAACAAAGAGCGAATTCCAGTGTGTCAGCGATTCGTCGCCGATTCGTTCCATCCCTGTTCCGCTGGCGCTGTTGCGACCGCACTCATTTCGCCGATTTTCAATCTTTTCGATCGCCGCCCTTGTGTTTGAAGGCGGCGATAGGCATGTGTGGCCAGTCGGTTGCGTGGTCCATGCGCGTCTGACGGCCGTTGCGAATGGAAATGCGCAGGATCGACACAGTGCCTGACCAACCGATGATTTTGAGTGGCCGCGGCGTGATCGCGGTCCTCGGCCCGACCAATACCGGCAAGACGCATTATGCGATCGAGCGCATGGTTGCGCATGAAAGCGGCGTTATCGGTCTGCCGCTGCGTCTCCTTGCGCGCGAAGTCTATACGCGTGTCGTTGAGAAGGTTGGTGCCCACAATGTCGCGCTGATAACCGGCGAGGAGAAAATCACCCCGCATATGGCGCGCTTTTCGGTCTGCACCGTCGAGGCCATGCCGCGCGAGACCAAGGCTGCTTTCGTCGCCATCGACGAGGTCCAGCTTGCCGGCGATCTGGAGCGCGGTCATATCTTTACCGACCGGTTGATGCATCTGCGCGGGCGTGTCGAAACCCTGCTTCTCGGGGCCTCCACCATGAGGCCCATTCTCGAGCATCTGCTGCCCGGTATCACCATCGTCGAGCGGCCGCGTTTGTCGCAGCTTCTCTATGCCGGTTCCAAGAAGATCACCCGTTTGCCCCAGCGTTCGGCCATCGTCGCCTTTTCGGCCGAGGAGGTCTACGCGATCGCCGAGTTGATTCGCCGGCAAAGGGGCGGCGCAGCGGTCGTGCTCGGCGCGCTCTCGCCCCGCACCCGCAATGCCCAGGTGGCGCTCTATCAGGAAGGCGAGGTCGAATATCTGGTGGCGACCGATGCGATCGGCATGGGGCTCAATCTGGATGTCGACCATGTGGCCTTTGCCCAGAGTCGCAAATATGACGGCTATCAGTTCCGGGATCTCAATCCCGGCGAACTCGCGCAGATCGCCGGCCGTGCCGGCCGTCACCTGCGCGACGGTACGTTCGGCGTTACGTCCAGGGTCGAGCCCTTCGACAAGGAACTGGTCCACAGGATCGAGTCGCATCACTTTGACCCGGTCCGGGTGCTGCAGTGGCGGTCCAAGGCAGTGAACTACGCCTCCATCGCAACGCTGAAGAAAAGTCTCGAAACACCGCCGGCGGTTCACGGCCTGACACGTGCGCTGCCGGCGGTCGATCAGCAGGCGCTGGACTATCTTTCTCGCTATCCGGAAGTCATATCGGTCGCCACCACACCGGAGCGTGTAGAAAAACTCTGGGAGGCCTGTGCACTTCCGGACTATCGTCGTATAACGCCGGCGCAACACGCCGATCTGATCTCGACCATCTATGCCGATCTTGTCCGGCGTGGCACAGTGAATGAAGATTTTATGGCTGAACAGGTCCGGCGTGCGGACTATACGGATGGTGAAATCGACACACTGTCCGCGAGAATAGCGCAGATAAGGACGTGGACCTATGTGTCCAATCGTCCGGGGTGGCTTGCCGATCCGACACACTGGCAGGAAAAGACGCGGGAAATCGAAGATCGATTGTCTGACGCGTTACATGAAAGGTTGACGAAACGCTTTGTTGATCGCAGGACATCTGTGCTCATGAAGCGCCTGAGAGAGAATGCGATGCTGGAAGCTGAAATCAGTGTAAATGGCGATGTCTTTGTTGAAGGACATCATGTGGGACAATTGGCCGGGTTCCGTTTCACGCTGGCGACCGGCGCCGATGGTTTGGATGCGCGTGCGGCACAGGGTGCCGCACAGAAGGCACTGGCATTGGAATTCGAAGCCCGGGCTGCGCGCTTGCATGCGGCCGGCAATTCGGATCTGGCGCTTGCCTCAGACGGTCTGGTCCGCTGGGTCGGCGATCCTGTGGCACGTCTTGCTGCCAGCGACCATGTTATGCGCCCGCGCGTTATCCTTCTCGCCGACGAACAGCTTCAGGGCATTGCGCGCGACCATGTGTTGGCGCGTATCGAGCGTTTCGTGAACCACCATATTTCGACCGTGCTGAAGCCGCTCGACGATCTCTCCCGCGCTGAAGATCTGGAAGGCCTTGCCAAGGGCCTGGCATTCCAGCTCGTGGAAAATCTCGGCGTCATGTTCCGTCGCGATGTGGCGGACGATGTCAAGTCGCTGGACCAGGAGGCGCGTGCCTCGATCCGTCGTCATGGCATTCGCTTCGGGGCGTATCATATTTTCATGCCGGCGCTGTTGAAGCCGGCGCCTGCGGAACTGATCACGTTGCTCTGGGCGCTGAAGAACGACGGTCTGGACAAGCCCGGCTATGGCGATCTCATCCCTGTTCTGGCTGCAGGTCGCACCTCCGTCGTCACCGATCCGTCCTTCGAGCGCAGCTTCTACAAACTTGCGGGTTTCCGGTTCCTCGGCAAACGGGCCGTGCGCATCGACATCCTTGAGCGTCTGGCGGATCTTATCCGTCCGCTTCTGCAGTGGAAGCCGGGCACGGTTCGGCCCGAAGGCGCCTATGATGGCCGCCGCTTTACCGCGACGACGGCCATGCTGTCCATCCTCGGTGCGACGCCGGACGATATGGAAGAGATCCTGAAGGGCCTCGGCTACCGCGCCGACGCAGTGAAGGCAGAAGACGCTGCAGCATTTCTGGCTGCTCAGGCCGGTCAGGCCACCACACCCGTGGCGCAGACAGCCGGCGAGCCTGTGGACGCGGCGGATCATGACGCTGCCGATGCCCCGGCCGATGCGGCCCAGCCGGACGAACAGAGCGCCGTTGAACAGCCGGCTGCCGGGCCGACCGCCCCCCATCATACTGTCTCCGATCAGCCAGCCTCCGATCAGACTGCGGAGCCCGAGACGGCTGCAGCTGCAACGGAGATCGAGGCCGTCGCGACCGAAGCAGTTGCCGTGGTTGAGGCCGCCGAACCTGTCGAAGCCAAGCCCGTTCTCCTGTGGCGCCCTGGCGGGCGCAACGACAACCAGCGAACGGGCGGGCGCCCCAATCAGCGTGGCGCCAACAATCGCGCTCCGCAGGCCGAGACCCGTCGCGAAACCGGCGAACCGCGCGGCGAGGCGCGTCGTGAACCCCGCGACGACGACAAGCGCAAGAGCGGTGGCGGTGGCCGGCCGGATCGCAATCGCAGCCGTGACGGCGGCAAGCCTCAAAACGGACCGCGTCCGGACAAGGGCGAGCGGAAGGACCGGCCGGATCGCAACGACCGCGGCGGAAAGCCGCAGGCGGCGAAATTCGAGGCCCGCCCACCCCGCAAGGAAAAGCCGGTCGATCCGGATTCGCCCTTTGCAAAGCTCGCCGCTCTCAAGGAACAGATGAAGAAATAGGCATGAGCGAGACGCAGCTTCCCCCGTTGCCGGCCCTTCGCCAGCGTCTGGACAAATGGCTGTTTTTTACCCGCCTGCAGAAATCGCGCTCGATCGCCCAGAAGGCGATCGAGAAAGGGGATGTCCGTGTTAACGACGCACGCGTCACCCAGCCGTCCTTTCTGCTGAAATTCGGAGATGTCGTCTCCCTTTCGCTCGATCGGCACACTTTTGTCGCGCGGGTGCTGCAAGCCGGTACGCGGCGTGGTCCCTTTGAAGAGGCGAAGCTGCTTTACGAAGACATGACGCCGCCGGCCTCGCGTGAAAAGCCGACCGCCTTCGAACAGGCGACCCGTGAACGCGGCGCCGGGCGGCCGACGAAAAAGGAACGGCGCGACGTGGACCGGCTGCGGCCGGACTGGGAAACGGATTAGAAAACTGTCTTGCCAGAAGGGGTTTCGGCGCATGGATAATCCTTGCAATGGTCCTGCAAAGCCTTTACCTCACGCACTCACCCGGCAGCGGATCGCGATGACGCGGGGCTGCTGATATACCGAACGTAAGCGGCCGGCGGGCGTCCCGTCCATCTCCGCCATCCGATTGTGACATCGCTGGAGTACCTCATGACGTATGTCGTGACAGACAATTGCGTGCGCTGCAAATATACCGATTGCGTGGAAGTGTGCCCGGTGGATTGCTTCTACGAAGGCGAGAATTTTCTGGTCATTCATCCCGACGAATGCATCGATTGCGGCGTTTGCGAGCCCGAATGTCCGGCCGGCGCGATCAAGCCGGACACCGAGCCGGGTCTCGACATGTGGCTGAAGGTGAATGCCGATTTTTCCACGCAATGGCCGAACATAACGATCAAGCGCGATCCCTTGCCGGAAGCCAAAGAGATGGACGGGATAGAGGGCAAGTACGAGAAATACTTTTCGCCGGAGCCTGGAAAAGGCGATTGACCCTAAGGGCATGTGATTTTCGGGAGGGCAAAGCGCCTTCTGGAAAGTGGCGAAATTTGGGGAATTGCGGCTTAACCATGTCCCTGCCGGACGGGTGAGAGTCGTTTGCTGTTGTAAAGCAAATTATTGATTTCTGCAGATTTTTGTGATAGGGTCTAAAAACTGATCCACACCACGACGCAAACATGCGTCCGAAAACCATCACGAAAGCAAAACAATCCCAAGGCGCGGCTGACCCCAAATACGCAACGTCTGTTGCTTGTGTGTGATCGCCCCGCAGAAGATTGATTTGACGACCGTTGGCACGGATCAGCATGGAGTCACCCGACGGTGTCCCCGTCCATTCCGGGCCTGACTGACCCGGCCCCGGCAGAGCCCGGGAGCGTAACAGGGAGTTTTTGAAACGAATGACGACCCAGCAGAAAAAATCTTCAGCACGCCACGGCTTCAAGACCGGTGAATCGATCGTTTACCCGGCTCATGGTGTCGGACAGATCGTCACAATCGAGGAGCAGGTGGTTGCGGGCATGACGCTCGAACTGTTTGTAATCGATTTCGAAAAGGATAAAATGCGCCTTAAGGTGCCGGTCGCCAAAGCCGTCAGCATTGGCATGCGCAAGCTGTCGGAAACGGATTTCGTCGAGCGTGCATTGAAGGTGGTCCAGGGCAGGGCGCGCGTCAAGCGGACCATGTGGTCGCGCCGTGCGCAGGAATATGATGCCAAGATCAATTCCGGTGACCTGATTTCCATCGCCGAAGTCGTTCGCGATCTTTATCGTGCGGAAAACCAGCCGGAGCAGTCCTACTCCGAGCGTCAACTCTACGAGGCCGCCCTCGACCGCATGGCGCGCGAAATCGCCGCCGTGAACAAGATGTCGGAAACCGAAGCCGTGCGTCTCGTTGAAACCAACCTTGCCAAGGGTCCCAAGCGCGGCAAGACGGTTGAAGAAGAAGATACCCAGGAAGAAGCTGCATAGCCGCTATTTTCGAAAGTAAGACCAAAAGCCCTGTCAGCAATGACGGGGCTTTTTATGTTTTCAGCCATTCTGGACGGGTGTGTTCCGCTTTGTTCGATGAAGTTTCCGCCAGCGGCCCTGCGGGATTCCGGGCTTCGGCATCTGAGGCCGACCATGACGGCATGGGGCGGCGTGAACGGACTGCGACGTGGCGGTGCTGCAGTGTAGGGCAGGGTCCATGGGCAATGGATCCGGATACGGCAAAGCGCCTATCGGCCCTGTCGGAAAGCCTGAGCGGCGCTTCGTTGGACGGTGCAGGTGTTCCAGTGGTTCCGACCAAGCGGTGAACTGTGACTGGGTGCCGACGTCCACGCTGGAACATTATCTGCTCTCGCCGGTAAGTGCTCCGAAGGACGATACGCCATGCAGCCTGCACAAGAACCAGATACCGATGGCCTCACGTGCGCCTTGGGGGTTGCAACTTACCGCTCGAAGGGCTCGCCGAGCGAGGCGACGCCGTTCAGCTTCAGCAGGCGGCGGTTTGACGAGATGATGCCGAGCACGATGATCGTGACGATATAGGGCAGGCTCGACAGCAATTGCGAGGGAACGTCCATTCCTGTTGCCTGGGCTGCGAGCCCCATCAGCGAGACGGCGCCGAAGAGGCAGGCGCCGAGGAATATGCGACCGGTGAGCCATGTGCCGAAGACGACGAGGGCGATTGCGATCCAGCCACGGCCGGCGATCATTCCATCGGCCCAAAGCGGGGTGTAGATCACCGCCGCGTAGGCGCCGGCGAAACCAGCCATGGCGCCGCCGAAGGCAATGGCCAGAACCCGCACGGTGACGACCGGGTAGCCGATAGCGTGGGCCGCCTTGGGGTTTTCTCCGACTGCGCGGATGATCAAACCGAGTTTTGAGAATGTAAACATCGCCCATATGCAAAGCGTCGCTAGCAGGCAAATCCACACGACGATGTCCTGGGTGAAGAGCCCCCCGACGACCGGAATGTCAGAGAGCCAGGGAAAAGCGAGCTTGGGCAGCGCCTTGACTGTCAGGCTTTCATAGGTTTTCCCGAAAAGTGCCGAGAGCCCCTGGCCGAGGATGCCGATTGCCAAGCCTGTCGCCACCTGGTTTGCCCGAAATCCAAGCGCGACGACTGCGAACACCAGAGAAAGAGCAGCGCTCCCAAGCCCGGCGGCGACGAAGCCCAAGAAATGTCCGCCGCCGTGATAGACGGTGATGAAGGCGAGCACTGCGCCCAAGGCCATCAGCCCCTCGACCCCGAGGTTGAGGACCCCGGCACGCTCGACCACCAACTCGCCAAGGGCGGCAAGAAGGAAGGGCGTGGCGGCTGCGAGCATGCCGGAAATGATGAACTCAATGGCATTCATGACGGGCTCCGATGGACGGTCTTTCTGGCGGCTTGAGGCCACTCCAGGCGGTAGCGCACGAAGGCAATGGCGACGAGATAGGCCAGAAGCAAGCTGCCCTGAAAGACGCGAACGGCGGCGATCGGCAGATTGGCCGAGACCATGGCATTGTCCCCGCCGATATAGATGACAGCCATGACCAGCGCGGAAACGATGATCCCAAGCGGATGCAGGCCGCCGAGATAGGCGACGATGATGGCCGCATAACCGTAGCCGGTGGAGATCGAGCGTTGCAACTGGCCGAGCGGCCCGGCGACTTCTGCCGCTCCCGCAAGTCCTGCGGCAAAGCCGCCGATGAGCAGGGAGAGCCAGATTGCCCAACTCTGGCTGAAGCCGGCATAGCCGGCAGCTCTGGGCGCAAGCCCGCCAACCTGCAGCTTGTAGCCGGCAAAGCTCTTCTGCATGAAGATCCATGCGGCCAGCGATAGGGCGAGCGTGATCAGAAGCGAAACATTGACGCGTGTCCCGGAAATCAGCGTCGGCACCATCGCATCGTACTGGAACATCACGGATTGCGGGAAATTGAAGCCGTTCGGGTCCTTCCAGGGGCCGAGCAAGAGGTAGTTCAGAAGCTGTGCAGCAACAAGGCTGAGCATCAACGAAACCAGTATTTCATTGGCATTCAGCCTAACCCGCCAGAAGGCGGTGATCGACGCCCAGAGCGCGCCGCCGATTGCGCCGAGCAGGAGCATTGCCGGCCAGATCCACTGGCCCGTCGCCTGCGGAAACCAGACGGGAATGGCGGAGGCGGAAATCGCGCCGAGGATGAACTGGCCTTCTGCCCCGATATTGAAGACCTTTGCCCGAAAGCCGATCGCCAGCCCCTGGGCGATCAGCAGGAGCGGGCCGGCCTTGAGCAGCACTTCCGAAAAGGACGCAAAGGAGAGGAATGGCTCGAGAAGCATCGCGTGAATGACGGCAAGGGGATCGCGGCCGATCACGACGTAAAGGCCGAGATTGAGGATGATGGCGACCGTAAGCGCGACAACAGGCGCAAGCACGGTCGCGGCCGATGATGCGCGCTCGCGGCGGACGAAACTGGGGGCCATCGACCAGATATTCATGCGTGCGCCTTTTCCGGCGAATGCTGTACCCCGATCATGTATCGGCCGATCTCTTCGGGTTTGGTTTCTCGGGTGACAAGTGGGCGGCTCAGTGCTCCGTGATGCAGTACCTGAATTGAATCGCAGAGTTCGAACAGTTCCTCGAGTTCCTCGGATATCACGAGGATTGCCATACCCTCGTTGCGCAGCGCGACAAGCCGGCTGCGCACGGCCGACGCCGCGCCGATATCGACGCCCCAGGTTGGCTGCGCCACGAACAAGAGCTTGGGCGAGAGCATGATTTCCCGGCCGACGATGAATTTCTGCAGGTTCCCCCCGGACAAACTGCCCGCCTCGGCCTGCGGGCCTGGTGTGCGGACATCGTATTGGCGGATGCATTCCTCGGTAAAGGCGGTCGCGCGCGCTCTGTCGACAAGACTGTGCCGCAGGAGCTTGAGCGGATGGGCCGTCAGCAGGCTGTTGAGGACAAGCGACATTTCAGGGATGGCGCCTCGCCCGAGCCGGTCTTCAGGAACGAAGGCAAAACCAAGCTTGCGGCGGGCGGCGGCACCGAGCCTGCCGACATCCTTTCCCATCATGAAAATCCGGTCGCGCTGTTCAGGGCCAAGCAAAGTCTCGCCGGATATCAGCGCGGCGAGTTCGCTTTGTCCGTTGCCGGAAATGCCGGCGATCCCCAGAATTTCGCCGGCCCGCACCTTTAGGCTGATGCCGGAGAGCGGCACGCCGAAAGGATCGGCGGGCGTGTGGTCGAGGCCGATGATCTCAAGCTGCTTTTCCCCGGAGGCGCGCGCAATGGCAGGCATCGGCGCCGGCATATCGCGCCCGATCATCATACGGGCAAGGTCATGAGCATCATGCGCCCGCGGATCGACATCGCCGGTGACACGCCCGCCCCGCAGAATGGTCGCCCGGTCGCAAATTGCCCGGATTTCCTCCAGCTTGTGGGAAATGAACAGGATGGAAACGCCGCCGTCACGCAGGCGGCGCAAGGTGTCGAACAGTGTCTCCACCATTTGTGGCGGCAGGACCGAGGTCGGCTCGTCCAGAATGAGCAGCTTCGGATTGGTCATCAGGCAGCGGACGATCTCCACCCGCTGCCGTTCGCCAACGGACAGTGCGTGCACATGGGCGCGCGGATCCACGTCAAGGCCGAATTCCCGCCCGAGTGTCCGAATTTTTTCCTCAAGATCGGCCTTCCGCCCCGGAACGACCAGCCGGATGTTTTCCACCACCGTCAGCGTCTCGAAAAGCGAGAAGTGCTGGAAAACCATGCCGATGCCCTTGCGCCTGGCATCCGCAGGGGAGGCAAGGTCCAAGGGCTCTCCTTCCCAGACGAGGGTTCCGTCGTCCGGCTGTTCGACGCCATAGATCAGCTTCATCAGCGTCGATTTTCCCGCCCCGTTTTCCCCGAGGATCGCATGGATCGACTGTGGAGCCACGTCCAGATCGATCGCCTGATTGGCATGGATCTGGCCGTAGCTCTTCGAAATGCCGCGCAGCGACAGGAGCGGGATGGACATGGCTTACTTCGGCAGCGGCGTGGTGACGCCCTTGACGTGCCAGTCGAGGGCGACGATCTCGGCATCGGTCAGGGCCGTGCCGGCCGGCACGGCTTCGCTGCCATCCGCCTTGCTGATCGGCCCGGTGAAGGGCGAGAAGCTGCCATCTGCGATCTTCGCCTCGACGTCCTTGATCTTGGTCATAACGTCGGCTGGGACATCCGGGCTCCAGTCCACGACCTCAACGACCTTTTCCTTGACACCGAGGAAGGTGTTGGCGCCCTTGAACGTGCCGGCGAAATGCGCATCGACCGAGGCCTTGAAAAAGGGCGACCAGTCCGTCGAAACGCAGCCGAGATACATTTTCGGCGCATATTTCTTCATCGAGGAGTTGAGGTTGAACGCATAGACGCCGGCCTCCTCGCAGGCGGCGATGACGGAGGGCGTGTCCTGCGCATTCGAGAAGATGACGTCGCATTTCTGCGCGATCAGGGCTTTTGCGGCTTCCTGCTCCTTGGCGGGGTCGAACCAGGAATTCACCCACACGACCGACACTTCAATGTCGGGCTTGACCGATTGGGCACCCAGCGTGAAGGCGTTGATGGTGGTGATCAGTTCGGGGATCGCAAAGGCGGATACGGAGCCGAGCTTGCCGGTTTTGCTGAGCGCGGCGGCAGCCATGCCCAAAAGGTAGGAACCCTGGAAATATTTGGCGGCGAAGGGCGAGAAATTGGGGGCGACCTGGAAGCCGGATGCGTGCAGCACGGTGACGCTCGGATCGCGGCGGGCGATCTGCAGCGCGCCGTTCTGGTAACCGAACGAACCGGCAATCAGGAACTTGTTTCCGTCCGCGACAGTCTTGTTCATGATACGGTCGGCGTCAGGGCCTTCGGGGATGTTTTCGAGAATGGTGACTTTCACCTTGTCGCCATAGGCCGCCTTGACGGGATCGAGGCCGGCGGCGAGGGCATGCCCCCAGCCGACATCGCCAACCGGCGAGGGTATGACAAGCGTAATGCCGAGCGGTTCGTCGGCTGCGTGGGCAAGGCGGCTGCCGAATGCGCCGGCGAGACCGGTGGCAGCGGCGGCCTTCATCAGATTTCGGCGGGTCAGGTTGTTCATGGTGTCGGTTCCCTTTTCGGTTTTTCAGAAATCACATCAGAAATTTGCAGTGGCGAGTGCGGCCTCGGCATCGGCAAACAGTTTCGCTTCGTCGAGCCCGGGAAACTCACCCTTTTGCCAAACAATACGGCCGTTGATCATGGTCATGTCGGCGGCCATGCCGATCCCGACGCGGGGGATCAGGCTCAGCGGATCATGCCGCGTGCCGACATAGTCCATGCGGCGCGTGTCGATCGCAAACAGATCGGCAGCCATGCCGGGCGCCAGCCGGCCGATATCGTGCCGCCCGAGCAGGCTTGCGCCGCCCGTCGTGGCGTAGCCCAGAAAGTCAACGGAAGGCGGTACGGGATGGGTGCGGGTAGATGCGACAAGGCACTGCAGCATGTAGGCCGAGTGCAGGCAGTGCATCAGGTTCGAATTGTCATTGGAGGCCGCGCCGTCGCAGCCAAGCCCGACACGCAAGCCAAAGGCCGACATGGCGGGGATATCGGTGACCTCGGCGCCGACCAGATAGACGGGCTCCGGGCAATGCGAAACCCCGGTTCCGCTTGCCGCCATCGTTTTCAATTCGTCATGAGTCAGTTCCCAGCAATGCGCATAGAAGGCATCGGGCCCGGCAAAGCCGAGTTCTTCCAGATAATCGACCGTGCGCAGGCCGTGGCGGGCCTGGATGACCGGGCTTTCACCCTCTCCGACATGGGTGTGCATCATCACATCCCGATCGCGCGCCAGCGCCACCGATTCCACGAAGGTTTCACGGTAGCAATTGACCGGCTGGCACGGCGCCACGACCACCTGGCGCATGCTGAAGGGGTTGGGGTCTTGATACGCATCAATCAGCCGGGCGCAATCGGCAATGAATTCGTCCGTCGTTTCCAGCATTTCGTCGGGGATGGTGGAGCCCTGCGACTTCGGAAGTGTGTTACCGCCGCGACCGGCGTGGAAACGCATGCCGAGCATCTGAGCCGCTTCGAATTGCCGGTCGATCAGCCGCTTTCCTGCGTGCCGGGGGAAATTATACTGGTGGTCGAAGGCCGTGGTGCAGCCATGCTTGATCAGCTCGGCCATGGCCGTGACCGAGGAATGGTAGAAGCACTCCTCGTTCAGTTGCGAGAAGATCGGGTAGATGCGGTCGAGCCACTCTATGACCGAGAGCTTCGTCCAGTCGAGATCGGCGCGGTTGCGCACGAAGCACTGGAAGAAATGATGGTGGGTGTTAACGAGGCCGGGATAGACGAACCAGCCGCTGGCATCCTGGATCGTTGTGCCGGCAGGCAGCGCTTGGGCCCCAAGGTTTTCGCCGATCGCCTGGATCGCCGGCCCATTGGTCAGGAGATCGACGTTGCGATGGACGACCGGCCCCTTGCCGTCATCGACCACTACTGCCGCGCAGTTTTTCAGAAGATAGCCGGTCATGTTATGCCTCGCCCGGTTCAATATGTGGTTCGGGCTTCAATTCATGCAGCCGATGAATGCCGGGCATTTCGATGAAATGATCAAGACTGCGCAGCGCGCGCGACCAGAGGCGGATCGCGGGATAAGGGTCGAGCGAGACACCGCCGTCGGGCGCCAGCGCCACATACGGAAAGCACGCAATATCGGCAACCGTTGGCCTGTCCGCCGCCAGGAAGCGCATGCCGCGCAGGCCTTGCTCCACCAGGCCCGCTTCCAATTCTCTGAGCGCAAGAACCCCCTGCGCCTGCAGTGCGCCGATATCGCCGGGCCGCAGCAACATCTCTGTAAGCCTTGCGCCGCCGAGGCTTGCGGTCAGGCGACTGGAATAGGATAGCCATTGCTGCACGCGCGCGGCTTCGCCGGACTGGCTGCCGGCAAGCCATTCCGGTGCCGCCTTGACCGCGATGTAAACGAGAATGGCCGAGGATTCGGTCAGGATCAGATCGCCATCTTCAAGGATTGGGATGGAGCCGGCGGGATTGAGCGCCAGGAGCGCGGCGCCCTTGTGTTCGGCTCCAGGGTGAAAATCCACGGGGCGGATATCGAGTGTCACGCCGGTCAGCGCCGCCATCAGGCGCACCTTGTAACAACTGGGGGAGAGGATGTAATCGTAAAGCTTCATTGTGCCACCAGCTGCGCACCATAGGTGTAGTTGTGGCGTTTGAGCCAGCGTCGATAGGCAATCGAGGTGAGGTCGGCGCGTGTCGGGATTTCCATGCCGGGGTCGAGCGGCAGCAGGCGTGGGATCTGGTTTTCCAGGATAGACCGGTCCTGCAGGAAGATAGTCTGCTGGAAATGGATCAGATCGGTCAAGGAGGTCGTGTCGTCGAACAAAGCCATCCATGGCCAGACGTCGCACAGGTCTTCGGCCAGCGGCTGGACGAACAGGGTGATGACATCCCATTCGCTGGGGCGTGGCGGGCATGTCTTGTAGAGCACCGAGCAGGTTGGGGCCGGCACGCGGTACATATATTCCGTCGTGATGCCGCCGCTTGCCGATTTCGCCGCCTGCGGCTGGTAGAACTTGACCTGCGTTGCCCAGACCTCATCGACATCCTCGCGGATTTCGACCTTGTAGTTTTGAACTTCCGTATGTGGCTCGGCGCCAAGAATGTCCGTGTGTACGAAGGGGAAGTGGGCGACATCGAGAAAGTTTTCGACAGCCCGCAGTGGGGAGCAGCGTACGCGCACCACGCCGACGTCGACAAATCGGCGGCCGGGCTGATCGGCCTCCGGGATCGGAAAAAGCGCCTTCTTTGGCGAGCCGAGGGATGACCAGACATGGCCGTAGCGGATGCATGCCGGCAGGACACGCCCGTCTGCGCCGGTCACCCTCGCATCGCCATTCTCGTCGCAAGCGACCTTTATCGGCTCGCCCATCAGCGCAGTCTTGCGCCCCGCCCGATCAAGTTGGCTGAAGAGGCCGACCGGATACCATTCGTCGATCATTGCCTGCATGGCGCGACCCCTGTCGTCTGCAGCGCCTCGGCCTTTCGGCGGAGGCTTTCGACAGCCCGGGAAGCCGCGATGCCCGCGGCGGGTTCGGCTGTGGCGGAGAGCAGAACATGCATCAGCGTCGTGTTGTCCTTCTGCACGGAAAGAAGCACGCAGATGGGGCCGGCACCCCGATCGAGCTCCAGAAGACCCTCCGGCCCTGCCTTTGCAACGGCGGCGGCCTCGATGGTGGCGATGTCAGCGTGTACAGTCAGGGAACGCAACGGAGCCAGGCCTTCGAACCGCGGTGGCCCGCCCATGGGCTTGCCGGCGGAAACCCAGATGATGCCGCCGGATTCCTCGACGGCATGCGTCGCCACCCGGATGGTTTCCGGGGGAACCAATCCGGGATGCGCCGGGATGCGCAGACAATGTCCGGTCTGCGCATAGCTCCAGCCGTGGTAGATGCAGGACAGCGCCTCGCCGCGCACGAAGCCATGGGACAGGCGCATGCCGCGATGCGGACAGCGATCCGCCGATGCGGATAAACGGCCGGAAGCGCTTCGCCAGAGTGCAATGGCCTCGGCTGGGATTTGGGCCGACATGACGGCTCCGGCCGGCAGATCTCCGGAAAGGGCGACTGGCGTCCACGAGCCCGTCGTGTCGGAATGCATGGTTGAGACTTTCTGAACGAAATCAAATCGTAACGGAAAATGAGCGCGGCGCCGCACGCGATGGTTTCCCGGCAGCGATCACGTTTGCATAAAATTTCCGCATTGGCAAGAATGATCAAATAAAGTGCAGAGGTTGTGTTTGCCGTAGAGCTTCGCGTGGCCGTCAGATGATTTCAGGGGCTGATAGGCTTGCGCACAATCGTATCGACCCAGACGTCGATGGGCCCGAGCGAGCAGCCCATTTCCATCATGTCGATCAGCTCTTCCGGCCCATCGACCTCAAGCTCGATCCGTTCGGCACTGGAGTGGGAAATGGCTTGCGAAAGCCCAAGCTTGGCAGCATGGCGCCGTATCCAGGGCACGAAGGAGGGGGCATCGAGATCGCCGACGATGGTCATGCGTTCCCGGGAATGACCATCGTTTCGTTCTGTCATCGCGCCCTGCATTTGGTTGCCTTGGACACATCATAGCGATTGAGCGCCACTGAGGAAGATATTTCGCCTTTGACACATGATTTCCCCGAAGCCCCTATCCGTTCAGGCTGTCGTGATCCTCGGCCGCGACTGTTCGCCAAGGCCGGCTCTGTCGAGAAGCGCTCGACAGAGCGTGGTTAGCGCTTGCGCAGCGCCGGGGACAGAACGTTCATTTTCCATCCCCGCCGTTGCCAGTCTCGACAGGTGTGTCGCCCGGCTGGCCCCACTCGGTCCAGGCGCCGTCGTAAATGGCGACATCGTTCTTACCGGCCAGGTGCAGTCCGAACGCGAGTGCAGCGGCGGTGACGCCCGACCCGCAACTGGCAATCACCGGCTGCGAGAAATCGAGACCGGCCGTCTCGAATACCCTGCGGATGTCCGCCACCGGAATAATCTCGCCAGTCTCGGGGTTGGTCAGAAGATTGAAAGGAAGGTTGAGGCTGCCGGGGATATGGCCGGAACGCAAGCCCGGGCGTGATTCCTTCTCCTTTGCGGCAAAGCGACTGGCCGAGCGCGCATCGATCAGCTGCTCCGCACGGCTTTCCAGATTGTCGCGAACCTCTCCCTTCGAGCGCACGGCAGCAGGATCGAAACTGGCGCGGAAACGAGTGCTGGCGGGCGCCGTGACCTCGTTCGTCACGGCGTATCCATCCGCCAGCCATTTCTTCAGACCGCCATCGAGGATTGCGACCTGCTTATGGCCGAAGGTGCGCAGGGTCCACCAGACGCGTCCTGCCGACATGAGACCAGGTGTGTCGTAGACCACCACCACACTGTCGTTCGAGATGCCCAGTTCCGATGCATGGCGTTCAAAAGCGGCGGCGGACGGCAGCATGTGCGGCAGCGCCGTCTCGTGATCGGCGACTGCGTCGATGTCGAAGAAGCGTGCACCGGGAATGTGACGTTCAGCGAAATCGTCCGAGGCAATCGGCATCACGCCGGGCAGCTTGAAGGATCCGTCGAGAATGACGAGCTTCGGATCATCGAGATGTGTCGCCAGCCATGCGGTGGAAACGAGCGAACCCGACAAAGAAAGCGGCATGGAAAGCTCCCAAATAGGTTTGGAGACATTGATGTTTGACGGGTTCAGCCCACGGCATCGCCGGACCATGCAATGGGAAGCGTGCCTGCAACGCGCTGGTCTGGAGTTTGATCCGCCCGATCACGACGTTACGACATGATCAATCCGCCGTCCACATTGATCGTCTGGCCCGTGATGTAGGCCGCGTCCGGAGAGGCTAGGAAAGCAACAAGAGCGGCGACTTCGGCGGGAGTGCCGGCCCGGCCCATGGGGATGCCTTCGACCCATTCGGCCATCAACTCGCCAGGACCATATTCGCCGAGCATCTGGCCCCAGACGCGGTCGTTGTAGTCCCACATCTCGGTGTGGATGATGCCGGGGCATATGGCATTGGCGGTTATGCCTTCGCGGGCAAGCTCCTTGGCGAGGCTCTGCGTCAGGCCGACCACGCCAAACTTCGACGCGGCGTAATGCGGTGTATAGATGAAGCCCTGGCGGGCCTGGCCCGATGCGGTGTTTATCAGACGGCCCTTCGTGCCACTCGCGCGGAAGCGGCGAACAGCTTCCTGGCAGCACAGAAAGACACCCTTGGTGTTGACGTCCAGGTTGAGATCCCACTCGCGCTCGGTCAGATCCTCAATTTTGGCGATGGTGATGACGCCCGCGTTCTGCACCGATACGGAGATGGCGCCGAGTTTCGCCTCGGCCTCCCCATAGGCCTCCTGTACGGCCTTGGCGTCGGTCACATCCAGGGTGAAACCGATGACCTCTCCGCCGGCTTCCTGTGCGAGTGCTGCCGCAATATCGGCCGTGTTTTTCTCGATGGCTGCTATTGCGACCTTGGCGCCTTCCTCGGCAAAGCGCTTGGCGATGCCGCGGCCGATGCCTTTGTTGCCCCCCGTCACGAAAACTGTCTGATTTGCAAAGCGTCTCATCGTCTTTCCTCCATGATGCGCAGCAAGCCAAGCGATAATCTCGGACTAGATCAGGCCGTCAGCCTTGCTGCAGTGAACTTGTCGGTAACCAGAACGTCGATGACACCGAGTTTCAGGGCGCCCGCGATCGCCTGGGTTTTTGATTCTCCACCTGCCAATGCAATGACGCGGCCGGCCTTTTTCAGATCCTCGAGCGAAATGCCGATCACGCGCTCATTCAACGGTGTCTCGACCGGCTTTCCGTCCTTGTCGTAAAATCGATACGAGATCTCGCCGACTGCGCCGGCATCTTGAAGCATCGCCATTTCCTGGCGCGAGAAGACGTTGCCGGAGCGGGCAAGCAGTTCCGATGGCTCTACTGCCCCGATGCCAATGATAGCGAGGGTCAATCGTCCGAAGAGATCCAGCGTTCCCCGCACGACCGGATCGGCCAGCATGACAAGTTTGGCTTCACGCGACGAGGTGATGCCTTGAACGAGCAGCAGGCGCGGCTCGCCGCCCGTCAGCCTAGCAAGGCGTGCTGTCAACTGTGTGGCATGGGTCTGCACGGACGCATCGCCCATGCCGCCGAGGATTTGCGCGATATACTTGGCCTTGGCATTCTTGAACGGGTGGATGTTGTCCACCATTCGCAGGATCGTCTGGCTCCAGCTCGAAACGCCGATGATCTCGTCCTGTTGAAGTGTGACTTCCAGAAAATGAGCAGCCGCTTCGCCGATCCGCGCCATGATTGCGCCGTCGCGATCTTCCGAGCAGTCGATGACGATGGCCTCCGTCAGACCATAGCGTTCCCGGAGAGCCGTTTCCAATTCGGCAAATGTTCCCGGTGGAGGGATGACCGTGGTGCGGACAATGTCTTCCTGCTCGGCACGTTTCAACATGCGTGACACGGTTGCCTGCGACATGTGCATGATTTCGGCGATCTCTGCCTGACGCTTGCTTTCCACATGATACATCTGAGCAATGCGGGCAATCAGTCTCAGCTCGTTGATCCGTCCCATCGACACCTCCATGTGTGAATTTTTATTCACCCTTAGTCGAAGCGAATGACATGGTCGAGCGATTGACGGCGTCTTTCCAGGTGTTGCGCTTGCCTTGCAAATCGAAAGCGCGCGGTTGCAAAATATTTCCGGCACGCGGCAGGGCCGCGATCGCGGCGAGGTCGGGCCAGACCCCCAGAGACAGGCCCGCCAGATAGGCGGCCCCCAGCGCCGAAGCCTCCGGAGCGTCGCACTGGATGATGGGGTGTTCAAGCATGTCGGCGACACACTGCATCAGGAAGGTGTTTTTGCTCGGCCCACCATCGGCAAAGAGCCGGCCGAGCGGTGTCGGTGATTGCGCCGACATCGCCTCAAAGACGTCCCGGACCTGAAAGGCCATGGAATCCGTCACCGCGCGGGCCATCTGGGCGCGGGTCGTGTTGAAGGTGATGCCGGAAAACAACGCTCGCGCATCCGCGTGCCAGTAGGGTGCGCCAAGTCCGACAAAGGCCGGCACGAAGCCAGGCCCCATGGGTTCTGCGGTGGCGGCAAGATCCGTCAGGGCCTGCACGTCGGGGAGGGCCAGCATCTCGGCCATCCAGGGCAGGGCGGCGGCGGACACGAGAATATTTCCCTCGAAGGCAAAGGTCGGTTTACCGGCAATGGACCAGGCAATCGTCGTGGTTATGCCGTGGCGCGGCGCGATGAAGCGCGGCAGCGTCGTCATGATGGAGGAGCCGGTGCCGAACGTGACCTTGCCGTCGCCAGGGTTGAAGGCTCCGTGTCCGAACAGTGCGGCATGGCTGTCGCCGATCGCCGCGCAAATCGGAATGCCGTCGCGAAGTCCCGCGACATTTTTCGTCACGCCGAACGAGGACGCACTGTCGCGAACCTGCGGCAGGCATGATTTCGGCACGCCGAACAGCGTGCAAAGCTCGTCGCTCCATGTCCGGCTGTTAAGATCATAAAGCTGGCTGCGGGCCGCATTCGACGCGTCGCATGCGTGAACCGCGCCGCCCGTCAGGCAGTGGATCAACCACGCATCAATTGTGCCCAGTCGCGCTTCGAACCCGGGGGGAACGCGGTCCAGAAGCAATTTCATCTTGGGGCCGGGGAACATCGGATCGATGGGCAGGCCGGTGAGCTCCTGTACACGGGAAGCATGGCCTGCGGCAATCAACGCGGCGCAAGCGGGTGCGCTGCGACGGCATTGCCAGCTGACGACCGGGCCAAGCGGTTCTCCCGTGGCCGCATCCCAGACGGTGACGGATTCGCGCTGGTTGGAAACCGCGATGCCCAAGATGTCGGAATTGGGGCCGGCTTGCAGACAGATAGCGATTGCCTCCTGCACGGAAGCCCATATGCGCATCGGGTCTTGCTCGACCCAGCCGGGCTGCGGGTGTTCTATGCCGACGGAAGCCGACCCGCGCGACAGGATGTCTCCGGTCGTGGAAACAAGCACCGCTTTGGAATTGGTGGTGCCCTGATCAATGGCGAGTATGGCGGTCGTCATGGTTGCTCCGACAGGCGAAAATAGGGCGCGGCATCAGGGAGGTTTTGCCGCGCCCGGCACGTCATCTGGACCCGCTATACTAGGCGCGGGAAGACTTTCGTGCGATCAATGCGATAGCTGCCTCGGCAATGGCTAAGGGAGACATGCCGAATTCATCCAGCAGGAATTCAGCCGACCCGGTCGGTGCAAAAATGCCGGGTACGCCGAGAATTTTCATGGGTACTGGCGCTTCGGCGACAACGACTTCTGCAATCGCCGAACCCAGGCCGCCGAAGGTGGAATGTTCTTCCGCCGTGAGAATGGCGCCGGTGTCCTGAGCCGCGGCCACCACAGCCTCGACGTCGATGGGCCGAACCGTTGCCATATTCAGCACACGCGCCTCGATCCCCTGTTCCGAAAGAAGGCTGGCGGCCGTCATGACGCGGTGGGTCAATGTGCCGTTGGCGATCAGCGTCACTGCATCGCCATCCCGAAGCAGGTTCGCCTTGCCAAGTTCGAATGTATGACCGGCTGTCAGCAGATCCGGCACGCCGACGCGCGACAGGCGAAGGAACACGGGGCCGTCATAGCTGGCTGCCCATTCCACAGCCGCAGCCGTCTCGATCGAATCGCAGGGTGCGATCACAGGCAAATTCGGCAACACCCGGAGCCAGGCAAAGTCTTCGATGGAATGATGGGTCGGCCCCAGCTCGCCATAGGCCATGCCGGAGGAAATGCCGATCAGCTTCACATTGGCGTTCGAATAGGCGATGTCGGCCTTGATTTGTTCGAGCGAGCGTCCTGTGAGAAAGCAGGCGGCGCCGCAGACGAAGGGCAGAAGGCCGCCATTGGCAAGGCCGGCACCGACGCCCACCATATTTTGTTCGGCAATGCCGACATTCACTAGCCGCTCCGGCCATTTTCCCTTGAAGCCGCCCAGTTTCGATGAGCCGACCGAGTCGTTGCAAACTGCCACGATCCTTGGATTCTCGGCTGCGAGACGCTCCAGAACGGCAACAAAGGCATCGCGGCAATCATGCAGCTTGGGTGGGGTTGTCAAAGCGTTCATCACATTCCCTCCGAAAGCTCAGCCACGGCGATCTTGTATTGTTCGGCACTGGGCACCTTGTGGTGCCAATCGACCGTGTCCTGCATAAACGAGATGCCTTGTCCCTTATTGGTGTGGGCGACGATGCAGTGCGGGCGCCCCCCCCGCTGCTCCAACGCTGGAATGATCTGCGTCATGTCGTTGCCGTTGATTTCGGATACATCCCAACCGAAGGCTTCGAGTTTGGCCGGAAAGGGCGCCAGATTGTTGGTGTCCTTCAGGGCGGCACCTTGCTGGAAACGGTTGTGGTCGATGATCAAAGTCAGATTGTCGAGGCCGAACTGCGCAGCAGACGAAATGGCTTCCCAGTTGGAACCTTCCTGCATCTCGCCATCACCGGTCATGACGTAGGTGTGGTAGGCAGCGCCAGTCAGTTTGGCGGCTTTCGCTATACCGACGGCGACCGGTAGACCATGGCCGAGCGGCCCGGTATTTGTCTCCACACCGGGCACCTTGTTGCAGTTTGGATGCCCGTTCAGACGTGAATGCGGCTTCAGGAAGGTGCTGATTTCCTCTTCGGGCAGGAAGCCGCGTTTGGCCAGCGTCACATAGAGGGCAAGCGCAACATGCCCCTTGGAGAGGATGAAGCGGTCACGGTCTGGATGTTTCGGCTGATCCGGCCAAATTCGCAGCACGCGAAAATAGAGCGCGGTAAGAATGTCGATGGCGGACATCTCGCCGCCGATATGGCCAGCGCCGGCTTCAAAAACCGCCTGCAGATCGCGAAGGCGAATCTGCCGGGCGATGCTGTCGAGATCGTTCGGCTGCATGAATCCCTCATAATGCATAAATATTCATATTCCTATATAATTGCAGTGTTTGAATTCAAGTCAAGCTAATTTTGCAGCTTTTGCCGTATAATTGATCATTCTTGATATTGACATGACGTCTATCGATCATATACGAATTTACACACGGTCATGCATATTTATGCAAATAATCAATCGTGACTGGCTTTGATGGGAATGGGAGAACGTCATGCTTGCGGTTCCGAAGGAGAAGCAGGGTATTGCTGCTAGCCAGATCTTTGCCTCGCTGCGCGGGGCCACAGGTCCCCTCATCGGCTTGCTTTTCCTATGTCTTTTCCTGACGCTCGTGACAGACAGGTTCCTTTCAGTCCGCAACTTTCTGAACGTTCTGGACCAGATCACTGTCTTGGGAGTGATGGCCGTGGGCATGACGATGGTCATCCTCATCGGCGGCATCGATCTGGCCGTAGGGTCAGTCATGGCATTGGCAATGATGGTTCTCGGCTACCTAAATGTCGTTGTCGGCCTCCCGATGGGTGTCGCAATCCCGGCAGCGCTGCTGGTTGCATCGTTGAACGGTCTGATTGCCGGGCTTCTTATCACCCGATTCAACGTGCCCGCCTTCATTGCGACCTTGGCCATGATGTCGATTTCGCGCGGCGTCGCCAACATGATTACCGACGGTCAGCAGATCATTGGCTTTCCGGCCTGGTTCAACATGATGGCCATCGTGCGCTTCGGCGGGTTCCTGACGCTGACGGTTGCGGTGATGTTTGCCGTGTTCCTGATCGGCCTGCTTTACCAGCGCTATCGCCACGGCGGACGCATTCTTTATGCCATCGGCGGCAATGCCGAAGTGGCGCGGCTTGCCGGGATCAATGTGCAGACCGCGACGGTACTCGTTTACGTCGTCAGCAGCTTTCTGGCCGGTTTGTCCGGTATGGTTCTCGCAGCGCGGCTCGACTCCGTGCAGCCATCGTCGGGCGTATCCTATGAACTCGACGCTATCGCGGCTGTCGTCATCGGCGGTACGTCGCTTTCCGGCGGCACGGGCGGGATCGGCGGCACCATCATCGGCGTGCTCATCATCGGCGTTTTGCGCAACGGGCTCAACCTGCTCAGCGTATCACCCTTCCTGCAGCAGGTGATCATTGGTGCCGTCATTGTTCTGGCGGTTACGGCTGAGACCTACAAGAAGCGACGGTAATCGATTTCATCCGGTCGCGATGGCGTTCCGGATGCTGATATCGGCCAGCAATGGTGCAGGCCGGCAAGGGAGAGGGCTCCTGCAGAGCAGGACGCCGACATGTTCAACTCGGAGGAGAAACCATGAAACTGTCCAGATTTCTGATGGCTGCCACTGCGGCCGCGCTTATGATGTCCCCGTTCGGCGCTTCGGCCGCGGAGGTCAAGAAGATTGGCCTCGCCGTTCCGAACCTTCAGGCGGACTTCTTCAACCAGATCAAGCTCGGCGTCGAAAAATACGCCAAGGAAAAAGGCATCGAGGTCATCGTCGTCGATGCGAAGAACGATACTGCTACCCAGGTCAGCCAGGTGCAGGACCTGATGACCCAGGGGATTGATGCGTTCATCTACATCCCCGCAGGTGCGGCCGCGGCCGCCGTGCCGACCCGTCTCGCGCGCGAAGCCGGCATTCCCGTGATCAACGTCGACCGTGTGCCGGACGGTGCGCCGGGCGACACCTTCATCGCGGGCGAAAGCGTCGAATCTGCCTACGCCGTGTGCAAGCACATCATCGAAAAGGCCGGCGGCAAGGGCAAGATGGCCATCATCCACGGCCAGAAGGGCACCACGCCCGAAGTCGATCGCTTCACCGGTTGCAAGCGCGCCATCGACGAGAATACCGGCGTCGAACTGGTCGATCAGCAGTGGAGTCAGATGTGGTCGGCGGACGAGGGCTTCTCGATCGCGCAGAACATGCTGCAGGCAAATCCTGACATCACCATCATCTTCGGCCAGGCTGACGGTCTGGCGATGGGTGCGGCCAAGGCCATGGACGTTGCCAACCTTTCCGACAAGGTGATCATCGGCGGCTATGACGGGGACGGTTCGGCACTCGAATATCTTGCAAAGTGCAAGGGACCGTTCATCGCCACCGCGACGCAGAGCACGCAGAAGATGGGCGTTCTCGCGGTCGAATCGGCGCTCGCCGTTGCTGCAGGCCAGAAGGTCGAAGAGCGTCAGACACCGAATGCCGTTCTAACGACCTGCGACAACGCGCCGGAATTCGTCAAGAATCATCCGTAACCTGTCTTGAACGAAAGGCAGCAGCGCCATGACAACACAGCCTTCCATCCTGTCGCTCCGTGGAATCCGGAAATCCTACGGACCGGTCAAGGTGTTGCACGGGATCGATTTCGATGTCGGTCCCGGTGAAGTCGTGGCGCTGCTGGGCGAAAACGGTGCCGGAAAATCGACGCTGTCGAACATTATTTCCGGTACCGTGCAGCCGTCTGACGGCAAGATGACATGGCTTGGGGCGCCCTATGCCCCGGCTGATCCCCGCACTGCCATGGATCTTGGCGTCGGTATGATCCACCAGGAACTGAAGCTGCTGCCGAAGCTTTCGATCGCGGAAAACGTCTTTCTCGGCCGCTATCCGATGCGCGCCGGGCGGATCGACCGAAAAGCGATGGAGGAGCGCGCCCGCGCCGGCCTGCAACGGCTTGGTCTCGACGTGCCGCCCGACCGTCTTGTCGAAGGGCTGTCGACCGGCAAGCAGCAATTGATCGAGATCGCCAAGGCGCTGACGCTGAATGCGCGCCTGTTGATCCTCGACGAGCCGACCGCGGCGCTTGGCGGCGAGGAAACGCAGCTCCTGTTCCAGCAAATCAAGCGCTTGAAGTCCGAAGGCGTAGGGATCGTCTATATCTCGCATCGTCTCGAGGAAATACGGCAGATTGCCGACCGAATCGTCGTCATGCGCGATGGTGCCAAAGTGAAGGAATTTGCCGAGGGCGATGCGCCTATCCGTGCCATCGTCGAGGCAATGGTCGGCCGCTCCCTGGAGCGTATGTTCCCCGCACTGCCAGCGGCCGCAGATGAAGTGACGCTTGAAGTTCGAGACCTCACCTCGCCGTCGAACACGTTTAGAAATATCAGCTTTTCGGTTCGCAAAGGCGAAGTCTTCGGTATCGCCGGGCTCATGGGTGCCGGGCGCACGGAACTTGTTCGCGCCATAACCGGAGCGGACCCTATTTCCGCTGGCGAGGTGCTGCTGCACGGCAAGCCCGTGACGCCGCGCTCGCCGATCGACGCAATCCGCAACGGCATCGTGCTGGTCCCGGAAGACAGGAAGCTTCAGGGCGTCGTGCTCGATCACTCGATCGCGGAAAACATCGCCTACGCCAATCTGGGCGAAATCTCCAGTAAGGGTTGGATCTCGTCCCGCCGGCTCCATCAGTTCGCTGATGAGTATATCAGGCGGTTCGGCGTCAAGGGACGCGGCAAGCAGAAAGCCGGCGAACTTTCCGGCGGCAACCAGCAGAAAGTCGTGCTGGCCAAGTGGCTGGCGCGCAAGCCGCAGGTCGTGGTTCTGGACGAGCCGACGCGCGGCATCGATGTCGGTGCCCGATCATCGATCTATGACCTGATCATCGATCTGGCTCGGGAGGGCGTCGCGGTGATTGTCGTCAGCTCCGATCTCGAGGAGGTTCTCGGGGTCTCCAGCCGTATCATGGTCATGGCACAAGGCAAGCAGGCCGGCATTCTGGACCGCAAGGACGCGAACGACGTCTCGGTGATGGAACTGGCAACCATCTGAACAGGAAACTAAACATGTCCGACATAATGCTCAACGCGCCGAAACTGTTCGATCTTTCCGGCAATATCGCCCTGGTGACAGGGGCCGGCAGCGGTATCGGCCAGCGCATCGCCATGGGGCTGGCACAATGCGGGGCGGATGTCGCTCTGCTTGACCGACGCAGCGATGATGGGTTGGCGAACACCGCCGATTTCATCGCCAGGGCAGGCCGGCGCAGCATCCAGATTGCGGCGGATGTCACCAGCAGCGCAGCATTGAACGATGCGGTCACCCGCACGGAAGCCGAGCTGGGCGCACTGACCCTTGCCGTCAATGCTGCCGGGATCGCCAATGCCAATCCTGCAGAAGAGATGGAGGAAAGCCAGTTCCAGACGATGATCGACATCAATCTGAAAGGTGTGTTCCTTTCCTGCCAGGCTGAATCCCGGGCAATGCTGAAGAACGGACGAGGCGCGATCGTCAACATTGCCTCAATGTCGGGTGTCATCGTCAATCGCGGCCTCAACCAGTGCCACTACAATGCCTCGAAAGCCGGTGTCATCCACATGTCGAAATCCATGGCGATGGAGTGGGTCGGCCGCGGTATCCGGGTCAACACGATCAGTCCGGGCTACACGGCAACACCGATGAATACCCGCCCGGAAATGGTGCACCAGACGAAACTTTTCGAAGAGCAGACACCCATGCAGCGCATGGCGACCGTCGACGAAATGGTAGGTCCTGCCGTCTTCCTGTTGTCGAATGCAGCAAGCTACGTAACCGGCGTTGATCTTCTCGTCGATGGCGGCTTTTGCTGCTGGTGATGAAGCAACCACGGTTGGATTTCGCGGCTACACTGATTGCGCTGTTTCCAATGCCGGTTCGCGCGGATCGATGCCGTGCGGCTTGCCATAAAGGCCGATATTGGTATCGCCCCAGCTTTTGAGGGCAAGAAGGATCGGCTCCATGCTCCAGCCGAGAGGAGACAAGCTGTATTCCACCTTCGGCGGCACTTGCGCATAGACCTTGCGGCTGATCAGGCCATCTTCTTCCAACTCGCGAAGCTGGTTTGTCAGCATGCGCGGCGTCACATTCACGACGTGCCGGCGGATTTCACTGAAACGTAGCGTGCCAGACAGAAGATGGAACAGGATCACCGATTTCCACTTGCCGTCGATGAGACCGATGGCTGCCTCGACGGAACAGCCGGGGGAACAGTCGAAGCGGGAATAGCGTGCCTTGGCCATTACAGTATCCTTTTTGATACTACATGCTTATTTTGTGCGTATTGATAGATTGCGATCATAAGGCCATTGTTGGCTTACATCAACAGCTTCAATGCCAAGGAGTAGAACTGTGAAAGCAATCGGATATAAGATAGCTGGCGCAATAGATCGTCACGATTCCCTTCTCGACATCGACCTTCCCCGTCCGACGCCGTCGGCGCGCGACATACTGGTGGAGGTTGCGGCGATATCCGTCAATCCCGTCGATACCAAGGTCCGCAAGACAGTCTCGGCCGAACAGGACCAGTGGAAGGTGCTGGGCTGGGATGCCGCCGGCACGGTGGTCGATGTCGGTCCGGAGGTGGTGGATTTCAAAGTCGGCGACACGGTGTTTTATGCGGGATCTCTGACCCGGCCCGGTGCGAACAGTGAGTTCCATCTGGTCGACGAGCGCATAGCCGGGAGAAAACCGACGACCCTGTCGAACGCACAGGCCGCAGCGCTGCCGCTGACAGCGATCACAGCCTGGGAAATGCTGTTCGACAGACTCGACATCCGCAAGCCAGTGCCAGGTGCCGCCAACGCTGTCGTCATCATCGGCGGCGCGGGCGGTGTCGGCTCCATCGCTATCCAACTTGTCCGGGCGCTGACGGACCTGACGGTTATCGCCACTGCATCCCGACCGGAAACGCAAGACTGGGTGAAAAGCCTTGGAGCGCATCATGTCGTCGACCACAGCAGGCCGATTGCAGAACAGGTCGCCGCCTTGGGCATAGGTGCTCCCGCCTTCGTCTTCTCCACCACAGAGACCTATCGCCATCTGAAGGAGATTATCGAGTTGATTTCGCCGCAGGGCCGGTTCGGGCTCATCGACGATCCGGAAAGTCTCGATGTGCTCGGGTTCAAGCGCAAGGCGGTTTCCGTTCATTGGGAGTTGATGTTTACCCGTTCGATCTTCCAGACGGCCGATATGGACGAGCAGGGCAAACTGCTCAATCAGGTTGCCCAACTGATTGACAGCGGCAAAATCCGCACCACGGTCACTGAAACCCTGTCACCCATCAATGCCGCAAATCTCAAGACGGCACATGCCAAGCTCGAAAGCGGAAAGTCCAAAGGCAAGGTGGTTCTGGAAGGTTTCTGACTTGTTCTGTGGAGTCGCTTGTGAAAAGCGGCTCCTTCCTCCCCACAACAAAAGAGCGTCTCCTTTCGGGATGGACGAGACAACCTGCCATAGCGCCCGTGGCTTGAAGATTTTAGGCCTTTTCGGGAGGCCGATCTAAAATATCAGCCCCCTTCAACGAGGCAAGGGGTTTTTGGCAATGCAACGCCGGAACAAACCCATCCGCCACGGGTTCACTGTCGACCCACACCGTGGGGCCTGGCGTTGATGCGGCATGGGGAAAATTTCCGGCATTTGCCGGAATGAAATGATGAAGAAGCCGTAACACGGAGAATCGAACCGAGCATTATCGGAAGACGACAGTGACAAATCGGTCGCCGCTATCGTCCGTGGGTGGTTGTTTTATCATGAAAGGAATTTGGCATGACGGATCATAACGCCGACGCAGCGGTCGTGGGGGAAATTGAAACCTTGCGTGCAGCTTTGCCCCTGTGGCTGGTCAGCACGGTGGAGCTTGTTGAACTGGCAGAAAATGCAGAACGCGCAGCGAGAGAGGTCAATCCCGAAACAGAGCATCGGTCTCGGGAGCTCATCGTCGAAGTTGCCCAGTGGCAGCAGAAACTGAGCGATTGGCAGCAACTGCAACTTAGTCCTCGCCTTTCTGCGGAATTACGCATTCTGAAAGCAACACTGGATGCCTCCATGGACGAAGCGAACGCTGCGGCCGGCAAACTTAAACTGTTCGGATAAGACTGTCTTTGTCTTGGCTGCACACCGGTCTCTACCGCTTGTGATCAGGGCAACTAGACGGATTTCAGCCATTCCGCCAGCTCGCTCTCTGCGCGTTCAAGCGCGCTGTAGTTGAGAAGCTTGCGCAGCATCGCGATGGTTACCGCCCTTGCTCTCAGGTTGAAGCGGCCATCTTCGTGGTCGTCTGTTGCTGTTTGATAGACGTCAAGCTTTTCATACAGCTGCTGCAATCTGTTCTGGACGCTGCGAAGCGACAGATTGCGCCTCCTGGCAATGGCCCGATCCGTCAGGCCAAGCGCGATATCGACCAGAATTTCATACTCCGTGTCGCTGAACCCCTTCGTCTGCCCCAGGCTCTTTTGCTGCATTCCGCGCACCTCCCGGTCGATGACGCATTGCGCCTCGACGAAGATGCTGCGCAAAGCCAGTTTCAAGCGTTCGTCGGAGGCGGACTTGAGCACATATCCGTAAGCCGCGCCGTCCGGCACGATGCGGGAAACGCCCCGTACATAGGCTTCATCGGAATAGTTCGACCAGAAGAGAATGCGCGTATCCGGCCGCTCTTTCCAGATCGTACGGGCGGCCTCTATGCCGTTGCGATTGTTCATCTGCAGATCCATCACGATGTGGGCAGAGCGGTGGTCGCGGGCAAGGTGTTCGCCCATGGTACCGCTTTCCGCCTCGATCACGGTTTCGCACTCCGGCAGGGCGGCGCTGACGGCTTCATGCAGGTAGGAGCGGTGCAGGGGGTCGTCTTCGACGATCAGGACTTTCATATTTCGTTCCTCGGGTCTGGCTGGCGCGACGTTTGCGCCGCCACAGGCAAATGCACGCCGATGGCGGTCCCGAGATTGTTTCGACCGGCACCGATGGAAAACCTGGCAGAAATGAGCCGGGCCCGCGTTTTCATATTGTCGATACCGCCACCATTGCGGCGCCGCTGCTTGGCGATGCCGACACCGTCGTCATAAACCTCGACGGACAGTCCGTCCTGTTGCTTGCCCAGCCGCACCACGATGCGGTCCGCCTGCGCATGGCGCACGGCGTTGTTGATCGCCTCCTGGGTGATGCGAAACAGCGCAACGCAGACGGTCGGATCCAGGCTGTCGACACTGCCCTCCGTCTCATCGATCAACTGGCGATCGATCGAGAGGCCACTGTCGCGCACCGACCGGTCGAGATGGTTCTCCACAGCCTGGACAAAGCCGAAAAGCTGAAGGACGGAGGGTTTGGCCTCCTCGATGATCTGGCGGAGATCCTGCATGCAGTGCTGCAGGCTGCGCACTAGGGGTTCCAATGCCTCTCCGGCAATGTCCGGCTCATGGGTAAGCCGTTCCAGCCGGCGGGACAGGCGCGTAAGGTCGGCCAGCGTCTGATCGTGCAGGTCCATGCCGATGCGCTGCCGTTCACGCTCCAGGGCCTCCGTCAGCTTGAGCGCGCCAAGCCGCAATCCTTCTTCGCGAGCCCGTGCCTCGGCCTCGACGATCGCCGATTGCTGCGCCTGTCCCGCAGCCCGCAAGGCAAAAAAATAGGGCGAAAGCAAATCTGCGATGGAGCGGGCATTGACGATATCTTCCATCGTATACAGTCCCGCCTGATGCGACGAACAGCTGAGTGCGCCGATGATGTCTCCTTCGACCTTGAGCGGCACATGGATTCGGCTGCGCAGCCCCTGGTCGAAAATCGGCAGGGTGAAGGCGTTCTCGAAGTTGAAGCGCGGATCGGTTCCTGCATCGTCGGTGAGAAAATACGAGACCTCGCCCCAGAGAAGCGCCCGGATCGGGCTGTCCGAAACGAGCGCCGGCGGGCGATTGCCCCAGGCCGTTTCGAGGCCGGTCTCATAAGCCGTGTGGTATTTTCCGCCATGCATGATGATGCAGACGTCGAGATGGTCATGCGGAATGATATGGGAGATCTGCGCGGCTACTGCACGGATGGCTGATCGGAACTCAAGCTGTCCGGCAAGCAGGCGCGATATTCCCAGATAATGTTCGAGAAGCACCGATGGCGCCATCTTGAGCATGCAGCATCTCCTCCCGCCGACCCTGTCCCGCCTCCACGGTCAAAGTCCGGCTTGTTTCCTTATCCCTCAGTAAGCGCCCGAAGGGCAGCGCGCGTCCTGCAGGATCCCGCATCATCTACAGCAGATACCGCAAACACGCTGCTTCAATCTTCCTATGCAAGTCTCCTGTTCTATACCATCCTGCATGAGCCGGGAGGAGGAAGCTCGGCACATCACAAACGCTCGTCACCGCTTCGGCCAAGATGGAAAGATCCTGCTCGATGAAAGCCGGATCAACTGGGAGAGAGAGATGAATTTCAAGAAGATGCTTCTGGCATCGGCAGCACTTGCGTGCGCCGCCATGCCTATTCAGGCGATGGCCGACACGGCCGCCAAGAAGATTGCGCTGTCCAACAACTATGCCGGCAATTCCTGGCGGCAGGCGATGCTGACAAGTTGGGAAAAGGTGACCGGCGAAGCCGTAAAGGCCGGGGTCGTTGCGGCGGCAGATCCCTTTACAACCGCCGAAAACCAGGCGACCGAGCAGGCAGCACAGATCCAGAACATGATCCTGCAGGGCTATGATGCCATCGTGATCAATGCAGCGTCTCCGACTGCGCTGAATGGCGCGGTCAAGGAGGCCTGCGATGCCGGCATCACAGTCGTGTCCTTCGACGGCATCGTAACCGAACCTTGCGCATGGCGCATCGCCGTCGATTTCAAGGAGATGGGCCGCAGCCAGGTCGAATACCTGTCCAAGAAAATCCCGGCCGGTGGCAACCTGCTGGAAATCCGTGGTCTTGCCGGCGTTTTCGTGGATGACGAGATTTCCGCCGGTATCCATGCCGGCGTGGCGCAATTCCCGCAGTTCAAGATCGTCGGCTCCGTGCACGGCGACTGGGCGCAGGACGTGGCCCAGAAGGCCGTCGCCGGCATCCTCCCCAGCCTGCCCGAGATTGCGGCCGTCGTTACCCAGGGTGGCGATGGCTATGGCGCGGCAGAAGCCTTCGCAGCCGCCAAACGCCCGATCCCGACCATCGTCATGGGCAATCGGCAGGACGAGCTGAAATGGTGGAAGGAACAGAAGGATGCCAATGGTTATGAAACCATGTCTGTTTCGATCGCACCGGGCGTATCGACCCTTGCCTTCTGGGTTGCCCAACAGATTCTCGACGGCAAGGACGTGAAGAAGGACCTTGTCGTCCCGTTCCTCAGCATCAGCCAGGATACGCTGGAAACCAATCTGGCCAGCACCCAGGAAGGCGGCGTTGCCAATGTCGAATATTCACAGGCCGATGCCGAAAAGGTCATAGCGGACGCGAAATAAACGATTCTCCCACCTTATGGTTCTGTCTGGTTTTGGGACCCGACAGAACCATGCCTTTCCGGGAATGCAAGCATGACGGCAATACCGCTGCGGCACGCGGTCATCGAGATTGCGGATGCCAAGGTCACCTTTGGTGCGGTCAAGGCGCTTGATGGCGTGACGTTGAGAATTCTGCCGGGCGAGTGCGTTGGCCTGGTCGGACACAACGGTGCCGGGAAATCGACGATCGTCAACGTCATCAATGGCGGATTGTCACCGCATCAGGGCACCATCGCCTGCGCAGGAGAGACTATGCAGCGTTACGGCATTGCTGCTGCCCGCGCCAATGGGATACGCTGCGTCTTCCAGGAACTGTCGCTCTGCCCGAACCTGACGGTTATCGAAAATACGCGCATCATGCACCGCACGCTCACGGGCTGGGGCTGGCGTCGGCGGGCGGCCCGCGTCATCGGCGGCAAGCTCGATGAGATCTTCCCTGGCCACGGGATCAACCCCGGCGATGTCGTCAGCGATCTTTCGATCGCACAACGACAGATGGTGGAGATCGCCACGGCCTTCTCGCAGGTCGCGCAACCCGTGAAGCTCGTCATTCTCGATGAGCCCACCTCGTCGCTCGACGCGAGGCTTGCGACCCAGTTGCTGGATTATGTCCGCAGCTTCGTCGGGACCGGCGGATCGGTGATCTTCATTTCCCACATCCTGGGCGAGATACTGTCAACCTCCAACCGTATCGTCGTGATGAAGGACGGCAAGGTGGTGAGTGAGCGGCCGGCCGATGAATTCGACGAGCACAGTCTGGTCGCGGCCATGGGCAGCGTGGTCAAGCGGCGCGATCAAGAGAGACGCGTTTTGGACATCGCAAGCCTGACACCTCTTCTGTCGCAGCCCCCGCGTCGCGGCAAGGGTCTCGCCTTCGAGGCCTTCCCTGGTGAAATCATCGGTCTTGCCGGCCTCGGCGGGCATGGCCAGACCGATATGCTGATTGATCTCTATCTGGCCCGTACCGGCAACTGGTTGCGCGGGCGAAAAGCTGCGCTTGCCTTCGTCGCCGGGGATCGCGCACTGAACGGCGTCTTTCCGCTGTGGAGCATCCTGAAGAACCTGACGATCGCCGATCTTGCCGGCCTCTCCCGGCGGGGCTTCGTCAGCGAGCCGGCCGAAGCCAGTCTCGGAAAGGCCTGGAAAGAACGTATCGAGATCCGCACACCGGATGTTGATAACCCTATTTTGTCGCTGTCCGGCGGCAACCAGCAGAAGGTGCTGTTTGCCCGCGCGCTGGCGACGCCGGCAGCCGCGGTGCTGATGGACGATCCGATGCGCGGCGTCGACATCGGCACCAAGCAGGAGGTCTACGCCATTCTGCGGGCCGAGGCGGACAGGGGACGCACATTCGTCTGGTACTCGACGGAGATGGACGAAGTCTGCCTTTGTGACCGGGTCTATGTCTTCAACAATGGTGTGATCGTCGCCGAACTCAAGGGAGACACCGTGACGGAGAAGAATGTCCTGGCCGCTTCCTTCATGGGTGCCGCAGCATGAGGAAAGTCCTATCCTCTGATACAATCCGTCTTTTGCTACCCGCCTTGTCGCTGACCATTCTCTTGATCTCCGTCTTCTACCTGCAGCCGCGGGCCATGAGCTATATCGGACTGAACCTTCTTTTCAATCTGGCAGTACCGATTGCGCTCGCCACCATCGCCCAGATGCTCATCATGACGGTCAACGATCTGGATCTGTCGATGGGGACTTTCGTCAGTTTCGTTGCCTGTGTCGCTGCGACATTCCTGCAGGCCACTCCCGTCATTGGAATTCTCATCCTTGCCGCCTCGATTGCCGTCTATGCTGCACTTGGCATTCTGATTCATGCCCGCAATCTTCCGTCCATCGTCGTCACGCTCGGCATGAGTTTCGTCTGGAGCGGCCTTGCAGTCCTCATACTGCCAGCGCCGGGCGGGCAGGCGCCGGAATGGGCGCGGGCCGTGATGATCTCGCGACCACCGCTGGTCCCGATGGCAATCATCGCCTGCGTCATCATTGCAGCGGTCTCGCATTTCGTCATCATGCGCTCCTCCTTCGGCGTCATCCTGCGCGGCGTCGGCGGCAATGCCCGGTCCGTGGAGCGCGCCGGCTGGTCCATCCTGGGAGCCCGGGCGGCGACCTACGCGCTTGCAGCGCTTTTTGCTATTCTCGCCGGCATCTCGCTGGTGGGACTGACGACCTCCGCCGACGCCAATATCGCGCTTCGCTACACGCTTCTGTCGATTGCCGGTGTCATTCTGGGCGGGGGCGAGTTCACGGGCGGCCGGGTCTCTCCGATCGGCGCGGTTATCGGCGCATTGACGCTGACGCTTGCCGGTTCGTTTCTTTCGTTCCTGCGCATCTCGCCGGACTGGCAGATCGGCGCGCAGGGTGCGATCCTGATCGTCGTGCTGGGGCTCCGTCTGTTGCTCAATCTCCTCGAGAACCGGGGGAAGCAATGATGAAGACGTTCGCTATTTTATCGCGCAAAGCCTGGATCTGGTCTTTTGTCGCCGCCTTCGTCGTCTGGATCGCCACGCTCCTGTTTACCGGCGGTGCAGGCACAATCGGCCTCAGCCAGGCGGCGCTGACATTTGCGGCCTTCTCCATCCTTGTCGGTATCGGCCAGATGTTCGTGATCACGCTTGGGCCGGGCAATATCGATCTCTGCGTTCCTGCCACCATGACGCTTGCGGGCACAGTCGCCCTGAAATTCATGCAGGTCGATAACTCACTGATCCTGCCGGGACTTGCCGTCGCCATTGCCATCGGCGTCGCGGTCGGCATCGGCAATTATGCCCTGATCAAGCTCCTGCAGATCCCGCCGATCATCGCGACGCTGTCGATGAGCTTCATCGTCCAATCAACGGCGATCTGGACCAATCGCGGCCTTCGCATCAAACCGCCGGAAGCCCTCGCTAAATTCACCACAGCGACGACGATCGGGATCCCGAATGTCGCTCTCGTTGCCTTGATCCTCTCGGTTCTCGCTTTCATCCTCTTGCAAAAGACGGTCTACGGACGCTGGATCGCGGCGATCGGCCAGAGCATCCGCGCCGCCCGGATGGCCGGCATCCCCGTCGATGGCACGCGCTTCGCCACCTATGTCCTTTGTTCCGTTCTGGCCGCGATCTGCGGCTACCTGCTTGCCAGTTTCTCCGGCGGTGCCGCGCTCAACATGGGATCGGAATATCTGCTGATGTCGATCGCCGTCGTCGTCATCGGCGGCACGGCGGTTGCCGGCGGCAACAGCAACGTGGCCGGAATCTGGGGAGCCTCGCTTTTCATGTTTCTTGTCGTCTCCATGCTCAATACCTATGGGGCCGGCGCCGGCATCAGGCTGATCATGACGGGCCTCATCATCATTGCCGTCATCGTGGTCGCAGGCGGCCGCAATCCAAACCAACGTTAGTCCGGTCCAGTCCCATGCTTCAAACATCTCCCTACGAAGTCCATGATCCAAGATTCAAGGCGCTGTTCATCGGCAGTGTCGCGCTTGAAGAACTTTGCACCGGCTGCCGTTGGGCCGAAGGCCCGGTCTGGTTCGACGATGCGCAACACCTCGTCTGGAGCGACATTCCCAACCAGCGGATGATGCGCTGGGTGCCGGATGGCGGGGTCTCCGTGTTCCGCGCACCGTCGAACTTCACCAACGGCAATACCCGCGACCGGCAGGGCCGGTTGATTTCCTGCGAGCACGGCACACGGCGCGTCACCCGCACGGAGACGGATGGCTCGATCACGGTTCTGGCCGACAGCTATCAGGGCAGACGGCTCAATTCTCCCAACGATGTGATCGTCCGCTCGGACGACACCATCTGGTTCACCGATCCGACCTACGGCATTCTATCGGATTACGAAGGGTATCAGGCAAATCCGGAACAGCCGACCCGCAATGTCTACCGGCTGGATCCCTCCACCGGCGATCTCGCCGCTGTGGTCAGCGATTTTCTGCAGCCGAACGGCCTGGCCTTTTCACCGGACGAAACCAAGCTCTATGTCGCCGACAGCGGTGCCAGCCACGACGAAACCGCGGCTCGCCATATTCGGCTTTTTGACATCGGCCCCAACGGGTCGCTGTCGGGCGGAAGGGCTTTCTGCACGATCGATAATGGTATTCCGGATGGACTGCGCGTCGATGTGAGCGGCAATCTCTGGTCTAGCGCTGCCGATGGAGTGCACTGCTTTGCGCCTGACGGCACCCTGATCGGCAAGATCAAGGTGCCGCAGACGGTCGCCAATCTTACGTTTGGCGGCCAGCGCCGCAACCGTCTGTTCATCACGGCCACACAGTCGCTTTATGCCATCTATCTCACGACATCAGGCGCAACATGGCCGCGCTGATGAAGGCGGATTAAAGGGGCCGCCCGTCGGCTGTTGCCGGGCACAATTCAAGTTCTCCACTACTATTTTATGATGTACCCGTCCTTGCACGGCCAACGCTTTTGTGAACTTCTGGCATTGGCTACAGGATTGCCATGCGCAGTCTTCGAGGAGGAAAAATGCGGGTCGTTTTAGAGCAGCTTGAGGCGCGGCGAACCGAGGCAAGGCTCGGCGGCGGGAAAAAGCGCATCGACGCGCAGCATGCCAAGGGCAAGCTGACGGCGCGGGAGCGGCTCGAGGTTCTTCTGGACGAAGATTCGTTCGAGGAATACGACATGTACGTCACCCACCGTGCGGTGGATTTCGGTATGGCTGAACAGAAGGTCGCAGGCGACGGTGTCGTCACGGGCTGGGGCACGATCAACGGCCGGCAGGTTTACGTCTTCTCCCAGGATTTCACGGTTCTCGGCGGTTCGCTGTCGGAAACCCATGCCCAGAAAATCTGCAAGGTCATGGATATGGCCATGCGAAACGGCGCGCCGGTGATCGGGTTGAACGATTCCGGAGGTGCCCGCATCCAGGAAGGCGTTTCCTCGCTTGCCGGCTATGCCGAGGTCTTCCGCCGCAATGCCGAGGCGTCGGGCGTCATTCCGCAGATTTCGGTCATCATGGGTCCCTGCGCCGGCGGCGCTGTCTATTCGCCTGCCATGACCGACTTCATCTTCATGGTGCGCGACAGTTCCTACATGTTCGTCACCGGCCCGGATGTGGTCAAGACGGTCACCAACGAGATCGTCACGGCCGAAGAACTGGGCGGTGCGTGCACGCACACGAAAAAATCCTCCGTCGCCGATGGATCTTACGAGAACGATATCGAAACGCTGGAGCATGTGCGCTTGCTGTTCGATTTCCTGCCGGCCAACAACCGTGAGAAGCCGCCAGTACGACCGTTCCATGACGATCCGGCCCGCATCGAGATGCGGCTCGACACGCTGATCCCGGGCAGTTCCACCAAACCCTATGATATGAAGGAACTCATCCACGCGGTCGCCGACGAGGGCGATTTCTTCGAACTGCAGGAAGCCTTTGCGAAAAACATCATCACCGGCTTCATGCGGCTCGAAGGACAGACGGTCGGCGTCGTCGCCAACCAGCCTATGGTTCTGGCTGGCTGCCTGGATATTGACAGCTCGCGAAAGGCTGCCCGTTTCGTTCGCTTCTGCGATGCCTTTTCGATTCCCATCCTGACGCTGGTCGATGTTCCCGGCTTCCTGCCCGGTGTCGCGCAGGAATATGGCGGTGTCATCAAGCACGGTGCCAAGCTGCTGTTTGCCTATTCACAGGCAACCGTGCCGATGGTGACGCTGATCACGCGAAAAGCCTATGGCGGCGCCTATGACGTGATGGCCTCGAAGCATATCGGGGCGGACATCAATTATGCCTGGCCAACCGCCGAAATCGCCGTCATGGGCGCCAAGGGCGCCACCGAAATCCTGTACCGCTCCGAACTGGGCGATGCACAAAAGATCGCAGGACGCACAAAGGAATACGAGGAACGCTTCGCCACCCCCTTCATCGCCGCCGAACGCGGTTTTATCGATGAAGTGATCATGCCGCACTCATCCCGTCGCAGGATTGCGCGAGCGTTTGCCTCGCTTAAGGGCAAGCGCAAAGAGCAACTGTGGCGCAAGCACGATACGATACCGTTGTAAGGCGGGATTTTCCGATCAAAAATCGCGGTGAAATTGCCTGTCTCATTATTTGAACGGCAAGGAAATCGGGCATCGCCAGCACCCCCGTCTGTTCTGTTGCGACCGTGATGCGCTGCATGCGTGCGCGGCAGAAGAGGCCGTGCTTATCGGGCAGGCTCTTTCAGGCGGCTTCACGCTGTCGAGCCCGATGCTGCCTCTGTTCAAAACCGGCGTTTCGTTGAATTGCTTGGTCTGGCATCTGCCTGCGGTGGCTGAAATGAGAACGGTTGGAAAACTACGGCGTCATGCAGCCGTCACGGACAGACGATATTGCAGCCACATCCGCCAACGCACGATGTCAAAAGCGAGGTTTTACATGCGTCTTCTTCTTGCGGCACTCGCCGCCACGACCATTCTTACGGGCGCCGCCCATGCCACCACCGTCTATCCGCTGGACAGGGCAACGATCCTCGCCGGTTCGCCCTTCGATTTCAAGGTCGAGCTGAACGGCGTCGTGAAGCCGGAAGATGTAAAGGTCACCGTCAACGGCGAAGACTACAAGACCCTGTTCGGGTCGGATGCCGAATTCGTTGCCGATGAAAAAGGCAAGGAAGACAAAAGCCTGGGGTCAGCGCTTGTTCTGCGCGCACTGAAGCTTTCCAAGCCGGGCGCCTATAAAGTGGACGTTACCTCGGGCACCGAGACCAAATCCGTAACCTGGGATGTCTACGGCACAGCCGAAGCGCCGAAGGCGAAGAACGTCATCTTCCTTCTTGCCGATGGCTTGTCGGTGGCGCACCGCACCGGCGCGCGTCTGATGTCCAAGGGCATGACCGAAGGCAAGGCCAATGGCCGCCTGAACATGGACGATCTTGACCGCATGGCCTTCATCGGCACATCCGCCACGGACGCGATCGCAACGGACAGCGCCAACACCATGTCGGCCTACATGACCGGCCACAAGGCGGCGGTCAATGCGCTCGGCGTCTATGCCGATCGCACGCCTTCCAGCCTTGACGACCCCAGGGTCGAGACCATTGCCGAAGCTGTGCGCCGTACCTCGACGAAATCCATCGGCGTCGTTTC